>DASRJR010000178.1:0-26827 GCA_035649395.1 Vicinamibacterales bacterium
GACCGAATACTGTAGCGTCCGGCTTTAGCCGGACCGGCGTTACATGCCGACCAAGAACGACTTCGCATCCGTCTTCGCCGATCTGCGCGCCATCTTGAAGCGGCAGTCCGCAGCATTCGCGGTGGCCGACGACACGCCGACGCGCTACTGCCTCGAAGCGCCAATCGGCCCGGCGACGTTGAAGGCGTGGGGCGGCAAGGCGAAGCGTCCGACGATCCCGCTCGCGTGGACCGAGATCGGGAAGGCGTACGTCAGCTTCCATCTGATGGCCCTCGATGCCGCGCCGGCGCCGCCGTCGAAGGCGCTGAAAGCGCGTCTGCAGGGAAAGACGTGCTTCAACTTCTCGAGTCCCGATCCGGTGCTGTTCGAAGAGCTCGAGGAGCTCACGACGAAATCCATCGCGGCGTTCAGGAAAGCCGGGTTCTGCGTCTGAGCCCGTTCTACTTGCCGAGAAAATGCGCGCGTGATTTGTCGTTCTCGAGGCAGACGTATTCGAGCAGCTCGGTATCGAGTTTGATGCGGTGATTGAGCGTGATCGTCCACGGCGCCGTGTAGGCCCTGGCGTCGTCGACGGTGATGTCGATCTGCAGCCTGCCGAAGGTGGGTCGGTGAAAACGCTCGGTCACCTTCGCGGCTTCCGTCAGCGGGTTGCCAGTCGCGTCCGCCCAGAGCCCGTCGCGGAACCCTGAGGTCTGCACGACCAGCGTGTCGCCGTCCCACGCGCCAGACGAGTAACCGAACCACGACGGATTCGGATCCACAGGGAGAGGGCGGCCGTCGGTGAAGATCTGCCGGTAGTCGACGTCCTTCTCGTAGAGAATCGCCATGATGCCGGGCAGCTGCATGATTCGCCGAGGGAACGGATGCGAGTGCAGTTGCAGAATGCTCAAAGGGAGACAGAGTCCATCCGGGTTGTCTTTGCCGTTGTCCTTCTGACGCGCGTTGCGAAGATCCAGCGCCCACGGTCTGTAGGGGAGGCCTCCTTTCAGCCTCGCCGCGACGTTCTCGAATTCGGCGGGCAGCGTGACGACCGCAGCGCCGAAGTCGGATGGGATGCCTCCGGTCGGGTCGGCTTCCCACAGACCCGAGAAATCGACCTTACCCTCCGCGGTTCGTGGCGCCGGCGCCGAGAGATTCGGCCGCCCATCAGGAAGGCGTGGCACGCCAGGTGTTGGATATTTCAGCCACTGCGCACCTGTGGGTACCGCAAGCAGTACGGCCACGACGGCCAACGTCGCTGCGCTCGTTTTCATGTCGATCTCGCAACTGTGTGACGCGCCATCGGGCGTATCGAATTAGAGCACATACGGGTCGGCTCAACCCCGTTCCATAGGGCGATGCATCCTCGATGCGGTGCGACTCAGACCCGACGAGCGAGCTCACGTCGGCGCCAGTCACAACTGCCGCTGTCACCTAGCCGGCGAGCATCTTCTCCACGACCGTCTTGCTCGCGGCCAGCATCTCGCCGATCTTCGACGCATCCTTGCCGCCGGCTTCCGCGAAGTCGGGTCGTCCGCCACCACCGCCGCCGACGATCGGCGCGAGCTGTTTCACGATCTGGCCTGCTGGCGCCTTCTTGGTCAGATCGGGCGTGACGCCGACAACGATGGAGACCTTGCCGTCGGACGGCGACGCGAGGACGACGACGCCGCTCTTGATCTGACCGCGATGCTGGTCGACGAGCGCGCGCAATCCGTCCTTGTCGAGCCCGCTGACCTCGCGCGTAAGGAGCTTGGCTCCGCCGCTCATTTCGATGACCTGAGGTTGGGCCGGTCGGTCCCCCACGGACACATGCTCGCTGACCTCGACGTTAAGAGCGCCTACCTTAAGCTGCTGATTCTCGCGCTTCAGGCGTTTGTTCTCATCCTGCAACACGCCGATGCGAGCGGTCAGGTCGCCGGGACGCGTATTGAGCACAGCTGCCGCTTGGCCTAGCTCATCGCGCTGACCCTGATACGCCTTCATCGAGTCGAGCCCGGTGATTGCCTCGATGCGGCGCACACCAGCAGCCACGCCGCCCTCCGAAACGATCACAAACAGGCCGATGTCGCCAGTGGCACGAACGTGCGTGCCGCCGCACAGCTCGGTGCTGAAGCCCGGAATCGACACGACGCGCACGCGTTCGCCGTACTTTTCACCGAACAGTGCCATCGCGCCGGCGGCGATCGCCTCCTGTGTCTGCTTCACTTCCGTCTGCACCGGCGTGTTCTTCAGCACCTGCTCGTTGACGAGGCGCTCGATCTCGAGCTGTTGCTCGAGCGTGACCGGGTTGAAGTGGACGAAGTCGAACCGCAGCCGATCCGGTGCAACCAGCGATCCGGCCTGTTTGACGTGCGGCCCGAGCACGGAGCGGAGTGCCGCATGGAGCAAGTGAGTGGCCGTGTGATTGCGGCGGGTCGCGTCACGCACGTCTGACGCGACGCTCGCGGTGACGAGGTCGCGACGCGTCAGCGTGCCTGTCGCGACATGGACGGCATGAAACCGCGGCCATGTGCCGACCCCGACGACGCCGGTGACGACCGCCTCGCCCCATGGACCGGTCAGCGTCCCGACGTCCGACACCTGGCCGCCCGCCTCGAGATAGAAGGGTGTCTCGGCCAGCACCACGAAGCCATCCTGACCTGCGGTGAGCGACGGTGTCTCCGCGCGGTCGGCGTCGAACAGCACCAGCGCCTGCGTGTCGAGCGACGTCGCGTCGTAGCCCTTGAACGCCTGATCCTTTGCGGCTTCGAGCACAGCGCGAACGTCGTCGCCGATCGTCACGGTTTGGGGGGTCGTGTTCTTGAATGTGCTTCCAGCGCGCCCCTTCTTGCGCTGAACGTCCATCGCGCGTTCGAACCCCTCCCTGTCGAACGTCAGGCCGCGTGCCTGCACGGTGTCTTCGATGAAGTCGAGCGGCAGCCCGTGCGTGTCGTACAGGCGAAACGCGACTTCGCCCGCGAGGACTCTGTCGCCAGCAGCCGCGCGCTCCAGCGCTTCCTCGAGTCGTGGCAGGCCTCGAGTCACGACCGTGTCGAAGCGCTCTTCCTCGCTCCGAACGGCCTGAACAATCGTGTCGCGACCAGACCGAAGCTCCGGATACGCCTCGCCGTACTCTCGCACCAGCGTGTCGACCAGCGTATACAGAAACGGCTGAGACATCCCCAAGTGCTTCCCGTGTCGCATCGCGCGCCGCATGATCTTGCGCAGCACATAACCGCGATGCTCGTTCGAGGGATGAACCCCGTCGGCAATGAGGAACGTCATTGCCCGCAGGTGATCCGCCACCACCCGCATCGATACGTCGCTCTCCGACATCGTTCCATGATGGGTCGTGCCCGCCCGGTCGCCGATCGCGGTGAGCAGGGGAGTGAACACATCGGTGTCGTAGTTCGAGAGCACCCCCTGCATCACCGCCGTGATCCGCTCGAACCCCATGCCCGTGTCGATCGATCGTGCTGGCAGTGGGTTCAGCGTGCCGTCGGCTTGACGATCGAACTCCATGAAGACGTTGTTCCAAAGCTCGATGTACCGGTCGCAACTGCACTCCAAGCCGCGACACGTCCCGCCAGCGGTCTCCTCACCACAGCGAATCTGGGCACCGCGAAAGTAGTAGATCTCCGAGCTCCGGCCGCAGGGTCCGGTGTCGGCCATCGACCAGAAGTTGTCGTCCGCGCCCAGCTCACCGATGTGATCGGCCGGGAGAAACTTGCGCCAGACGTCGTACGCCTCGCTGTCGCGCTCGATGTTCGCGTCCCCGCGAAAAATGGTCGTAAAGAGGCGGTCGGCCGACAGCTTCCACTCCGCGGTGAGCAGCGTCCACGCGAACGGGATCGCGTCCTGCTTGAAGTAGTCGCCGAACGAGAAGTTGCCGAGCATCTCGAAGAACGTGTGATGCCGGAATGACGGCCCGACATTGTCGAGGTCGTTGTGCTTGCCGCTGACGCGCATGCACTTCTGGACCGTCGTGGCTCGCCTGTAGTCGCGACGCTCTTTGCCGAGGAGCGTGTCCTTGAACTGATTCATCCCGGCATTCGTGAACAGGAGAGTCGGGTCCTCGTGCGGCACGAGCGACGAGCTGGGAACGATGCGGTGGCCGTTCTTCTCGAAATACTTCAAGAAGGATGCGCGGATTTCCTTGGAGGTCATTGCGTCTATTGTAGGCCCGGGCCGAGGGCCACCTAAAGGTGGCCCCCACGGCTACGGGCGATGTTTGCGGAGGGCGGCGAGCACGCGATCGGGCTCGAAGCCCTGGCCGACCAGATATCGATACAGTCGCTGGAATTCCTTGTCATCGTCGATTCGCGTTCGACCGCGCAGACGACGCTCGAGCGACGCCGCCAGGAGCGCGTCGGGATCGACGTCTTCGAATACCTGCTGGACCGCGCGGTCGGCGATGCCCGGAGCAATGCCGGCGGCGCGAAGGCGGCTGCTCACGCGGGCTTTGCCCCGTCGCCGCACCGTCGTTTCCCGACGTGCGATCACTGTCGCCGCTCGCGCGTCGTCGATGTTTCCGTTGGCTTTCAGTCGAGCGATCGCCTGGTCGATCTCGTCGCGATCGTATTTGCGTCGAGCGAGCCGCTGTCGGACCTGGGCTTCCGTGAGCTCTCGGCCAGCGAGCATCTTGAGCGCCGTGAGATACGCGTCGGAAGCCACCCGACGACTCTAACAGGACACGTGTAGGCCCGGCCTTGCTCTTTAGGCCCGGCGTGCACGGACGCGTTTAGGAACCAAATCGAGTAATGACAGGAGCTTTCGTGATTGGGGCAGCCTTGCCGCCCGTCAACTGACCCGTGCGCGCCATCTGCTCGCGCGCGATGTCCGCAGTGGTCGAGATGCCCTGTACCCTGAGCTTGAATTCGTCGACGTTCGACGCCCAGCGCAGCGCCTCTTCGTAAGAGATGTGGCCACCCTCGTAGAGGGTGAACACGGACTGGTCGAACGTCTGCATCCCGTAATGCGAGGTCCCCTGGGCGATGGCGCCATGGATCAGGTGGGACTTCTCCTTCTCGAGGATGCAGTCGCGCAGGAAGGCGGTCGTGATGAGCACTTCGACGGCCGGCACGCGTCCTCTGGCGTCGCTGCGCGGGATCAGGCGCTGCGAGATCACCGCCTTCAGCACGCTCGACAGCTGAATGCGGACCTGCTTCTGCTGGTGCGGCGGGAACACGGCGATGATGCGGTTGATCGTTTCCGTAGCGTCCAGTGTATGCAGCGTGGACAGCACGAGGTGGCCCGTTTCGGCCGCCAGCAGCGCTGTCTGAATCGTTTCGAAGTCGCGCATCTCGCCGACGAGAATGACGTCGGGATCCTGACGCAGCGCGCTGCGCAGGGCATGGGCGAACGAGTTGGTGTCGACACCGATCTCGCGCTGGTTGATCACCGACCGGTTGTCGCGGTGCAGGTACTCGATCGGGTCCTCGATCGTCATGATGTGCGCGGTGCGGCTCGAGTTGATCTCGTCCACCAGCGCGGCGAGCGTCGTCGACTTACCGGAACCAGTGGTCCCGGTGACGAGCACCAGACCGCGCTCCTCGGCGGCAATCTTCTTCAGGACCTTGGGCAGCATCAGGTCGTCGATGGTGGCGACCTTCATCGGGATGACGCGGAAGATCATGCCAATGGTGCCGCGCTGCTGGAACGCGTTGCAGCGGAAGCGACCCAGGCCCGCCACGCTATAGGCCAGGTCGACCTCGTGGTTGTCCTTGAACTTATCGCGGTGGCCGGCCGGGAGGACGGCCGCGGCCATGCTGACGAGGTCCTCGTGCTCGAGGCGCCGATCTTCGGCGGCAGGCATGAGGGTGCCTCGGACCCGCATCATCGGGTAGGTTCCGACTTTGAGATGCAGGTCCGAAGCGCCGTTTTCGACGGCAATCTTCAGGAGGTCATTGACGTGCATGGCCTCCTGGTTATCGGTCGCTCTAGGCTCGCGTTGTAGCCGCCTCCCGCGCGTTCACGGGCTGCAGCCAGCCGTGGGTATCGGGCGTCTCGCCGCGGACGATCTTGAAGAACGTCTGTTGGATAGCCTCGGTCACCGGGCCGCGCCGGCCGCGGCCGACCTTGACCCGGTCGACGGAGCGGATTGGGGTGACTTCGACGGCCGTTCCGACGAAGAACACTTCGTCAGCCATGTAAAGCATCTCGCGCGGCAGGGTCTGTTCACGGACCTCGAAGCCGAGCTCGCGCGCAAGGGTGATGACCGAGTCTCGCGTGATGCCCGACAGCACCGAGTTGCCAATCGGCGGCGTGTGGATGACGTTCTCGCGGACGATGAAGATGTTCTGGCCGCTGCCTTCGCTGAGGTTGCCCTGCGTATCGAGCGCGATGCCCTCGGCGTAGCCGTCGGCGATCGCCTCCATCTTGATCAGCTGGGCGTTGGCGTAGTTGGCCACGCTCTTCGCCATCGCCGGCGTCGTGTTGGGCGCATTTCTCGCCCACGTCGAGATCTTGACGTCGAGCCCTTCTTCAATCGCTTCCTTGGTGAAGTAGGCGCCCCATTCCCACAGCATGATGGCCACGTCCACCGGGCAGGGATAGGGATTGACGCCGAGCGAGTCGTAGCCGCGATACACGATCGGCCGGATGTAGCAGGCCTTGAAGTTGTTGACGCGAATGAGATCGACGACCGCGTCGGTCAGGGTCCGCTGGTCGTACGGAACCTCCATTCGATAGATGCGCGCCGAGTCGTACAGCCGTCGCATATGGGCGTCCAGGCGGAAGCAGGCTGGCCCCTGCTTCGTCTCGTAGCACCGGGCGCCCTCGAAAACTGCGCTCCCGTAGTGAACGACATGGGACGCGACATGGATTGTGGCGTTGTTCCAGTCCACGAGCTTGCCGTTCATCCAAATCTTGCCGGTCCCAGGAAAAGACATAGGTCGCTCCTTCGAGAATGGATCGCTATGCGGCTCGTCTCGCGACTTTGGGCGCGTTGTGCCCCGCATAGCGATCCTCGGCGCGCGAAGCGCGCCAAGAGATACTGCGGGAATAGCCAAGGGGCTCTGGCAGCGCCCTTGGCTATTTCCCTCAGATCGTAGCAGGGTCATCAGGGAAACGCCCAATGTCAGGCTGACGCTGAAGGAGGGGTCCGTGGTCCTTTCGACCGTAAGGGAGTGGACCAGGGACCGCTGGACCAAGGACCAAGGACGGACCGAGGACCAGGGCCGGACAAAGCACCAAGGCCCAAGAACCAAGGACCAAGGAAGCGTTTGATCGCGCACTCGGAGTCAGTTCGCCCTGCTGCAGTAGACACCCTCGCACGGCGGCGGTGCTCCGCCGCTGGCAGGATTGATCGCACCGACCATGTCCGGGTGCAGCGAGCAGTGATAGTTCGTGCCGTTCGACGGCATCGTCATGGCCCTGCTCGTCGCGCCTGGCGCGATGTCTCCCGTATCGATGGAGTTGTCGTTCAGGATGACGCGATGGACAACGCTGTCCGCGTTGCGGAAAACAACCGTTTGCCCTCCGGCGAGGGCCGGATTGGGCGAGAACGATTGCGCGCCGTTCTGACGCGTGACCGTGATGGTGAACGGAGTGCTGGGCGACGGTGCTGTCGGCGTGTTCGACCCGCCGCCCCCACAGGCTGACGCGGCAATAGCGATCGGGATGAGCAGAGTGGCAGCGGCAAGATAGCGGGGCATACGCGCTCCTCTTTGTATTGAGTTGAAGCCCCGCAGCAATCAACCTGAGAGATGCCGTTGCGGTGTGCAAGCTGAGTGCCTGGGGAACTTCATTCGGAAATGCGCTTGCAGGTGAGACTCGGCGTCGGACGCGTGTGCCGGCGTCTTACGGCGTGCGTAAACCGTTTCGGCGAGCGCTACGTAGGGGCCGCCTTCAGGCGGCCCGTATCAACCGCGCAGAACGGCGACCGACGTCGCCGGCGCCACGTAGGAGGTGTCGGTGCCGGTCGGAAGCGGATCGGGCGTGTCGAGGTACTGGCGCTCCTTCGCGCGAATCTGCTTGTAGCGGCGGAAGACGTCGCGACTGCCCTCGAAGCCGAGCACCGAGCGCCAGGAGGTGCCGCGGAATGTGTGGGCGAGCATGCGGCGACCGTTCTTCAGCACGAACCCCGGATACAGACGGAACGCGGCGGGGATGTGGCGAACCTTCATCCAGCGGTCGGCCTTCCAGCGCAGATACTCGATTTCGTCGGCATCCAGATGCGTGCTGCGCGTCACCGCTGACGTGCCGTCGTACTCGTCGACGCGCGTGTTGACGATCAGATTGCGCTCCCGGAAATCGCGCGTCATTGGCGTACCCGGATACGGCGTCGGATGCTGGATGTACGGCCAGTCGACGTATTCGCGTGCGAAGGCCAGGTTGGTATCGATCGCGTCTCGCGTGTCGTCGGGGTTGCCGACGATGAGGCCGCCGACGACGAACATGCCGTGCCGGTGCAAGACGTCGACAGCGGCCAGCGTCGAGTTCTGACGTCCCTGCCCCGCCTTGCTGCGGCTGTTCTTGGCCGTCGCCTTCAGGAACGCGAGGTCGTCCTCGAGGATGTTCTCGATGCCGAGGAACACGTACCGGAACCCGGCGCGCTGCATCAACGGCGCGAGAGTCTCGCCGTGCGTGGCAATCGAGGCGGTCATCGCCTGCACGAGATAGAAGATGTCGTTCAGACCCGCGTCGATGATCGCGCGGCACAGCGCTTCCAGCCGAGGCACGTCGATGGTGATGTTGTCGTCGACGAGGAAAATCGATCGAGCGCCGCGCCGGCGCGCATCGGCGATGTCCGCGATGACGCGATCGATGGCAAGGCGATGGAAGTTGCGCCCGCGCATCTCGATGATAGAGCAGAAGCTGCAGTCGTAGGTGCAGCCTCTCGACGTCTCGACGACGTCGATCGGATGTCCCATCATCGTGTAGCCGGAGAGCACCCGCGCATCTCGCCGTGGTGGGCGCACTTCATCGCGTTCGAGCGCAGCCGCGGCGCGCGGCGCCGTCGTCTGCATGCCTGCCGCGGTGCGGTACCACAATCCCTGCACGCAACTCGGCGGCTGACCGCCCTCGATCGCCCGCACCAGCTCGCGGAAGGTGATGTCGCCTTCGCCGCGGACGATGAAGTCGACCCCGATCGAGGGATGTGTCCACGCCTCGGGTGCAAGCGAGGGATCGTATCCGCCGACGACGATCTTGACGTCGGGCCGCATCGATCGCACCAGGCCAATGATGCGGCGGGCGGTCGAGCGCTGAAACGTCATCACGGAGAGCCCGACGAGATCCGGCTGCTCCTGGCGAACGAGCTGTTCGACGGTGGCTCGAACGGACGACTGCGCGAGGATGAGATCGGCGATGGCGACGTGATGATGATCGTCGACGTTGCCGGCCAGCGACGCGAGCGCGCCGTTCGGCATGCGCACGGCGAGCGTCGGCGTGTGCTCGAAGGAATCCGGCATCGACAAGAGCAGGATTCTCATGGTCGAAAAGAAGCTAGCACGAAATCCGGGTGGGCAAGCTGAGCTATCGCGAGAGCTGCCGCCGGGCCTGGAAGGCGCGGCCTACACGGCCCGGCCCGGGGGTTATTGCTGCTCTCCACAGAAAGGGCATTTATCAGACCTGGCGTGCAGTGGCTTGCGGCAATGCCAGCAGAAGCGGCCCTGCGGCGTGTCCTCTCGGGCCTTGAGACGCGATTGGATGTCAGCGACGTGGTCATCGGCGGTCGCCACGGTCGCGCGGCTCCGGCCGATCGCGCGCTGGGGAGCTGGCTCCCGCGCTGCCAGGATGTCGTTCAGCAGGTCGGCGGCACGTTGATACCTGGCGGTCAGCTGGGGCGCGAGCGCTTTCAGGACGATGTCGTTGATTGATTTCGGGATGCGCGGGTTCTTGATCCGCGGCGCGCTCAGCAGCTCGCCGCGTTCGAGCCGAGCCAGATCGGCCGGCAATGGCGTGTCGTACGGGAGCGAGCCGGTCAGCATCTGATACATCGTCACGCCGACCGAGTAGACGTCACTGGCAAACACCGCCTTACCGTGAAACTGTTCGGGAGCCATGTAAGGCGGACTTCCGATCACGGTCGTGCCATGAGCCGCAATCTCGAGGAATCGCGACGTACCGAAGTCGGTGACCTTGAGAATGCCCGACTCCGAGACGAGCATGTTGCCAGGACGCAGGTCGCGGTGCAGGACGCCAGCGGTGTGCGCGTGGTCAACGGCGTTGCACATCTGACAGCTGAAGTCGAGCGCGCGTGTCACCTCGAGCGGACCTTCTCGAAAGATCAGATGCTCGAGCGTCTCGCCGTGCACGTACTCCATCACGATGAAGAACACATCGTCCTGTTTCTCCGCCGTGAGCACCGTGACGATGTTGGGATGGCTCATCGACGCAAGCAGGCGCGGTTCCTTCACCAGCTCGCTGAAGTCGAGATTCTGTTTGTGCGGGACTTTGATGGCGACTTTCTTGTCGATCCAGGTGTCTTCCGCCAGGTACACCGTGCCGAAACCGCCGCTGCCGAGCGCAGATACGATGCGGTACTTGCCGATCAGTTGACCGCGGAAGAACATCGAGGGTGACGCGAGTATAGCAGGCGCGCGCGCTTCGCGCGTGAGGTGCAAGCACGCGCTTCGCGCGTGAGGTGCCGACGCTCACTTCGTTCGCGAGGTGCAGGCGCTCGGCTTCGCCTCGCGAGGTGCAAGCACGCGCTTCGCGCGTGAGGTGCGGGCGCTCGGCTAGCGCCTCGCGAGGTGCGGGCCCTCGCGTTGCTCGGGGGGTGCAGGCACGCGCTTGGCGCGTGAGGTGCGGGCGCTCGGCTAGCGCCTCGCGAGGTGCGCCATGAGGTAACTCGCGCACCCCGCACTTCGCGCGAAGCGCGCTTGCACCTCGCGAACGAAGTGAGCGCCTGCACCTCGCGAGCGTCAGCGCGCGCCTGCACCTCGCGCGAAGCGCGCCCGCACCTCGCGCGAAGCGCGCCCCTACTCCGCGCGGAGCGCGATCATCGGGTCGACCTGGGCCGCGCGGCGCGCGGGGACGTAGCAGGCGAGGAGCGCAACGATCGTGAGGACCAGTGGGGCGACCACGAACGTCGCGGCGTCGAGCGGAGTGATTCCGAAGAGCAGCGACTGCACGTAGCGGGTCACTCCCGCGGCTGCCGCCAGCCCGCCGGCGACGCCGATCGCCGTCGTAATCGCAGTCTGGCGCACGGACAGGCCGACGACATCGCGCCGTTGTGCGCCGAGCGCGACGCGAATGGCGATCTCCGTGCGGCGTCGAGCGACGAGGAATGACGTCACACCATAGAGTCCGATCGTGGCCAGCAGCAGTGCGAGCACGCCGAAAAAGCCGGCGAGCCAGGCCACGAGCCGCTCCTGATTTCGCGCGCCGCGAACCTGATCCTCGAGCGCGTAGAAACTGAAGGCAAGGTTGCGATCGACCGCGGTCAACGCTGCCGCTGCGCTCCGTGCCAACGCGGCTGGTGGTCCAGACGCCGGACGCAGACTGAGGCTGAACTCGGGCATGGAAATCGGCATCGCGAACTGCGCCAGCGGCTGATACACCGTCGGCGAGGCCCCGTACCGAATCGACTGGTCGATCGCGTCGCTCACCACGCCGACGATGAGCATCGGCGCTGGGCGGGTTTCGGGGGGACCAATCGCCGCGGCGATATATCCACCGACGGCTGGTGTCGTCCCGAAGAAGCGCCGCGCGAACGATTCGTTCACGACTGCCACTGGCGGTGATGCCGCCGTGTCGCGCTCGTCGATGAGGCGTCCAGTCTTGACGCCCATACCGTAAGTGTCGAACCAGCCCGGCGTGATGAGGTTCACGATGGCCCGCCGCTCGTCTGGAGGAACATCGACGCCTCCGCGCGGCGTGAAGTCGCTGACGAGCGTGACGCCTCGGTTCACCGGCGTGTTCAACGATGCGGCGGCGTGGGCGACGCCGGGAATGCGGCGGCTCGCCTCGGCAAGCTGACCGTAGAAGGCGCGGCGGTTCTTCGCATCAACGGTCGATCGACTCGCGTTGACGCTGACGACCAAGACACGATCGCTGTCGAACCCGAGCGGAACCGCCTCGATCTTCTGGAGTGTCCTGACAAACAGTCCGGCGGCGACCAGCAGCATCAGCGAGAGGCCGACCTGCGTCGTCACCAGACCACCACGCAGGACCACCGCACGTCTGGTGTCGGTCGTCCGCACACCGCTTGGTCTGAGTGTGCTCGCATGGCGCGCGATGCCAAAGGCGGTGAGCGCAGGTGCGATGCCGAAGAGCACACCCGTCGCGATGGCGACCGCGGCCGTGAAGCCGACGACGCGCCAGTCGAGCGAGAGATCGATGACGATGCGATCGAACCATGTGGAAAGCTGGGCCACGAGCGTCCGGCTGCCCCACATGGCCAGGCCCAGACCGATGGCCGCGCCCAGCACCGAGAGCAGCAGGCTTTCGACCAGCATCTGCTGGAGCAGGCGCCAGCGCGACGCGCCGATCGCCGCTCGCACCTGTATTTCCTGATCGCGCGCCGTCGCTCTGGCCAGCAGCAGATTGGCGATGTTGGCGCACGCGATGAGCAGCACGGCGGCCGCGATCACGAGCACAATCGTCAGCGGCTGCGAATACTGACGTCGCAGCTCAGAGGTCCCTGCCGATGCACTGGTCAGCACGAACGGGTCCTTGAGCATGGCGTCCTGAATCTGGTCCCACAGGGCGCTGCGGGACATCGCGCCTTCGATGATCGGGCGCTGCATCCCTCGCAGGAGCGCCGACGCGGAGTCGCGCGACTGCCCGGGTTTGAGGCGGAGCATGACGGCGAGGTACGAACGCCCCTCGGGTGTGGCCCAGTTCTCTTCGCTCAGGATGGCGGGGGCCGATCCGATCGGCAGGGCGATCTCGAACGCGCGGCCGATCTCCGGGCCAAGGAAGGCCGGTGGCGTCACGCCGACGATGGTGACCGGTGTGCGGTTCACCATCAGCGTCCGTCCGATTGCGTCGGGCGCGCCGCCGAACCGGCGCTGCCAGAATCCGTAGCTGATCACCGCGACGTGATCGCGCGACTTTCCCAGCGCATCGTCCGTCTCGAGAAACGTACGACCGATGAAGGGCGGCACACCCAATTCGCTGAAGAATTCACCGCTGACGAACAGACCGGTAGCCGGATTCGATTCGCCGGCCTCGGCGAGGTCGAATCGCTGCGGGAAATAGCTCCAGGCGACCGCGCCGTCGAAGACGCTCGCGCGCTGTCGGATCTGATCCCATGTCGCGTAGTTCCATCCGGCGCTAAAGCCGTCGTCAATGGCCTGACGGGTCGAGACCATGGCGAGCCGCTCTGGTGCGGTCACAGGAAGGGACCGAAGCAGGAGCCCGTTCACGACGCTGAAGATGGCGGAGTTGGCACCGATGCCGAGCGCGAGCGTGAGCACGGCGACGGCGGCAAAGCCCGGAGCGCGTCGCAGTCCACGAAGGGCATAGCGGAAGTCCTGCCACAGGCTCTCGACCCGCGACTCCCAGCCGACGTCGCGCGTGTAGTCTTTCACCGCTTCGAGGCTGCCGATCCGGGCGCGAGCGGCGCGAAGGGCATCCTCGCGGCTCATCCCCGATCTCAGGTGGCGATCGACGTCAGCCTCCACGAACGCACGAAGCTCCTGGTCGAGCTCGTCCTCGTCGCGGTCCTTGCGGAGGAGCGCGCGCGATCCGGAGAGGAGCCGCTGGATCAGGGACATCAGACCTCGCCCGGCGACGCGTGAAGAATGCGGGCGATGGCGGCGGACTGGGTTTCCCAATCGCGCGTCGCGCGCGCCAGCCGCGACCGTCCCTGCGCCGTCAACGCGTAGTACTTCGCGCGGCGGTTGTTGTCGGTGGTTCGCCATTCGGCCTTGATCAGGCCGTCGCGTTCGAGCCGGCGAAAGGCAGGGAACAGCGTTCCGGCGTTGACCTGGAAGATCCCGCGGCTGATCTGCTCGATCCGCAGGCCGATGCCGTAGCCGTGCATCGGCTCGAGCGCCAATGTCTTCAGGATCAGCATGTCGAGCGTGCCCTGAACGAGCCCGCTCTGTTTGTCAGAGGTTGGCACGTCATCTCCTCTGGTTCATCTAGAGGAGCCAATCGTAATCCGCCCTTCTCTAGGCGGTCAAGAGGAGAAGCGTGCGAAGCGCGGCAGGGGCGGGCAGGACAATGAAGATTTGCCGCGGTGCCTCGCACCAGCAGTTGTTGATGCGATCTAGCCGCTTGCCGATACAACGAGAGGACATGGTGCGAAACGTCTTGCTCGTCTCCGGCACGCGGCCGGAAATCGTCAAGCTGGCGCCGCTGTATCACGCGCTCCGTGGCGCGGACGACATCGGTGTCCAATGGCTGCATACCGGCCAGCATGACGAGATGGCGCGGCAAATTCTCTCGTGCTTCGATATCGTCCCCGATATTTCCCTGACGCGCCGCGGCACATCGCTGGGTGACTTCAGCGTCGGTTGCCGCGAGCAGCTCGAGCCGGTCATGCGGCAACAGCCATGGTCGGTCGTGATCGTGCAGGGCGACACGGAGAGCGCGTTTCAGGGAGCGCTGGCCGGTTTTTACAACCAGGTCCCCGTGGCTCACGTGGAAGCAGGGCTCCGCACCTACAACCTGGAACAGCCGTTTCCGGAAGAAGCCCTGCGGCAGATGATCACCCGGATCGCGCGCTTCCACTTTGCGCCGACGCCTCGGGCCCGGCAGGCGCTCCTCGCCGAAGGCGTGCCCGACCGCTCGATTCACATGACCGGCAACACGGTGGTCGACGCACAGCTCTGGACCCGCGAGCACAAGGATATCTGCCGGCGGATCGCCGGACGCGGCCACGTGCTCGTGACCGTACACCGGCGCGAGAACTGGGGCGAGCCGCTTGAACAGATTTGCGGCGCGGTGACGGACATCGCTGACGCGCACCGCGATCTCGACGTGTTGTTCCCCGTGCATCCGAACCCGATTGTGCGCGAGCAGGTGCACACCCGGCTCGGCACGCGAGCGAACATCAAGCTGGTCGCGCCGCTCGACTACCTCGAGATGCAGCAGGCGCTCGCCGATGCGTGGCTCGTGCTGACTGATTCCGGCGGTCTGCAGGAAGAGGCGCCGACGTTCAGCGTTCCGCTGCTGGTGCTCCGCGAGGAGACCGAACGTCCTGAGGCGGTCGAGGCCGGCTGCGCCCGGCTGGTCGGCACCAATCGGTCTGCGATCGTGGGCCACGTGGAGCAGCTATTCCGCGATGAGGACGCGTATCGGCACATGCAGCGGCAGGGCAATCCATTCGGCGACGGCACCGCGTCGCAGCGCATCCTCATGATCCTCAAACGCCGCCTGATCACGGCGAAACGGGCGTCGGTGGCCGCCGCCTGACCCGTATGTGGTGGCTTGACGTCTTCGCGACGTATCTCTACGGACTGAAGATCATTGCGATCGCGCTCGCCGTGATCATCCTGATCAGCGGCATCGATGATCTGATCATCGACGTCATCTATTGGGTGCGCCGCATCTGGCGCGCGCTCGTGATCTACCGGAAGAAGGATCGGCTGGACTACCGAGCCCTGTATGGACCGGTGGAGAAGCCGCTTGCGGTGATGGTGCCGGCGTGGCACGAGACGGGCGTCATCGGCCACATGGCGGAGCTGGCTGCGACCACGCTGGATTACGAGAACTATCACGTCTTCGTCGGGACGTATCCGAACGATCCCGACACGCAGCGCGACGTCGATCAGGTGTGCGCGAAGTTCAAGAACGTGCACAAGGTGGTCTGCGCCCGTCCCGGCCCTACCAGCAAGGCCGACTGCCTGAACAACGTGCTCGACGCGATCCTGCAGTTCGAGACGCGCGCCAATCTCCAGTTCGCCGGGTTCATCCTGCACGATGCCGAAGACGTGCTGTCCGAGATGGAACTGCGGCTGTTCAACTATCTCGTCGACCGGAAGGACCTGATCCAGCTGCCGGTGTACCCATTCGAGCGACGCTGGTGGGACTTCACGAGCGCGCATTACATGGACGAATTTGCCGAGCTGCACGGCAAAGACATTCTGGTGCGCGAGGCGATCGCGGGACAGGTGCCCAGCGCGGGCGTGGGAACGTGCTTCAGCAGGCGCGCCGTGCTGGCGCTGCTCGCCGACGGCGACGGCATCGCCTTCGACGTTCAGAGTCTCACCGAGGACTACGACATCGGGTTCCGTCTGCGTGAAAAAGGCATGACGGAGATCTTTGTCCGTTTCCCGGTGTTCAAAGAGGAGGGTGCGCAGCCGAAGGCAGTGTTCGGCCGCAGCCGGTTCGACGCCAACGTCATCTGCGTTCGCGAGTACTTCCCGAATACGTTCGCCAGCGCGGTCCGGCAGAAATCGCGGTGGATCGTGGGCATCGTGTATCAGGGCGCCAAGACCCACGGCTGGACGCGCGACCCGATGCTGAACTACTTCCTGTGGCGAGACCGGAAGGGCGGCATCAGCAACTTTGTCAGCTTCATGGCGATGCTGGTGCTGCTGCAGCTCGTCGCGATATTGGTCTATCAGGCAGTCGTCGATGACAGCTACTCGTTCCTGTCGATTTTCGAGGGCGACGCCTGGGTCACCATCCTGCTGTCGGCGAACCTGGTGCTGATGTGGAATCGCATCGTCCACCGCTTCTACTTCGTGTCGAGCTACTACGGGGTGGTCGAAGGGCTGTTGTCGATCCCGCGGCTGTTCTGGGGAAACATCATCAACTTCGCCGCGAACTGGCGGGCCGTCGCGCAGATCATCCGTCACGGCGACGCGCACCGCGTCGCCTGGGACAAGACGATGCACGACTTCCCGGTGCTCGGCGAGCAGGGACGTGCGCGGCGGCCGCTTGGCCGGATTCTCGTCGAGCGCGGCATGCTCACCGAGCCACAGCTTCAAGAGGCGCTCGCGCGCCGCTCGCGCGGGCTCAAGCTGGGGAGCTGGCTGGTTCATCAAGGGTGGATCACGTCGCAGCAGCTCGCCACAGCCGTCGCCGAGCAATGCCACGTGACGTGGGAGACCGTCAACGCGGACGAGATCGAGGAACGCCTCGTCCGCCTGCTACCCGCGGAAATCGCGCTGCACTATGCGGTGCTTCCCATCCGTGAAGAGGGCCGGACGCTGGTGCTCGCCAGCGAGAGCGAGGTCGATCCGGTCTCGATCGCGGCGCTGTCCCGGAAGATTCGTCGTCCCATCTCGTACGTGATTGCGCCGAAGGGTCAGGTCACGGTGGCGGCGCGGCAGTGGTACGCGCGAGGCACGAGCGCCACACCACGCGCCTTGATCGATCGCGCCGTGAGCGAGAAGCAGATTACCGCCGGGGAGGCCGAAGTGCTGTGGCAGCAATACGTGTCGCGGCAAGTGCTTTTCGCCGAAGTGTTGATGTCGCTCGGCCATCTGGATGCTGCGGCGCTCAGCTCGGTGCTGCTCCGTCACGAGCGGACCTCGATGAGGCTTGGCGAGTATCTCGTGGCGGAGGAGATCATCAGCGCGGCCGTTCTGCAGGAGGCGCTGGAACTCCAGCAGACCCTGCAAGGGTCAATTGAATCGGTGCTCGAGAACGCGGGCATCAAGGTTGCGACACTCGAACCACTCATGGAAACACCAGGGCAATGAGGACTGCTGTCATTCGCACGTGCGCATCGGCGGTGATAGTGGCCGCAGCGCTGACCCTGGCGACGCCGCTGCGAGCGGCGGATGCCGCCGACGGGCCGGATCAGTTCGACCTCGGCGGCGACGTCAGCGGCTATCGCCGCTTCCTGATCTATCCCCACCTGCAGAAGGGGGTTGAGTCGCTCCGGCGAGGCGATCATACGCGTGCCCTCGCGGAGTTCGAACGCGCCCGAGAACTGGCACCGGAAAACGCGGTGGTCGCGTTGCACCTCGCCGACGCGTATCGCAGGTTCGGCGACATCGCCCGCGCGGAAACGGTGCTCCGCAAACAACTCGAACAGACGCCTGCCGACGAACGAGTTCGCGAGGCGTTGAACCGTCTACATCCTGCTACGACCGACGCTGCGCAATCGACAGCGGTCTCTGTGTGCGACAACCCCGGGTGCAAGGGCAGCACGGCTGCGATCGCGCCTGCGGTGGCAGCATCGACCGCCGCGACCGTATCGCCGGCAGCAGCCACGGCGGCGAAGCCGGCATCGACGTCCAGTCGCCGTCAGCAGCCGGTACCCCAACGGGCGTATGCAGGCAAGTCGAAGGACTCGCCTTTACGGAGTGTCTCGACGGATGATGTCGATCCGACCGCGCCGTTCATCGAGTCGCTGCTGGCGCAACACTTCGACGATGCGCAGCACCAGGCAATCGTGTTGCTGTCGCAGACCGCCGACAACGGCGCGATGCTCGACGAGTTCAGCTACCGACTTGCTGAAGCGGGCGCTGCGCCACAGGCGGTCCGTGTCCTGTTCACGGCATTTCCTTTCACGTCATCTCCGGATGCGGAGCGGGAGCTGCTGACACGCAGGCTCCTCGTGATCGCCTCGGAACAGCCGGCGGCGCTGACAGAGGAAGACTTTGCGCGGCTCCGCGTCCCTCTCGATACGCCCGCGCTGCGAAGTGCTCAAAGCATTTTGTGGGCCGGACGGCGCGACTGCGATGGCGTTCGACAGGCGCTCGGCGATATGTCGTCGCTGTACGGCTACGACGATTGGATGCGTCTCGGCGACTGCACCGTGACTGACGCGCCGAACGTCGCGCTGAACGCCTACGCGACCGCGCACGAGCGTCAACCCGGTGGGATCGCATCACGGGCATTCGCCTATCAGGCCTACGCGACGGGCGACATGGTGAAGGCCATGAGTGCGTGGCGGAGCCTCGACGACAACCTGATGGGAGAAGACTGGCTCGCCGCGTCGACAACGGCGCTCGCGGCCGGGGAGCACATGCAGGCCGCCGCCTGGATCTTGCGGTATCGTGACACCGGCAACCCGCTCAACTATCGCTACTGGTCGTTGGTCGCGCAGATCAGCCTCGCCCGCGAGGATACGAGCTCAGCCCTCGTCGCGTACGACCAGGCCGTGACGTTGCAGCCGAACGTTGATGATTACTGGCGGCTCGCCCTGTTGCAAACGGATCTGTCGCGTCAGATCAGTCTGCTCGAGCGTGCGGTTCAACTCGACGGCAACAGCGTGATGGCGCAGGCGCAGCTGGGTTTTGCCTATCGGCGGGCCGGTCGGGATGGCGACGCGGAAGCGGCGCTGCGGCGCGCGCGTACGCTCGATCCCGAGAACGTCAATGTGCAACTCGCGCTCGGATTCCTGTACTTCGACCTTGGGCTCATGCACCACGCGCGACAGGCGCTCGAGGCGGGATGGCAGACGGACCGGAGCAAGACGATCGCGGCCGAGCAGCTCGTCTACGTGTATCAGCGCCTGCACGACAACACCCAGGCCCGTTGGTATGCAGAGCAGGTGCTCGATGCCGCGGCGACGGCGCCATCAAACACGCAGACAACCGAAGACGTGCGGACGCGTCACTTCGGCCTGCAGCGGCTTCATGAGGATCTCGGCCGGCGAGTGACCGTGAATTTCGATGGCTACACAGGCACGAGCCTCGGAACTGGAACGAGCGCGTCGCAGGCGGGAAACCGATATAGCAGCTACTCGCAGCTCGAGGCCGACGTGCGTCTCGGACGCCAGCCGGTTCGCGACGGCAGCACCGTGTCGGCCTACGCGCGAGTGATCGGCGACGGTGGCATCGAGCGCAATGCGTGGCCGTCGCAGCACCCGACGCTTGGTGTCGGTCTGCGGTGGAAGCCGTGGCGGAATCAGATCATCTATTTCGCCGGCGAAAACCAGACGTCACTGGACGATTCGGCTCGCAACGAGTTCCTGTTGCGGACGAGCGCGTCGTTCTTCAATGGTGGCCGGTTCGGCGACGACTGGCATGCCGCCCGCAAGGGATGGTTCTCGCAGAACCTGTATCTCGATGCCGCGCACTACCTGAAGGCCGATCAGAGCGCCATGACCGCCGACTATCGCAATAGCTATCACGTCAAGCTGGGAAGCGCGATGTCGCTGGAGCCGTACGGGCACTTCCAGGTGAACGGCTTGCGCAATGGTGAGTTCGCCCGCGATATCCGGGCGGGGGTCGGTTCACGCTGGAACGTCTGGTACGGCGCCAATCGCTACGATGCGCCGCCGCACAAGCTCTCGATCGGCTTGGAATTCCAGCAGGCGTTCGAGACGTATCTGCCGGATCGCAACGGCGTCTTCCTCAGCGTCAATTCGCGCTGGTAGCTGCTCCGTGCGGGGCGGTCAATCTTCGTAGGCGGCTTTGTAAGGCGACGAGTCCAGGGCGCGATTCCGCACTTTGCCGACGACCGAACGTGTGCGCTGGATGTACACGACGACGATGGCCACGATCAACCCTGCCATGGCCAGGCGAGTGTTGACGAGCAAGAGTACCGGGACGAGGACGATCAGCAGGAGATACATGGTTCCTCCGATACCGGAGTGGATCGACGGATTTATCGGATGCATTGAACGCCGGGCTTAGAGAACGAGCCCGGCATAAGTAAGATCTCTCGGTGTCTGCACGCTTCTACGCATCCGATGCGCAGTCGGAGGGCGAGCTGGTCACGCTGCCGGACGATGAAGCGCAGCACCTCACACGCGTGTTGCGTCTCTCCGTGGGTGCCCGGGTGCGGGTGTTCAACGGACGCGGCGCCGAGTTCGACGCGATCGTCGAGAACGTCAGTCGGAATGTCGCGCGCCTGCGTGTCGGGTCGCCGCGAATCCCCACTCCGGAACCGCGCGTCGCGGTCACGCTCGCGCAAGCGGTCCTCAAAGGCGACAAGATGGACGACGTCGTGCGCGACGCGGTGATGATCGGCGTCGCCGCGATCCAGCCGATCGTGACGGCACGCAGCGAAGTCTCCCTCACATCACTCGATCGCTCGCGGCGTCGCGATCGCTGGGCTCGCATTGCGGTGTCGTCGGCCAAGCAGTGCGGCCGCGCGACGGTGCCGCACGTCCTCGAGCCGACGACATTCGATCGCCTCGTGCCAACGCTATCTCGTGACACCGCGCTGATGCTGGTCGAGCCCGGCGCGCGCCAGGAGGTTCTCACCGTGGGAGCAGTGCCGGTCGATCAGCCCTCGACCGCGACGATTCTGATCGGGCCCGAGGGCGGATGGACGGAGGACGAACTGCAGATCGGCGGCGCCGCGAGCCGTCTGATCACGCTCGGCGAGCGCACCCTGCGCGCGGATGCGATGGCTCTGGTCGCGATGGCGGCGCTCTTCACGAGGTGGAATGAGTTCTGAGGACGCAAGCATGTGGCCGTTGACGTGGCCTCCCGTCGCTCGTATCCTCCTCTTGCAGGTCAGGAGACTGAAGCCATGACGAGAAGAGGCCTCACCGTTGTTGCCGTTCTCACTGTGGTCGGCGCGCTGACATCGGTTCGACTGAGTGGCCAATCCGGTCCCCCGCCTGCTACCGCTCCGACCTACAGCAAGGACGTCGCGCCCGTGCTCTTCAAGCACTGCACGACGTGCCACCGACAGGGTGAGATCGCCCCGATGTCGCTGATGACGTATGCGGAGACGCGTCCGTGGGCGCGATCGATCGGCGCGCGCGTGGCGGCGGGCATCATGCCGCCCTGGCACGCCGATGCCGGTGTCGGTGAGTTTGTCAACGACCGCAGACTGACCGCGCTCGAGAAGGACACGATTGCCCGGTGGGTCGAGGCCGGCGCGCCTGAAGGTGATCCGCGTGACCTGCCGGCGCCGCCGCACTACGCTGAGGGCTGGAGGATCAGTCAGCCCGACGTCGTGCTGGCAATGCAGGAGGAGTACGCGATCCCCGCGACCGGAACGATCGCCTATCAGTACTTCGAGGTGCCGACCAACTTTTCCGAAGACAAGTGGATTACGTCGTATGAGGTGCGTCCCAGCAATCGCGCCGTGGTCCATCATGTGATTGTTTACGCACGGCCTCCCGCGCCGCCGACGAGCGGAAGCGGGTCGCCGCAGTCTGGCCCTCAACCAGCACCGCTGTTCACGCTCGCGGACGGGATGGACATCCCGGCAGGGCAGACCGGTGGTCCTCAACTACCGCCCGATCAGCGGCGGGCAATCGGGCCCAACGATCGTCCCGCGCCTCGAAGGCTTGGTGCCTCATTGGGCGGTTATGTTCCCGGCACGTCGAGCCGCACATACCCACGAGGGACAGCGGTCCGGATACCCGCCGGCTCGACGCTGATTTTTCAGATGCACTACACCACGATCGGCAAGCCGACGACCGACCGGACGAGCATCGGCTTCGTGTTAGCGTCGGCGCCGCCGCAGGTCGAGTTGCGGAGCACGGCTCTCATCAACGGCGGCCTGGAGATCCCGGCTGGTGCGGCCGACCACCGGGTCGACGCCGAGATGACGATCAATCGCGACGTGACCTTGTGGAGCATGCTGCCCCACACCCACGTGCGCGGGAAGCGATGGGTCTACGACGTCACCTACCCCGACGGCCGGAAGGAAGTCATTCTGTCGGTTCCGAAGTACGACTTCGAGTGGCAGACCGACTACATGTTCAAGCGGCCGCTGAAGCTGCCGACGGGGACGAAGCTGCACGCCACCGCCTGGTACGACAACTCGCCGGGGAATCGATCCAATCCCGATCCCACGTCGAAGGTCTGGTGGGGCGATCAAACGTGGGAGGAGATGATGTTCACCGGTCTCCTCTACAGCGTCGATTCCACTGAAGCGCCGAAGCCGGCGCAGTAACAAAAGACCGCTCATCTGGTTGTCGAACACCTCCCACAGCGTGTTCACGTGTGCTGGCCGGCGGCTGCGTGCGCTGCGGCCGGGCCAGCCTCCGCCGAAGGCTCCGGCGAGGTCGGCCGTAGCTTTGCGAAGGCCGAAACGCGGCTTGCGCTCGTGTTCTATCGCAGCCGCGTCGACTAACAGCTCACTCGTGACACCACCCGTTTCGCGGCTCAAAGCGTCAGTGGTATCTCACCGCAACCAGAACGCGATGGCGGAAGTCGACGCGAGGAATCGCTCCAGCCGCGTTCCGGCTCGTTGCCTTCGCACAGTCGCGGTGTGGGCGGCCTTGCTTACGCAGCCGCCAACCAGCACACGTGAACACTGTCACGTTGCCGCTTGGTCGCCTCTCCCACGCGGGTGAAACGTAATCGAGCGCTCACGTGTGCTGGATGGTTGCTGCGTAGGCCACGTTTTGAGCACCCTCGTTGCGAGAGCGGTCTTCAACGGAGCCGAGCGACGCGGTCAGGGAGGATCACAATCGGGCGGACCGATTCTTGCGGCCTTGCCCATGACTGAGTCCTGATTCCAGATTCCTGATTCCTACAGCGCTACCGGGCGCCGGCTCCGCTTGCGATCGGCGCCGTCGCTCGTGCTTCGGTTTCCTGCGATCGGAAGAACAGCGCGAACAACACCAGTACGATCGCGGCCCCGGCGGCCGGGACCAGCCAGATGCGGGGCCAGTCGTGCCCGCCGCTCACCGCGAACGCGTCGACCACGCGACCCGACGCCCACGAGCCAAGGAACCAGCCGACCCCGAGCGTGACGAACGCGATCAGACCTTGCGCCGCGGCGCGGACATCGGTGGGCGCTCGCTTGTCGACGTAGATCTGCCCGGTGACGAAGAAGAAGTCGTAGCACACGCCGTGCAGCAGGATGCCCGCGTAGAGCATCCACGTCAGCGCTGCGTTGTCGCCGTAGGCGAAGAACAGATATCGGGTCGTCCACGCGGCCATGCCGACGAGCAGCATCAGCTTGACGCCCATGCGCTTGAAGCACCACGGCATCACCAGCATGAAGCCGATCTCGGACATCTGGCCGAGGGTCATCTTGCGCGCCGCGTTGCTGACCATCAGCTCGTTGAGAAACAGGTTCGCGAAGGCGTAGTAGAACTGCAACGGAATACACACCAGGAACGAGCCGAGCACGAACACGGCAAACGATCGGTCGCGAAGCAGGCGCAGCGCGTCGAGACCGAGGACGTCCGAGACCTTCGCTCGGGCCGTTTGTTTGGGCGGTGTGTGCGGCAACGCCAGGCAGAACAGGCCCAGCGCGAGCGACGCGGCAGCAGCAATGCGCATCGGAGTCGCGGTCGCTTCCAGGCCGAGCGACCCGATGAACAGTCCCTGCACGATCCAGCCGATCGTCCCGAGCACGCGGATGGCGGGAAACTCACGGCCGGGGTCGCGCATCTGGTGGAACGACAGCGAGTTGCTCAACGCGAGCGTCGGCATGTAGCAGAGCGCGTATCCGAGCAGGACCACATAGAAGGGTCCGAACGCCGTCATGGTCGAGGCGTAGAACAGCAGGAGACCGCCCGCCAGATGCAGCGCCGCGAGGATGCGCTCGCTGGCGAGGAAGCGATCGGCGATCATGCCGACGAAGAACGGCGAGATGATCGCGGCGAGACCGGTCGTCCCCGCCGCCAGTCCGATTTGTTCGCCGGAGAACTTGAGGGTCTGCCCGAGCCACGTGCCGAGCGTGACCGACCACGCGCCCCACACGAAGTATTGCAGGAACATCAGGGTCGACAGCTTCAATCGGGTGGTCAGGGGCATCAAATCAGTCCATTTGTGATTTCTGATTCGTGATTAGTGATTCGTTGATGATTGGTGATTATTGATTGGTGATTGATTGGCGATTGTCGAGCGCGTAGCAAGCCTCCGTTTCTCATCTTTCAATCAACAATCAGACGTCAACAATCAACAACGAATCACAAATCACCAATCGCTAATCGCAAATCAGGCGAGCGCCTGCTTGGCGAAAGCGTAGCAGGCCTTCACTTCCTCGACGGCGCCAGCCGTGCCGCGATGTTCGTACTCCAGGTAGGCACGAATCGGCCACTTCTCGCGCTTCAGCAGTTGCAGGACGTCGCGAATCGGCGTGTCGCCAGTGCCCCACGGCACGTTGTCGCCCTGGTTCTTCTTGCGGTCCTTCAGATGCAGATTGGTGATGCGGTCGTGATGTTCACGGATGTAGGCGACGGCGTCGTAGTTGGCGGCGGTGAAGTGACCGATGTCGAGGTTGATCTTGAAGTACTTGGACAGCGCGAGCGCGGCGGCCAGGCTTTCCGTCGTGGCGAACTCGTTCGGGTCCTTCACGTTCGAGTGATTGTGCATGGCCACGACCACGCGATGCTTCTCGGCGAACGGCACCATGCGCTTGGCCGCCTCGAGCGTCGCCGAGGCGGTGATGATCTCGGCGCCGAGCGCCTTGGCCATCTCGAAGCCTCGATCGATCTCTTCGTCGGTGAAGCTCGCGTTCGGGCTGTAGTTGTAGGCGTAGACGGTGATGCCGGCGCCCTTGAACTTACGGGCGATCGACTGGAAGTGAGCGAGCGGCGTCTTGAGCCGCCAGCGGCGCAGCTCCTCGCGTGCCTGCTGTGCGTCTTCAGGCGACGGGCGTCCGCGGCCGAACGGCGACGGCGGTTCGATCTGTGGCGCCCACAGCTCGCACTCCGTCAGACCGCACTCGGTCATCGCCTTGATGAGCGGCTCGACGAGATCGCTTCCCGCTGGTCGTGCCAGCTCGCGGAACGAATACGTCTGAACGCCGAGATGCACGCCGGCGACAGTTTGAGCGCGTGCAGCCGCAGGTAAGGCCAGCCCGGCGAGGGTGATTCGTCCAAATTCGCGACGGGTGTACATCGCCCCCTCATTTCTCGGCGGGTCTTGAGATCCGCCGTTCCTCAAGACAACGCAAACGAATACCACGCGTCGCCGGCCGCGACCAGCACGTGCTGACGGCCGTCTACCAGATACGTTTCGGTCGCGTTGGTGACGTTGCCGATCCTCGAATGCCACAGCGGCTTGCCGCTGGCCGGCCGGCTGCTCATCTCTTGGCCTCGGTGATGTCAGGAGCACCGAGCATGGGACGCAGCGCGGCCGACCAGAGTTGATAGCCCTGCGGCGACAGATGCAGACCGTCCTCGACGAACAGCTCGCGGCGCGGTCGGTCGTCCCAGCCGAGCATCAGCGTGTCGAAGTCGACGAACGCCAGCCGGTCGTCATGTTCGCAGTACTCCCGGATGATGGCGTTGGCGCTGCGCATCCGGTGGAACTGCGTCCAGCGAAGAATGCTCGGCTTGATCGCGATGTAGAGAATCCGCGTCTGCGGCAACTTTGCATGCACGGCGCGCGTGAAGCGCTCGAACACGACGGCCACCTGCTCGGAGATCCAACCGGCACTGATGTCGTTGTCACCGGCGTAGACGACGATCAGTCGCGGCTCGTAGGGGAGGACGATGCGATCGACATAACGAAGGGTATCGACGAGCTCGGACCCGCTGATGCCGCGGTTGATGACCTTCAGATCCGGGAAGTAGCGCGCCGTATCCCATCGCTGAATAGTGGAGCTGCCGACGAACAGAATCTGTCCCTTCGGCGGCGGTGACGTCTTGTCGGCGGATTCGTAACCAGTGACGATCGAGTCGAATCGATCTGTCTGCTGCGCCAGTGCCGGGACAGCGCCGAGCAGTCCCAGCAGCGCGATGAAAACGGCGGTGGGGGGCACTCGCATGCGGCAAAGGTTAACATTATTCAATGCGTTACCTGGTCACCGCGCGCGTGAAACCCGGCCGGCGTCCGGCGCTCGATCGGGCCATCGACGAGGGCACCCTGGGGCAGGGCTCGATTGCCGGTGACGAGTATCTGCACAACATGTCCGAGGCCCGGCAGCTCCCGACCGGCGACGTGAAGTGGGTCGAGACCTGTTTCTGCGCGACTCCGCTGGCGGAAGAGCGGCCCTATTGGGAGGACTACTTCGACCTGGTGAGCGTCAAGGACGCCCATACACGGAGCAAGTGCCGCCATGAGAACGGCACCGAGTACTGGGCCTGCTCGAATTGCGATTGCACCCAGCGGCTCGAGGCGGCGTTGAAGAAGCAGGGACGGTCGTTTCGCTAGAGCCGCGCCGGCACGCGACCCGTAATCGTGCCCGTAGTCGT
>DASRJR010000179.1:0-2117 GCA_035649395.1 Vicinamibacterales bacterium
GCCAGCACCTGCGTCTCGACGCGACCGTTCGTCTCCTTGCGAATAGCCCCCCACATTTCGACCAGCCGTCGATGGAGCGGGCTCGAGTCAGTCTGATTGTGGTACTGGACGAAGCTGTAGTCAGTCCGACTTCGCCGCTGCGCGGCTTCGTCGGGACCGCTCGCCGCACGCATGTGCGCGGCGAGCGGCCATACGGTGATGCCCGCGATGAACGCGCGCCGGTCTACTTCCATGCGACGCGCAGCGGCTTGCCGATCATCATCGCGGGGTTCGCGCCCTTGCGCGGCCGGTACTTCTGCGCGCCGCCGTTGTCCACTTCGGCCACGTAGACGTTGCCTTCCTGATCGACGCTGAACCCGTGCACGCCCCACATGCCACCGGGGAAGTCGCCCCACGTGCCCCACGAGTACATGAAGTTCCCATCGAGGTCGTACTTCAGCATCTTGCTGGTGCCGCGGTCGGCCGCCCACAGATAGCCGTCGCTGAAGATGTGGAAGAGATGGATGTCAGCGGGCGGTGCACCGAAGGACCACTCGCGGAGGAACTTGCCGTTCTCGTCGAACACCTGCGCGCGCCGGTTGCCGCGATCGTTCACGAAGACCTGCCGCGTTTTCGGATCCACGGCGATGCCGTGCACGTTGTTGAAGTAGCCCGGGCGCGTCTCCTTGCCGGCCTCGCCGCGCTGACCCCACGCCGTCAGATACTTGCCGTTCTTGTCGAACTTCACGACGCGCGTGCCGTTGTATCCGTCGGCGACGACGAAGCTGCCGTCGGGGAACCAGTCCATGAACGTCGGTCGATTGAAGTGCTTGTCGTCGGCTCCGGGCTCACCGTACGTGCCGATCGTCAGCACTTCCTTCTTGCCGTCGTTGGTGAACTTGTGGACGACATGCTTGTGGTCGTCGACGATCCAGACGTGCTTCTCGGGATCGTAGGGACTGATCGCGACGAAATGCGGCCGCTGCAGCATCGCGTCGTACTGGTTCCACGAGTCGATCAGGTTGCCCTGCCCGTCGAAGATCATGATGCAGTGTTCCCAGCGCGCGTCGACGCCGAACTTGTTGCCGGCCTTCTCCCACGCCTGCATGCCGCCCTCGGCGGGCTGACCCGTGCCGCCATTTCCTGGAGGGCTCGCGGTGGTCGCGTCGCGCCACGGCAAGCGTCCGATCGGAAACACGACGCCCGGCCCGAGCTCGGTCAGCCTCATGTTCTTCGGCCGGCCCATGTTCGGCAGCTCGCCTCGTTGAAGGACGAAGATGCGGTTCGGGCTCTCGGCGAAGACGCTCTGACCCGCGCCGAACGTCCACCCTTCGTGCCCCTTGATCGTCGAGAGATCCTTCGGCCAGTCGGCAACCGCCTCGTAGGCGCCGAAGATGTCCTGGCCGCCTTTCTCCCCCGGCACCGCGGCAAACCGCGTCGGCGATTGACCGGAGACCGTGTGGTTGTCTACGAGATACGAGATCGTCAGCGCCGCAACAACTCCCACGACGAACACCGACAAGCGTCCAGACATGACGTCCTCCTGCAACGAATCGACGGGCAGCCTAAAGCCTAAAGCCGAGAGTCAGCGCTCTACGGCGTTCGGTCGAGAAACGCGTAGTAGGTGCTCGTGCCGACGATGTGACCGTCAATGGCCTTCATCACGTCCGCGCGCGACGCGTCGGCGGGAAGCGTCAGCATCTGGTCGAGCGCATACAGCTTGAACTGATAGTGCAGCGGTCCGACACCCGCTGGCGCGCACGGCGGGCGATAACCGACGATGCCGCGGCCGCCTGCAACCTGGCGACTGCCGTCGGGCAGTTGGGCGCCAGCAGGTACACCGGCCGGTATCTCCATCGCGGTGGGCGGAATGTTCCAGCGCACCCAGAACATCTCTTCGACGATCCCCTTCGCCGGGTGATTGTCGGGACCGTTCACCATCAGCGTGAAGCTCGCCGTTTCCTTGGGAACGTTGATCCACTGCAGTGGTGGGGACACGGGGTTCCCGCCCTCGGCGTAGCAGGTGAACTGCAGCGGCAGGCTCGCCCCGTCGCGGAAACCAGCGCTCGTCAGTCGGAGTCTCGGGGGCTGAGGCACGCGTGCGCCAGCCGGTTGTGCCGGTTGCTGCGTGTACGCGG
>DASRJR010000180.1:0-30527 GCA_035649395.1 Vicinamibacterales bacterium
GGAGGAATTGCGGATCTCCACAGTCACTCTCCCGGCACGACGTCCTCACGGAGGACGTCATCGAAGAAGCCGTCGGGTACTTCGCGTCGCAGCCATTCGAGTTCGGGGCGCGCGTGACGGACGACCGAGCGCCAGATCTGCGCCATCGACTCCTGTCCTGCACCCGCGGGCGCCGGCAGCCAGCGCTCGTCTGGGGTGCCGGCCAGCGGCGCGAGCAACTCCTCGTCTTCCGGGCCACCGAGGAGAGCGAGCACTCGAAGCACGACCGCGTCAGCCTCCCCTGCGGCCGCGCAACGGCGACAGTGGCCGAGTGCAGCCGCTGGATTGCAGAGGGCGATGCTCCACAGCGCTCGGCGCGACACCAACGGGCTGGGATCGCGAGCGAGCGCCGATACGAGCGCGCGCGATTGCGCAAGCGGTGGAATCCATCCGAAGGTCCGGGCCACGGCGCCGCGTACGATCGGCTCTACGTTGGCGCCGGCCTCGGCGGCCACATGCTCGTCGAGCGCGCCGTGCCAGCCTCGCGCGTCGACGACGACCGATAGCACCGCTGGTCCGTAGCGTGAGGCAGCATCGATCGGCAAGAGCTGCTCCTGACGCGCCAGCGGCACGTGACGCAGCGCTTCGCTCCACGTGCCGAGGAGCTCGGGCTCGGTGTGGGCGATTCTCGCCGCTACCTCGGCGCCTTTCGGCGATCCGAGGTCCAGCCAGATTCGCGCGGCCACATAGCGCTCCCAGGGATCGAACGCGTCGAGCCGATCGAGGGCCATGCGGACGCTCGCCCCGCCACCCGTAACGAGGCCGTCCCAGTGTGCGGCCAGGCGCTCGTCGTGCCGCCGCAGCATGGCAAGCCCGACGTCCTCGGCAAAGAGCAACAGGCGCCGCTGGATCGAGAGAAAGGCCAGCTCCTCGAGGTGCTGGCCGATGACGTCAGGGATGACCGGCGCCGCCGCGCTTGCGACAGTCGTCCGGGAGCCTTCAAGGTCGTTCACGTCCGGGCTCAATTCAAGGCGATAGTGGCGCCCTTCACTTTCACGGGCCCGCGCGAGCGCGACACGATGTAGGTGCCGCTCAGTTCGATGTAGCCACTCTTGCGCAGCAGGATGCGCGCCTTCCCGCAGCGAAGCTCGATTTCACTCTTGCCCTCGAGGCGCACATCTTCACCGTCCACTCTGACTTTGATTCCGTTGCGGAACGCCTCTCGTGAGGCCATCCCGACTCGTTCGCGCAGCAGGCCGACCAGCACGCGGCTCGGCTGATCGTCTCCGCTGGTCAGCACCAGGGCCCGCCGGCACAGCGACGCCGCATTCACCAACTCGTCGTCGGACAAAGTGACGCCAATAGCCACCGGGTACGTCTCGGCCGCGCCCTCGGGCCGAAACACCAGGCGACCCTCGTCGTCCACACCGGTGAGATGTCCCGTCACCAACCTGGCAGAGGCGAGTTGGCCCTCGAGATCGTCCTTGAGCAGCGACGCGTAGTCTTTGAGCATGTTCTCAATTCTCCCCAATCTTCGATCCCTTGATGACCACGTCGCCCGACCCTTTGATGGAGATCTTGTTGCCCTTGATCTCGATGTCCCCGTTCTTCTTGAGCATGATTGACGCGCTCCCGGACTTGATCTCGATCTGGTCCTGACCCTCGATGTAGATCTGCTTGGCCGTGAGACTGTAGTTCTTCGTCGTCTGCTCTTTGTGGTCCTTGCCCACGCTGACCGTCCAGGATTCCGTGATCGAGAGCGTCGCGTTCTTGCCCACCGACGTCGTCGAGTTCTCGCCAATCGTCTGTGACCGGTTCTTCGCGACATCGAGCGAGTCATTCTGACCGATCGAATGGCCACGACTCTTCGCGACATCGACCGTCTCGGCGCCGCCCACTGATTCGGAACGATTGCCGCTGATGGTGATGCCCTCGTTGCCGCCGACGCTCTCCTTCCTATCCCCGCCGATTCCTATGCCCTCGTCTTTGTCGACTCGTTCCTGCCGCTGCCCGTGAATCGTGATGCTCTCGTTGTTGTCAACGGTTTCCGTCCGGTCGTGTTTGACATAGGTGATCTCGTCATTGTCGATCGTCTTCGTGCGATCGTGCCCGACCCAATGCGTCTCGTCGTTCTCGACCTCGATGTCCTGGTTTTTCTCCGCATGGATGAACAGCTGCTCCGAACCCTTCTTGTCCTCGAAGCGGATCTCGTTGAAGTTGTCGGGCGTGCCACTCAGCGAGCTGCGGCTCTTGATGCCGGTCTGCGTCTTGTTCGCCGGCAGCGCGTAGGGCGGCATCTGCTCGGCGTTGTAGACCCGGCCGGTGATGATCGGCTGATCGGGGTCGCCCTCGAGGAAGTCGACGACCACTTCCTGGCCCATGCGCGGAATGGCCACGCCGCCCCACGCCTTGCCGGCCCACGGCTGCGACACGCGGACCCAGCACGAACTGTTCTCGTCTTCCTTTCCCAGCCGATCCCAGTGGAACATCACCTTCACGCGGCCGTACTTGTCGGTGTAGATCTCCTCGCCGCCAGGCCCGACGACGACGGCCGTCTGCGGCCCCTGCACGAACGGCTTCGGCGTGACGCGCTTGGGCCGGAACTGCTGCTTGCTCGCCATCGCGATGAAGCCGCACCGGTAGTCGGCACCGCGGCGGTCGGGCATCGCCTCGTAATCGCCGTACTCCAGGTCATAGCTGGCGGCGACGACGAGATGCTCGATGTTCTGATCCTCACGCGGACACTTCTCTAGCGTGAACAGCGACCCGACGCTCATCATCTTCACGTTGGCCGCCCCTTGCACCGTCTCGAACTGCGCGGCGAATTCGTCGATGCGAGCCGCCGCGAGCTGATCGCCATCGCCCTTCACGGTGTACTCGCCCGGGTAGTCGTAGATCTCCGCCGCGTTGTTCGCGTAACTGCGTCTCACCGACTTCTGCGCGCGCAGCTCCACGCTCGGGCGCTCGAAATCGTAGTCGTCGTGCACGTAGACGGTTGGCTGCACCTCGCGCGTCAGCGTCCACGCGTCGATGTGCTCGATGTCCCGCCGGGCGAGGTCCTCAGGGGCGATGAACGGCACCGCCTCCTCCTGAAACGCGGCGTGCCCGCTGTACGAGTCGGTCATCACCATCGTGTGCTTGCCGTCGTCATGCGTGAAGTAGAAGTAGATCCCCTCCTGCTCCAGCAGCCGGCAGACGAAGTTCAGGTCGGTCTCGCGATACTGCACGCAGTAGTTCCACTTCGCGTACGAGCCAGTAAGCGACTCTTTGAACGAATTGGTCGGGTGCTCGCCCAGTACGATGTTCACGATCTCCGGCACCGTCTTGTCCTGAAAGATGCGACAGTCGGCGGTGCGCGACAGGAACCACAGCCACGGATGCACGGTGGCGTAGTAGCGGCGATACCGTCCATAGGAGCCGCCGGCCGAGAATCGGGTGACGTAGCCGTTGAAATAGCGCATCGACTCGTCCTGGAGCGCCAGCTTGATCGTGACGCTCTTGCCAAGGATGTCATCGAGCTTGATGTCGTTCTTGAGGCTCAATAAGTCGAGCCGGCATTCGCCGACGCGGCTCAACTCCTCGCGCGCGTGCATGGTATGGAACAGCAGCACGTCCGGACCGAGGGGCGTGGTGATATCCATCGCTCTAGGCACGGTGCTCTCCAATCGACACGCCGGCAGGCGTCACTGCGTCGGTGGCCGCCGGCTTCGCCGCCCGGACCACCAGACCGGTCACGGGAAGGCCAGATTCGAGACGGAGTTCGCCGCGCTCGATGTGCGGCTGCAGGCCCGCATCCGTCAGCACGCTCCGCACGTAGGGCTCGCCGTGCGTATAGCGCCCGTGCGGGCGCAGCGAGTAGCTCGACGCGAACTCCGGTTCGGTCGCCTCTTCGACCGAGAACACCAGCACGCCATTGGGGCGCAGCGCGACCGCAGCCGCCGAGGCGACTGCCTCCAGTGCCCCGAAGTACACCAGCGTATCGGCCGTGACGATGACGTCGACGCTCGCGGCCGGCTGTTGCTGCAGGTACTCGGTCAATTCCGCGTGCACGAGCTCGTCGTAGACCTGCTTCTCCCGCGCGTAGTTCAACATGCCCTGCGACAGATCGACGCCGACCAGCCGCCGTGCGAACGGCGCGAGCAGCGGACCGCACAACCCGGTCCCGCATCCGAGGTCGAGCACGTCGAGCGATCGCGCCGCGTCGGGCACCGCCGCAGCGACCGCATCGCCCACCAGTGTCGGCGCGCGGTACTCCAGCCTCGCCAGCTTCGCCTCGAACCCCTCCGCGAAGTCGTCGAACACCGTTTCGACGTAGTCATTCGCGGCACGCGGCGGCACGTCGCGTCCCGAATGGGCGGCGAGCGCGTGCCGGGCGCGCGGATCGTCCGGGGAATTGCGCACCCACTCCTCGCACACGGCGACCGCCTTGTCGTGCTGGCCGATGATCGAGTACGCGAGGGCGAGATAGCGGTGGGCGTCCGATTGCTTCGGACGCAGCGTGATGTGCTTGCAGTGCGCCTCCAACGCTTCCTGCAGCCGTCCCAAGTGATCGAGCACCACCGCGAGGTTGTGGTACACGTCTGGATGGTTCGGGTCCGCGGCAATCGCAGCGCGATAGCAGGCCTCGGCCTCGTCGATTCGGCCGTGGAGTTTCAGCAGCACGCCAAGATTGTTGTGCGCGTTCGCGTGCAGGGGATTCAACGCGATCGCGCGGCTGAACGCCTCCATCGCCGCTGCGAACTGACCGTTGTGCTGCAGCACGATGCCGAGGTTGCTGTAACAATCCGGTTGGAGAGGCGAACGCTCGAGACTCCGGCCGATGAGGCGAAGCGCTTCCTCGTTGTTCCCGCGTTTGTGCGCGAGGACGCCCGAGTAGTGCAGCGCGGCCGCATTGTCCGGCTCGAGGTCGAGCATCGCGCGGCACATCTTGTCGGCATCGTTGAAGCGTCCCTGCTTCATCCACTCGACGGCAAGCGCCATCGCCTGGTCGACGGTGATCTCGATGCGTTCGGTCGCCTCGTCCATGCCCCGATCCTCGGTCAACGCCGCCTCGACGCGATCGCCATCAGTCGAACTGGTAGTCGAAGTCGTTGTTGGCAACGCCGAGCCGCACTCCGTTCAACGCCTGCCCCGCCATCGTCCGGGTCAGGAACTCACGGCTCACCGCCGGCAACACCGTGTTGGTGAGAATCGCGTCGATCATGCGTCCACCGCTCTCGACCTCGGTGCACCGGCTCACAATCAGCTTCACCGCATCGTCGGCGTAGGCGAACGGAATCCGGTGATGCTCCGTCACGCGTTTCGAGATGCGATTGAGCTGCAAGCGGACGATGTTGCCGAGCATCTCATCGCTGAGCGGATAATACGGAATCACGACGAGTCGGCCGAGGAGCGCCGCGGGAAAGACTTTCAACAGCGGCTCGCGGAGCGCCTTGCCGATGCCCTCGGGCGTCGGCATCAGCTCGGGATCTCTCGTCATCGACATGATCAGATCCGTGCCGACATTCGACGTCAGCAGGATGATGGTGTTGCGGAAATCGATCTCGCGTCCCTCGCCGTCCTCCATGCGGCCCTTGTCGAATACCTGGAAGAACAGCTCGTGCACGTCCGAATGCGCCTTTTCGACTTCATCGAGCAGGACCACGCTGTACGGACGTCGACGCACGGCTTCGGTGAGCACGCCGCCTTCCCCGTAGCCGACGTATCCAGGCGGCGACCCTTTGAGCGTCGACACGGTATGCGCTTCCTGGAACTCGCTCATGTTGATGGTGATGACGTTCTGCTCGCCGCCGTAGAGCGCTTCGGCCAGCGTGAGCGCCGTTTCCGTCTTGCCGACGCCGGACGGACCGCACAGCAGGAACACGCCGATCGGCTTGTTGGGGTTATCCAGCTTCGCGCGCGACGTCTGAATGCGGCTGGCGATGATCTCGAGCCCGTGGCGCTGGCCGATGACCCGCTGATTGAGGCTGTCAGCCAGTTTGAGCACGGTCTCGATTTCGTTCTTCACCATGCGGCCAACGGGAACGCCGGTCCAGTCCTGCACCACTGAGGCGACCGCCTGTTCGTCGACGCTCGGAAGGATCAAGGGCGATTCGCCCTGCAATTGGCTGAGCGCGTTCTGCAGATCCGCCAGCTCCGACAGCCGCTTCGCCCGATCTTCCGCCGACAATCCAGCGGGCGGCGGATCGACCACGGCGACCCCAGCCGCGGCCTGCTGCTGCACTTGCGCCGCCTGTTCGAGCTGACTGCCCGTCCCTTCGACCTTCTCGTTGCCTTTTCGCAGCTGTGCGCGAATCGCCAGAATGCGATCGACGAGATCGCGCTCTTCCTTCCATCGCTGCTCGAGCTCGCCGCGCTCACGTTCGCGCGACGTCAGCTTCTCCGTCGCGTGCTGCTCGCGCTCGGCCACGTTCATGCCGACGGCCGATTCGCGGGCGATGATCTCGAGTTCGGTCTGCAGCGATTCGATGGCGCGGCGGCAGTCGTCCAGCTGCGCGGGCACGGCATGCTGGCTGATCGCGACCCGCGCGCACGTCGTATCGAGCAGGCTGACGGCCTTGTCCGGCAGCTGCCGCGCCGGAATGTAGCGATGCGACAGCCTCACCGCGGCTTCGAGCGCTTCGTCGAGCACTTGCACCCGATGATGCTTCTCGAGCACCGACGCGACGCCGCGCACCATCAGAATCGCCTTCTCCTCGCTCGGTTCGGCGACTTGCACCACCTGGAAGCGCCGCGTCAACGCGGGATCCTTCTCGATGTGCTTCTTGTATTCCGCCCACGTCGTCGCCGCGATGGTGCGCAGCGTGCCGCGCGCGAGTGCAGGCTTCAGCAGATTGGCGGCATCGCCAGTGCCCGCGGCGCCGCCGGCGCCAATCAGGGTATGCGCCTCGTCGACGAACAGGATGATCGGCTTCGGCGACGCCTGCACTTCGTCGATGACCTGACGCAGGCGCTGCTCGAATTCGCCTTTCATGCTGGCGCCAGCCTGCAACAGGCCGATGTCGAGCGTCAGCAACGATACGTCCTGCAACGGCGGTGGCACATCGCCGCGCGCCAGGCGCAGCGCGAAGCCCTCGACCACCGCGGTCTTCCCGACTCCGGCCTCGCCGGTGAGGATCGGATTGTTCTGACGTCGTCGCATCAGAATGTCGACGATCTGCCGAATCTCCTCGTCGCGTCCCGTGACGGGATCGATCTGGCCCTTGCGCGCCCGATCGGTGAGGTCGGTGGCGTACTTCTTCAGCGCTTCCTGCTTGCCGAGTTGCGCCGGCGCCATCGCGCCGCTCGCTTCACCAGGCGCCGCGCTCGCCGTGCCATCGGTGGCCGACAGCCGCTCCTCGGGCGACCCCTTGACGATGGTGCCGAACTCCTCGGTCAGCGCGTCGGCTTTCACCAGCTCGAACTGGCGTGAGATCGCCACGAGCGCATTGCGCAGCGACGACGTCTTCACCAGACCGACCATCAGGTAGCCGGTGCGCACCTGGTTGTCGCCGAACATCAGCGTGCCGTACACCCAGCCGCGTTCGACCGCGTTCTCGACGTGCGAGGAGAGATCGGAAATCGACGTCGCACCGCGTGGCAGGCGATCGAGCGCTTCGGTGACGTCTTTGGCGAGCCGCGACGTGTCGAGCTCGAAGCGCTTGATGATCCGGTGCAGATCCGAGTCCGGCGTCTGCATGATCTGTTGCAGCCAGTGCACCAGCTCGACGTACGGGTTGCCGCGCAATTTACAGAAAACCGTGGCGCCTTCGATGGCCTTGTACGCCAGGCTATTGAGCTTGCCGAACAGCGCTGCCCTGTTGATGTCACTCATATCCGTGCTCCGGCCGGGCCGGCGAACGCTTCGGCATCGAAGCAGAGATCGTCGGCATCTGTTCTGGCCCGGCGAGCGCCGAGCCACGTGGTCCAACCCAATCGTCCACTCCGTCCGAGCATGAGCGGCGGCACCTGGTCCGCGCGCAGAATCAGACGGACGTCCCACTCGAGCTCGAACGTCAGATACAACCTCACCCAGTCGACCAGTTTCTGAATCAACGCGCCGCCGGGCAGAAAAGCCTCGTACTGCGCGAGCATCAACGCGCCGACGCGGACGCGGAACTTGTACTGCCGGTCCCAGACGCGTCCGCCCGCCACCGCGCTCGATCCGAGGACCGCCGCATCGCGGCCCAGATAGGTGCGCTCCCGCGTGTCCAGCCGCATCCAGTGCCCGACGAACTCCTCGATCTGCACGGGCACGCGACAGAAGTGCTCCAGGATCGCGCGCAGTCCTTCGGCGTTGCGGGTGTGGCGGATCAGCGCACCGACATGGAAGCACTTGGCGTGATCCGGGAGAACGTCGCGTTGGCGGAACGCCGCCGGCGCCATCCCGAAGAACGATCCGAGATAGGCCGCAAAGCGATCCTCCGCCGGCCGATCGCGATTGACGTGCGGCTGCGCCTGGGCCCACGCGCGATAGAACAGCGTGATGAGCCGGTGGTGGAAGACGTCGAGAAACCGGCTCAGCGTCGGATCGCCGGCGTTGCGCAGGCGTTCTCGCGCATATTCGGTGATGTGCAACGGCAACGGTCCGTTCGGGCCGAACAACCCGAAGAGCCTCACCTGCAGCTGGGGCTGCGCCTGCGGCGGGCGTCGGTCGGGTCCGGAGTGAAACGACGCCAGCGGCGCCGGCGCGAAACTGAGCTCGGGGTCCTGTCCGAAGCGCACGGCTTCATCCGTGGGACGACGAGCGTGGCCCCATCGCGGCTTGGGGTCGAAGAGACACTCGAGGCGCCGCAGCGTCTGATAGAAGTCGTAGGCGTGCGGCGACTCCGACAACGCCGTGAACAGCGCCGTCAGAGCGTCGGCCTCGCGCCCCACTGTGGCACCCATCGAAAGATTTCGCCCCGACCGAGCGATCGCAGCACGGTCTCGGTGAATGAGTTGATCGACACGTAGCGCGAAAAAAACTGCGCGAGCACGGATCCGAGCAGGAACGCACTGCCGCCCTCGAATGCCATCTCGTCGACTTCGACCGTGATCTCGAGGCCGCGGCCGAACGACAGCCTCGCCGCCGAGGCGTTCGCTGCCGATGCGGCCCCGGTGTCACGCGGCGTCGAGGGCAGACGCCGCACCACCGGGCTGACACGGACCGATCGGACACCGTCGACCTGTTTGCGCGCGCTGACGTCGCTGCTGCCGGCGTACAGCTCGAGCAAGTCGCGCAGCGCCGCGGCGCCTTGCTGCTGCGTCGAGTTCACCAGCGACAGATAGTTGAGCGAGAGATGACTGATCGCCTTCCACGCCACGCTGCCATCGGCCAGGGGTGCGTACGGCCGGCTGGGGCCGGCGATCACGCGGATGCCGGTCACCGGGGCCGCCACATCGAGCGCGAAATCGCTCTTGCCGATGCCAACGGGCATGTGCAGCACCAGATCGCGATTGGTGCACATTGTCTGAATCGAGAGCTGCCGCAAGTCGCCGCTGAAGGGGGCATGCGCGGAATCGACCAGCCCCATGAAGACCTCGCTCCCGATGTAACTCGATCGCACACCGCGTCGCTTCTGATCCGCCGACAGCAGCCGCGGCTCGCGCCGTGTGGTGAAGAACGCCGTATGCTCGCTGTCGCCGTCCGAGCTGTAGGCCGAATAGAACGGGCGAAACTCCTGCTCGCTGTCGGAACCGACGCCGTGCCCGACGACGCTGGTCACCTCGTAGACCTCGAAATCGAGCGGGCGCGTGCGATCGGGAACGACGTGGTACTCGTAGGTGCGGTCGCTGACGTGAATCCGATCGGCGCGCTTGGGAAACAGATTGACCGCCGGCGTGCAGAACAACGCGAGATTGGAGGCATCGACGACGCTCTCGAAGTTGGGATCTGCGCGACCCAGCAGGAGAACCAGCTCCAGCTCCGATCCGCCGATGCGTCTGATCGCCGGCTGCAGTCCCGAGAGCTCGAAGAAGCGGAACCGCTGCGGGAAGGCGAAGTACTCTTGCAGCAGCCGGTAGCCCTGGAACGATCGCAGCGCGACCGGAAGCACCGCCTCGTCGTCGGCAAAGCCGATCGGCTGAAACGACTTCGCTGGCAGGAACTCGTGCCAACGCGACGCGCCCTTGCCCGGAAGCACGAGCGCCCCCACCGGGTTCGTGAGGCAGAGCTCGTACAACCCATTGGCCACTTCGCTGCGTCCGGTGAAATACAGGCGCAATCGATCGAGCGGGATCTCTGAGAACTTCAGCCCTGCGGTCGTTTTCAGGACGACGCGCACGCCGCCCTTGATGCTGCGCGGCGCAATCGGCAACGCGTTCAGCGGCAGATCCGGGGCGTACGAGAAGTAGCTGGCCGAGACGATTTCGATCGGCCACAGCGTGACGTCCTGCGCCGTCCGGAACTCGCACGCCGTGGCGTCGTCACCGCCCATCACGCCTTGGAGCGTGCTGCCGCGCGGCACCGTGACGCCATTGGCGAGGCCTGCCTCGTTGCGATCGGGCGTGCACTGCACCACCACCATCGACGGCGTGGGCGCCAGGTAGTGCGGGTACACCGTTTCGAGCAGCGACTGGGTGAAGCGCGGGAACTCGGCGTCGAGCTTCAGATGCACCCGCGCGGCCAGAAAGCCGAACCCTTCGATCAGACGCTCGACGTACGGGTCGGTGACCTCCAGGCCGCTCATGCCGAGCCGAGCGGCGATCTTGGGGAACTGCTCGGCGAACTCCGCGCCCATCTCGCGCAGATGCTGCAGCTCGATGTTGTAGTACTGCAGCAGCCGCGGGTCCATCAGCTCACACGTGAGGGCGCGAGATCCGCGACCTGAACTTTGCCGGTTTCGAGATCGATCTCCGTGCGAAGGAGCAGCTCGAGCGGCACCGGCTGCGCCCAGAGGAGGCCGCGGATCTGAATGCCGAGGACGTTGTGACGATCGAGATCGCTGAGCTCGGCGATCGCCTTGACCTCGAGGGTCTCGGGAAGGATGCGCGGCTCGAAGGCGATGATCGCCTGCTTGATGTCCTGCTCGACGTCCTGAATCTCGAGCGATGAGGCCGTCTGGCCGGCGTGCGCAGGCAAGCCGAAGTTGATCACCGATCGCCGTGCGTCGGGTACGTGCGACATGTCGTCGCCGCGCTCGAGCCGCGTGGCGTTGAACAGCCACGCGAGATCGCGGAGGACCGCCTCACGCAAGCGCTCCTTCGCAAACACGCGATGCTTGCGAAGCTCCTCCTTCTTCTCGGGTTCGTCGTCGGTGAGGCGATCGAGCAGCGCTGGCTGCAGGCGCTCCTGTGGCGTGAGCTGCTCAGCCACGGTCACGCACCTGCGCCGGCATCACCCGCGCGGGCGTGGACGACGAGTGTCCGCAGCTCCAACAACGGCACGTCGACCGCATCCGTGGCAATGATGCGCTGCCCCAGCCCGTGGTGCGTGTCTGGGGACACTTCCTGCCACACCGTTTTCCTCGCCAGCGCGATCAGCCCATCGTCGGACGCTTCCGAACCGGGATAGCGGGTGGGAATGAGCGCGACGCTGTCGCCGCCGTTCTCGAACTGGAGGTGCGCGGGCATCCAGACCATGTCGCGCAGGTCCTCGGGCTCCTCGACGGTCACGCCCGCGAGCCGCGAGAACGGCACCCAATAGTAGCGGCCGTTGATCACCGCCTCGAGCACGGGTCCGAGCCGCGAATCGGCATCGGCAATCCACTCGAACGGCTGGCCGTTGATCTCACCGGCCGACGTGTCCGCTTCCTCGAACGCGCGCAGCCGCAGCTGGTTGCCCTTCTCCGTCTCGCCGCGTCCCGCGACCAGCAACGATTCGATCAGCAGCGCCAGCCACTGCTCCGGCTCGCCAAACACCATGGGCACTTTCTTGCCGTTGAACACGTCGGTGCGAATCGCTTCACACCGCACCGCCTCCCCGTACATCTGCGCCATGGCGAGCGCGGCGGGATCGAGGCCGGAGGCAACCTTCAGCTGGTTGAGCGCCCGCTCCCACTCGCCGCGCACGCACAGCAACTGAAAGAGAAAGACCCGCAGCTTCGCATTCGCGGGCTGGTCGCGCACCTGCTCCTGCAACTGCGCGAGCGCCGCTGAGAGATCCCCGTGTCTGAGACTCGACTCGGCTGCGTCGGCGACGCTCATCGTGCACCCCCCGGTCGTGGATGGATGGAACCCCGCATGCTCATGCCTGCTCCCATTGATCGGTGAACATGGTGCTGCCCCTCGCCTGTCCATCCTTCCCCTGGGGCACGTATTCCACGGTGATCTTGTTGAAGGAAAACGCCACGTTCTCGACGATTTCGGGACTGCCCTCGTCGTCGCCGGCGTCGATGGTCAAGCCGGTGACGCGCCCTTGTTCGATGGTGATCTTCAAGAACTCGAGCGGCGACTTGCCGGCCTTTCGCATCGTGAGGATGGCCTTCGTGATCATTTCATTCGTTCGCAGCGCCGCCATCAGCGCGGTCGACGCGCTATCGACGCGCTTGACGACCTTGAGCTCGCGCGTGATCGCCCTGCCGGTGGCCTGCCCGCCACCGAGCGACACCTGCGCCTGCATCCCCCACGACCAACTCAAGACATCGATTTCGCCGGCATGGACGTCGTCGTTCGCCTCTCCCTTGATCAGGCCAGACTTCGCCCCCTTGACCGAGAGGAAGATGTCGCCATAGCCGGGCGCCGCGTTTGCTTGAGCCACGCTCAGTACCTTCCCAACCCCGCGCGTGAGTCGTGGGGGTGAAATGAGGAGGCCTGCACGGGGGAACAGGCCTTCGCTCGCTTAGCTGTCCAGGTTCTTCTTGATGTCGTAGATGAAGTGCACGCCCGCCTCGAGAGTGCCGTCGGCCTTCTGCGGCTTGTACTCGAGATCGACGTGTCCGAATGACATCGACACGCTCTCCATCGGGTGCTCGGAACTGCCGGACGGCTGCACGCTCGTGATGAAGACTTCCTTCATCTTGACGATCAGATAGTCCAACTGCCCCTTGCCGGCTTTGCGGGACACCAGCGTGGCATCGGTGAAGTGATCGCCCATCGCGCACGCTTTCATCAGGACCGGGGACGACTTATCGAGCGCGTGCATGAAGTTCAGATCGCTGAAGTTCGCCTTGCCCGCGCCACTGCCGCCGCCGATCGACCCGATGCCCGTCTGCGACACTCCCCAGGACCACGACAACACGTCGATTTCACCTTCGTGCTTGCTGTCCTTCGACTCGCCTTTGACATCACCAATCTTCAGAAATACGTCTACAGCCATCGCTTCGCTCCTCTGCTACGCCCAATCGTTCGTGGGCTATGGAGAACCCCCACACTCCGGGCGCCGCTGCCATCTGGCGCCCACGACAAACCTCCAGTTCTAGCCAGCCTTTGCCGATGGCAGTTTGGAGACCAGCCGCAGTGACACGGTCAGGCCTTCCAGTTGATAGTGCGGCCGCAGGAAGAACTTCGAGGTGTAGTACCCGGGATTACCCTCGACTTCCTCGACCTGAACTTCTGCAGCGGCGAGCGGCTTCTGCGCCTTGGTCGTTTCCGACGAGTGCGCCGGGTCGCCGTCGACGTAGTTCATGATCCAGTTCTGCAGCCATCGCTGCATGTCGTCGCGCTCCTTGAACGAGCCGACCTTGTCGCGCACGATACATTTCAGATAATGCGCAAAGCGGCAGCAGGCGAACAGATACGGCAGCCGCGCGGCCAGGTTGGCGTTGGCCGTCGCGTCCGGATCGTCGTATTCGGTCGGCTTCTGCAGTGACTGCGCACCGATGAACGCGGCGAAGTCGGAGTTCTTCCGATGGACCAGCGGCATGAAGCCGTTCTTGGCGAGTTCGGCCTCGCGTCGATCGCTGATCGCGATCTCCGTCGGGCACTTCATGTCGACACCGCCGTCGTCGGTCGGGAACGTGTGCGTCGGCAGCCCCTCGACGGCGCCACCCGATTCGATGCCGCGGATTCGTGAGCACCACCCGTACATCTTGAACGACCGATTGATGTTCACGGCCATCGCGTAGGCAGCGTTCGCCCACGTGTAGCGCGAGTGATCGGCCGCGCCGGTGTCCTCTTCGAAGTCGAACTCCTCCACCGGACTCGTCTTCGACCCGTACGGCAGGCGGGCGAGATACCGCGGCATCGCCAGGCCCAGATACCGCGCATCGTCCGACTCACGCAGCGACCGCCAGCTCGCATACTCCGGCGTAGTGAAGATCTTCGTGAGGTCGCGTGGATTGGCCAGTTCCTGCCAGCTGCCCATCTGCATCACCGTCGGCGACGCACCGGCGATGAACGGCGCATGCGCCGCGGCGGCGATGTGCGACATCTCGCCGAGCAGCTCGACGTCGGGCGGCGTCTGATCGAAGTGGTAGTCGCCCACCAGGCACCCGAACGGCTCGCCGCCGAATTGCCCGTACTCGGCCTCGTACACCTTCTTGAACAGCGGGCTCTGATCCCATGCCGTGCCCTTGTACCGCTTCAGCGTCTTGCCCAGATCCTGCTTGCTGATGTCCATGAAGCGGATCTTCAGCATCTCGTCGGTCTCGGTGTTGTTGACGAGGTAATGCAGCCCTCGCCACGCCCCTTCGAGCTTCTGAAAATCTTCGTGGTGCAGGATCAAGTTGATCTGCTCGGTGAGCTTCTTGTCGAGCTCGCCGATCATCTGCTCGATCGCTTTGACGACATCGCCCTTGATCAGTTTTGTTTGCGCGAGAGCCTGCTCGGCAAGCGTGCGCACGGCACGCTCGACGGCCTCTGTCGCCTCGGGGGTCTTCGGTTTGAACTCCTTCTTCAGGAGCGAATCGAACTCGGTAACCGCGACGACTTCAGTTGCCGATTGCGGTTGCTCGGACTTTGCATCAGCCATGGCTTTACTCCACTCGGCAGTCCCAGGGGTTACGACGAAGCCTCACCGTCACCGGGTTTCTTCGTGGTCGCGAGCGTCTGCAACAGCGCGGGATCCTGCAGCAGCTTGCTGACCAAATCTTCGGCGCCACTCTTGCCGTCCATGTAGGTGATCAAATTAGCCAGTTGCTGTCTCGCCTCGAGCAGTTTGTTCAGCGAGTCGACCTTCTTCGCGATCGCCGCCGGCGAGAAGTCGTCCATGCTCTCGAACGTCAACTCGACGCTGATGTTGCCCTCGCCGGTCAACGTGTTCGGCACCTGGAACGACGCGCGCGGCTTCATCGCCTTCATGCGGTTGTCGAAGTTGTCGACGTCGATCTCGAGGAACTTCCGATCGGCCACCGGCGGAAGCGGCTGGGAGGGCGTGCCCGACAGATCCGACAGCACGCCCATGACGAAGGGCAGCTGGATCTTCTTCTCCGCGCCATAGAGCTCCACGTCGTACTCGATCTGGACTCGAGGCGCACGGTTTCTGGCGATGAACTTCTGACTGCTGGCCTTAGCCACAACACACCTCCTGGCTCGTACGCATGCCTACTCGTCCCTCAGGCCGCCTGCCGACCGCGCCTGCGGAAGCGCGTCGGGAGCGACATCGGCCAACACCTCGAGAAAATCCTTGGACACCAACCGCTTCGCCCGTTCGAGGAACATCGGGATCGGACTGGACGGCTCATTCCGCCGAAAGAACTCCGCGGCCGCCTCGAGCGCGCGGATCGCATCTTGCCGCGACTTGATCGCGCCAACGGCCATCGCCATACCGCCCGCTTCGCCACCCGCCACCTCACCGTCCTGCGACGCGACCGACGCGTTCTCAGGATGCGCGGCCATGCGTGCGGCGACGAACGCCGACATCTTCTTGAACTGCGCCGACAGCGATTCGAAGCTCGGCGCGAACGCGGCGCCGTTGGCGTCGCGCATCGCGGTGTCGATGCTCCTGATCGCGGTCAACGCGCCGTCGACGGTCGCGTGCAGTGTCTTGAGCTCGTCGAGCGCCGTGGCGTCGAAGGCGGCGTCGATTTGTTTGCCGTCCGGCTTCACGTCATCGCCAGCCGGCTGCACATCGCCCGACACGAGATCGACATCGCGAATGCTGAATCGTCCGTGCTGCCGGTGGCTGACGAGCGGCGACCGTCGCAGGCCGTCGATCACCGCCACCGGATCGGCAAAACAATTCAAGGCATTCTGGCGAAAGAGCGCGTCCTCGTCGACGAGGGGATACACCTGCGTCGGAAATATTGCCAGCCAGTGAGCGGCGATGCCCAGCGCCTGCGAGAACGCCGCAATCCCTTCGATGCGAAGCGAGGCGACACCCAGATACGCCAGCAGCCTGAGATCCTTCGAAGTCTGGAGCGCCGTCAAGGCCTCGTCTCTGATCTCCGCCCAGTTCGGCGGACGATCGCTCTTGCGCGGCTCCTTACGCTTGGGCTGATCGTCGCCCGATTTCTCCGGCTCGAGCGACGTCTGCCCGAAGATTTGATACGCGTCGAGCGCCGCCAACACGTCGCTGTCCTCGAGGCTCTTCCCGCACGACGCATCGGCGGAGATCGGCTCGAGCAGCGCCGATCCGTCCCAGCTGGCGCTCATGCGCAGACTCCGCCAGCGCAGACGGAAACGATCTCAGAAAGCACAACGGCCCTCATTTGACTCGGAACCTGATGCAAGTTGTGTGAGGAGTGGGATTCTAATGGGGCTTCGCTCAAACTCCAAGGCTCAAAGTGCGGCCTCCACCGGGGCCGTCAAGTCAGCCTATTCCGGGAAATCGTGCGAAACGCCTGTCACGCCAGGGCCTCCACGACCACGGCAGTCACATTGTCGGGGGCGCCGGCCGCTAGGGTCGCCTCGATCATCCCCTCGACCGCCTGCGCGATGTCCTCATGGGCCATCCAGCTGGCCAGCTGCTCCTTCGACACGGTCTTCGACAGCCCGTCAGAACAGAGCAGAAAGCGATCGCCTGGCTCGACGCGGTGGCGAACGAGGTCGAGATCGAGCGTCGCCTCCCCACCGACTGCCCGCGTGATGGCGTTGGAATCGCTCAGACCTTCGAGCGCCGCGAGACTGTGATCCCGCGTGAGCTGCTCCAGTCCGCCATTGCGCCATCGGTAGGCGCGGCTGTCCCCGGCCCACAGAATCGCGCACGACGAGCCGCGCGCGAGCAGCGTCACCACGGTACTGCCGCTCTGCACCGCATTGACCGGTCGAGTGGCGGCGCGAATCAGCTGCTCGTTGACATCCACGACCCGCTGGCGCACGACGTCGATCAGGTGTTCGAAGCTCGACTCTGGAACGACGTCGGCGAGCGCGTCACACACCATCCGGCTCGCCACCTCGCCGTCGGCGTGACCGCCCAACCCGTCGGCAACGCCCCAGATTCCGGCATCCGGGCGTTCGAGGAACGAGTCCTGATTGATCTCGCGCACACATCCCGCATTGCTGGCCGCCGCTGATCGGTATCGGGGCGGCGACGGATCATCGACGAGCGTTTCGGCCACCATACTGGCCTCGACACGCGCTGCCACCGATCGCCAACGCCGCCCCGCCCACGATCCGTCCAGGAGCGACGCAAACGAATCGGGATGCGGCAGCCCCCGAGTGACGAGACAACACGGCTGTACGCGCGCCGAACCGTCAGTCCACCACAACACCACCGGATCGTAAACGTCGGTCAGACGCTGCGCGAATACCTGGTCGAACGCCGACCTGAGCTCGGTCGTCGACGCCAGCGTGACGTGCCATCCGTCCGCGGGATCGTCGAGCAGCGCCGACGCCCCCTCGAGCACGATGCGCGGTGACAGCCTGGCCGGATTGAGCTGTTCGCCGACGCGGATCAACTGCTCATCGAACCGGTCGACATCAATCTGGTCGTCTTCAAGCGTTTCGATGACCAGACGCTCGGCGGCGTCGAAGAACGCATCGGCGCACAGCGCCGCGGCCACTGGACTTGGCGTGTCGCGCGGCAGCTCGCCGACGAGGGTCAAGGGGAAGTAGCGGCCGACCCGGTCGACGCTCGGCACCATCACGCCAAGCACTGGCGCCGATCCGCACGCGCCTGATGCGCATGCAAAGCGCCAGACCGGGCTTGTCAAATAGGCATCGAACCAGTGGTCGCCGAGGGCGGCACGACTCGCTGCCATCGATTCCTGCAGCCACGAGTCCCAGACACCGACGAACCCGTCGGACACTCGACGCCTGAGAAAATCGCCGTGACTGGGAAGCTTGCCGTAGAAGCCGACGTCAATCGCCACTGCTCATTCGCCTTCATTCGCAGCGGAAACGCGACAGGTCGTTTCCGGCGAACGGATTGCGCACCATGTCGGGCTCGATTCTGAGCTGCGCCTCACGGGTGCCCCGCTTGATCGTGAACATGTACCGTTCATTGCCTTGGCGAACCATCTGCCCGCTGTCGATCAGACGGAACCACGCCCAGAAACCGTCGAACGCAGCGTTCGGCCCGCCGGACTGCGAGAACGTCGCGGTGGCCTGACCAGGCTTCGGACCCGGCCACGTCACGGGATACGGACGCTCGGGACCAAATTGATACGGGATTCTCTGACCATCGATCTCGAGCGCGAAGCTGGCGCCTGGGTCGGCCGGAGCGAGGGACACCGGCGTCACGGTGAAACGGATCTCGGCCTTCGACGATCCGGCGCGGAAGAACATCTGACGGATCCGGTCTGCGGCTTCGAACTTGGCTAGCGGGATCCCGCCGCCCACCGGAGCACCCGACGCATCGGTGAGCCACGTCCACGGCGAACGCGTCGTATTCACGCGGCCCTGCAAGTCGCTCTTGAAGAACATGTCGTAGACGCCATTGGGTCCGAACAGGCGCTCGAAATCCGCGATCGGAATATCCGTCGAGCTAACGGCCTCGAACGGATAGCGTCCGTTGACGAGCAGTCGGCACTCATTCAGCACGGTCTGTGTGTAGTTGTTGCTCACGTTGACCGAGCCGGTGTATCGCACGACCGACATGCTGCCGTTGGCGATCGTGGTGACAATGGCCCCGAGCGCCGGCGGCAGCGACGCCGCGTCACGCTTCAGCGAGCTCGTGATTTCGCCGATTTCCCTGACAGTGTTTGCATCGGGCGGACTCTCGCCGACGTTGGTCCCGACCGGCGCCATCTTCTGCTGCAGTTGCTGCAACGTGCGCAGCGTGCCGTCGATCGGGGCGGCACCGGCATCGCCGGCGACGAGCTTGTGGATCTCGGCGAAGTGCATCGTGACCTGGGCTCCGGGCTTGGTCGTGGCGACCGCGGCGGCGAGTGGGGAGTTCCCGAAGATGCTCGAGAGACGATCCTTCACACCCGACGCGGCGTCTTTCGCCGGTTCCTGAGGCGCCACGAGATACGTGTGCTTGTCGATCGCCTTGTAGATGCCGCGCAGCGGCGAGGTCGGACCCGAGACGATCGCCACCGTTTCCTTCGCGTTGCCCGTCGCTCCGAACGGAACGAGCTCGATCTCCTGAACGATGCGATCCCAGAACGCGATGTAGTCCTTCTCGTAGACGTCGAGCACTTCCTGCCTCAGCGTCGCCGAGTTCGAGAGACTCGGCGCCTCCTTGCCCCACACCCACTGCTCTTCCGCGAACTGCTTCACCAGATCGTTCATGCCCGTGGAGACCACTTCGTTGAAGACGTCCTTGGTGTACAGGCTGGGCAGCGGCATCGACAGGCTCACGCCGCTCTTGCGCCGCAGCACACGCTCGGCCCCTGCGCCCGCTTCGACGTCGAGCCTCAGCGCACGTCCAGTGTCTTTCACGTAATTGGCGCGCAGGTAGCGATACACGAGGCCCGCCTTCGACGCTTGGAGGAGCGCATTGCGTGTCTGCGCGACGATGGTTTCATCGGGAGTGCGTTTCCCGATCTTTCCGGATTCGAGCAGGCTCCGGAAGTGTTTGGCCACGGACTCGCGGATCTGCGGGACCGATCCAAAGGAGGCATCCCATTCCTGCTCCGCGAGGTACTGCAGCTGCTCGCGGTCGAGCCGTTTGGGATCGCCGAGCATCAGGTAGGCCTTGAGATATTCGTACAGCTTCTCGGGCTCCGCGGCATACGTGATCAACCGCTGCTTGAAACGACCGCTCACCTGTGGCAGGAAGACGCCGTTTAGCGCCCGCGCGTACGCGTCGCGCGCCGCCGTGCCGACCGATTCGCCCTGAAAGAGTCCCCATCGCATCGACCAGGGGGGATCGTCCGTGTATCGATTCGCCGAATCGGACACCGCGCGGATCCCGTCGAGACGCGACAGCTGGCTGTCGAGGCTGGTGCCGCCGTCGCTGCCGGCGGCACGCAGTGCGCCGACTTCCTGGTCGATCGCCGTCAGGTAGGTTCGATTGCTGCGATAGCTGGTCGTGAAGCCGATGAGACCGATGACGCCGACGAGCAGCATGGCCACGTACGCCGACAGCTGCAGCGCCGCCTTCTGGACTTCGACGCGCCGATTGACGCCGGCGAGGCCCGACTCGGCAAAGATGACGTCGGTGAGCAGGCGTTCGATGAAATACGCTTTGCCTTTCCCCCCGGAGGCCACCAGCGATTCCGCCATCGCAAACTGACGGCTCAGCGCGCCGAGCAGTCGATCGATCGGCGTCCCCTCCTGCGTGCCGCTGGTGAAGTAGACGCCGCGCAGCAACAGTTGCTTGTCGAAGCGCGTCGACGAGAAGACCTCGCTCACGAACTGCGAGAGCGATTCCCGCAGCGCCGCCATCTGCTGCGGGAAGCCGAACACCTTCGCGCGGCGCCGTACATCACGCTCTTCCTCGAGGCGCGGCATCAGCCGCTCGTTGAGCCGGGCGATGAGGCCGTCGAACTCGGTGGGGAACGTCTGCGCGGCACGTCCGTTGGTCGTGTCGTCGTAGCCGAAGGTCACGCCCCAGATCTGCGCGCGGCCCTGCTGCGCCTGATCGTCGAAGTACTCGGTGAAGCCGGCCACCAGGTCGCACTTGGTGACCATCAGATACACCGGCAGCCGCATGCGCAGCTCGCGATTCAGCTCGTCGAGCCGCCGGCGCGCCGCGTCGACGTGCGTCTCGCGCGCCGACGCGCTCTGCACCATCAGGTCTTGCGCGCTGATCGTGAGGATCACGCCATTGATCGGCCGGCGGCCGCGATACTTCCGCAACAGCGCGAGAAACTCGGACCACGCGGCGCTGTCCGCGCTCGCATCGGAGTCCTGCGTCGTATAGCGGCCGGCGGTGTCGATCAGCACGGCGTCGTCGGTAAACCACCAGTCGCAGTTCCGGGTGCCGCCGACGCCGCGCAGTGCCGCCTTGCCCGACCGCTGCTCGATCGGGAACTTCAAACCGGAGTTGACGAGGGCCGTCGTCTTACCCGATCCGGGCGCGCCGATGATCACGTACCACGGCAGTTCGTAGAGCGTGTGGCCGCTGCGGCGCTTCTGCTTCAGCGCGGCGACGGCCTCTTCGAATCGCTCGCGCAGCTGCAGCGCTTCGGCCGAGGGGCGTGCGTCGCCGCCCTGCGACTGCTTGACGACCGCCGCCATGAGGTTGTCGCTGTTCTTGTTGGCGCGGAGCCGCTTCAGGAGGTGCGAGATGACCAGCGCGACGATGACGAGCGCGATCACGATCAGACGAACCAGCACGGAGGCGAGCGGGCGATACTGACCTTCAGAGCCGAACGCAATCAGCGGCCCGCCGTACCAAATGAACAGCGCGAGCAGCACGACGCCCGCGATGATCAACAGCGTGCGCAGCTTGAACATCGACTTCATCACGACTCCGGAGCGTGCACGACTTCGACGCGGCGATTGCGCGCGCGATCGGCCACCGTCGCTTCAGGGGTCACCAGCGGCTTGCTCGGCCCGACCCCATTCACATCGATCCCGCCGGAATTGACCATCGACTTCTGCAGCATGCGGGCGACGCTCGCCGCCCGCTCGCGGGACAGATCGAAGTTGTTGCGGAACCGGAGCGACTGAATCGGCTGCGCATCGGTGTGGCCGACGACGGTGACGTGACCAGGAAAACGATCCAGTGCCGCTGCGATCTGACCGAGCGTGCGTTCGTACGCCGGGTCGAGCGCTGCGCTGCCCGATGCGAACAGGGTGTCGCCGAGCAGCGTGATGCGCGTCACCGATCCCTCTTCCTGCACGCTGATCGCGCGCGCCTGCTCCTGCGGCGCGAGCACCTGCTTCAACGTGGGGCCGGCTCGCGGGACCGCGGGCGCCGGCTGGGGAACATCGAGGCCGATCTGCGAGAGCGTCGCGTAGATCGGCGTCGACGCCGTGTCGAGGCGCGAGTAGAAGACGACAAACGTGATCGCGAGCATCGCCAGCGTCGCCGCGCCGATGACCCACCACGGCACGTAGCGAATGATCGGATTGCGTCGATCCTCGACGCCTTTCCATTTCAGCGACAGCTCGGTACGCGGAATCCCGCGATAGTCGCGAATCTTGCGATACAGGCCCTGCTGAACATCAGCCAGCTGCGCGTGTCCCTGCGCCAGCGTCTCGTACTTCCCGCCGAAGCCGAGCGCGATGCAGAGATACTGCAGCTCCATCAGATCGATGTGCCGCTCGGGATCATCCGAGATCCCTTTCAACATCTCGAAGAACTTCTCGCCGCCCCGTGCATCCCGATGCAACGCCACCAGCAGCGACTGCTGCGCCCACTCGCTCTGGGCGCCCCACGGCGTCGACAGCACGGCCTCGTCGAGACAGGCGCACAGCACATATCGGGCCGCGCTCACGACCTCGGCCGAAATGCTGGAGCCGCGCGCCCGCTGCTCGAAGCGCCGAATCTCATCGAGCGCGTGACGTCGAAGCACACTCACATCCGGAGACGACAACGATCCGCGCAGCTGGCCGGCGAGCAGCAACAGCGGACTCGCCGCGCGCACCAGCGGATTCAGACCGATACCGATAAACTGGAACGCGGCCTCGGGAAGCGGCTCGGCTCGCGCCGCCGGCGGCGCGAGCGGGCGCATCGGCGACGGCGGCGCGGCCTCGGGCGTGCCGCGTCGACCGGCGCCGGGACGCGGCCGCATCACAGTCGCATCAGACGGCTTGAACGGATCGTCGAAGTCCGGCATCGGCGTGATCGTCCACTCAGCCCCGGATCGCCCAGAACTCGAGCGCCAGCCCTGGGAACTCGCCGCCGACGAACAGAGCCACGCCGCCCGACGTCCGCAGCTGCACCCAGAGGTCATGCGTTTGATCGAGCTCGAAATACACGAACCCGGCATGAAACGGGATCTGTCGGGGCGCGACCGGCATCGGCTGCACCGGGACGCCTTTGAGCTGGAGATTCACCAGCTCGCGAATCTTTTCGACCGGCGCGATTTTGAGTTGCGACGGGAACCGCCGGCGCAGCTCTTCGGCCGGCATATCTGCGCGCGCCGCCAGCACAAAGACCGCTGAGGTGTAGAGACTCCGGTCGGCGACCGTTGCCACTCGGATCCCGTATTTCTTCTCCTCGATCGGGATGGGAATCGCGCGCTGCTCGAGCACCGCGCTCAGCGACGATCGCAGGGCCGCGATCACCGGCTCGAACGACTCGCGCAACTGATCGTGGCGATACCCGCCGATGGTCGGCGTGCGCTTCGACGGATGGGTAAACGTGGCCAGCTCTCCTGCGACCGACACGCAGAATCGAAAGAACTCTTCGGGATGCACCGCGCCCGACTCCCCGTAGTGGGCAACGATCGGTTCGCAACGGTTCACGGTCTGCAACAGGAGGAAGTCGGCGATCTCTGCGGCGCCGCCGCGACTGGTGGCGGCCACACGCCCGGCCAGTGCCTCGCCGCGCTGATGGAGCAGTCCGAGCAACTCGGTAATGAACGTCGCCAGGCGCGTCGACGCCCCCGCGTGAAGCACGGTCGGCATGAACGACTCGTCGAGCACGACTTGCTTGTCGGAGCGGCACTCGACGAGATGCGCCAACGGGATGCACGCGTACGCCGGCGTCACCTCCTTGGCCAGCAGCAAACGGCTCCGCACCGCACTGACTTCCACCGGCGCGGAGTTGCCAGACGGCGCCGTGATATCGCGCGCTTCCCACTGGCGCAACGTATGGCGCGCCAATTCGTCGGTGCTTCCCGTGCGATCCACCTCGAGCGAACCGGCGCGACGCAAGGGCAGGCCGAGATGAATGACCTGATCGCGCGTCTGAGCGTCGATCTCGATCGGCTCCGGCGGCGGGTCGTCAGCCGGTATCTGTACCGGCGTACCGTCGGGGAACACGCCGACCGCCTTTTGCAGACCGAACTTGCCGATCTTGAGGAAGTCGCGCTCGATCGCGATCTCGGTGAAGCCCCAGCTGTGTGGAATCAGCGACCGGCAGCGCGACTCGATGTATCGCTCGAGATAGCGATCCTGCTGCTGAAAGTGTTGGGGTTGAAGAAACAGCCCCTCAGACCAAACGACCCTGTTGTGAGCGGACATCGCGTCAGGCGTGCTCCATTAGTCCTCGACGACGGACAACACGATCCGGGCGCGCTCGACCGCCAGGTTCAGGCTGCTGCGCTGCGGCGCCACGACCAGCCCGCGCCACTGCGCGTTGCGGATGTCGCGAAACGCCGCCAGTGCGCCGACGAAACGCGTGTCTCTCGAGACCGCCACGTCGATGGTCTTTTTCTCGGACGGCGCCAGCACGAACTCGTCGCGACTGATCAATTCCTGCCCGAGCACTTTTTGGTCGTCGTCATAGAGCGCGAAGAACTCGGCGCCCTTGAACGCCGCATCGGTCTTCAGCTGGTAGACGCGCACGACGACCGGTGACGGCCGGCCATTCGCGTCGGGATTGGTATCGGCACTGGCCGCGAGCGTCATCGCCGATTTCGTCTTGGATTCCGCAGGGGCGGCAATGGTGATCGGAGGCAACGCCGCCGGCGGCGGGGCCTTCCCACACGCACTCGAGGCCGCCATCACGAGCGACGCGAACGCCAGAATCTGCCTGGGGAAGCGAGAAGTCATAGCAGTGCCTGGTCAGCCCTTTGCGGCGCGACCCTGGGCCTTCAGTTTCTTGAGCTGTTCTTCATACGCTCTCGCGAACTCGTCGCCGAACAACTCGCGAAAGCTGGTGTCTGCGTCGCGGACCATATCATGAATCCAATCGCGATACAGGTCCCAGTACCGCAGCCGCGCCGGAATACTGACGAGCGCCGCCTTCTTCGTCCGATCGAACTGCTCCTGGAGGTGATCGGGATCGAACTCGGACAGCATCGCCTCGAACGCGACGCGAACCCCCACGAGCATCGCGATCTGGTGATTGCGCATGTCCTCGAACGCGTCCTCGAAGGCGTCGACCGGACCCAGATAGGCCGCGTTGGGCCGCCTCACGAACAGGCGCTGCAACGCCTCTTCGACGTCCGCCGAAAACTTGAGCGGGTTGTTATCGATCTTCTTGAAGGTCGTCATGCCGAGACCGAACTGATCCTTGGTCTGCTGCCGCACCTTCAACACGTCCATCACACCGGTGATGATGATGCGGAAGATCTGACCGAGGTCGCGCGCGATTTCCGGCGTCAACGATCCTTCGTTGATGCCTGCCGACTCCAACAGCGCCGACAGACTGCTGCTCTCCTGAGGCGCGGGCGCCGGTCGTTTTTCAGGTTTCACCGCGGACCGCACCGGAGCGGGCTGGGCACTGGTAGCGGCTGGCAGGCTCGTCGAGCTGTCCTGCCAGTTGGACGGAATCAATTCCGGCGACTGGACCGGCTCGATCTTCGGTGGCGTGTAGTGCGCCCAGAGCGGCGACCCTCCGCTCAACTCCGAACCGGACGGTGCATGGGGCGCAGCCCTCTCACCCTCGAGGTTGAGTGCCTGCAGCGGGTCGGATGGCACAAACGGGTCGGGCGTCGGCTCACCGAATGTCTCGAACGGATCCGAGTGCCGATTCTCCTCGAACGGATCCGAGTGCCGGTTAGACTTCTCCGCCGGGTCGGTGGCGTCGACATGCGCCACGATTTCGTACGGGTCGATGACGATGCGATCGCCGGATTTGATCGGGTAAGGCCGTCCGCGGACGATTCGTTCGGTCGTGGAGTTCAGGAACACGCCATTGGTGCTGGTGTCCTCGATCTGAAACGAACCATCGATGAACCGGATGATCGCGTGCCGCCCCGAGACATACGGTTCAGCGAGCACCCACGTGTTGTCAGGCAATCGACCGATCGTGCCTCCGTCGATGCCAAACACCTTGCGACGTGCGTGCCCCAGCGCATCCGACTGCGGCCCCGTCACTTCGAGCGTGAGGATCATGAGTTACTGCTGCGTGGTCGCAGTGGCCGTCTGAGGAGCGGCTGCGCCTCCCGTCTTGTACAACGTGATGAAGCGCGGCGCAAACACGCGCACGTCGGGTTCGAACGTCGAGCTGATCTGTCGGCACTGAGCGATTTCCTCGAGCGCTTTGGCCCGCAGCTCCGATCGCCGTTCTCCAGAGCGCACGAAAAGCTGATAGAGCGAGGCCGCCCGGAACAGGTGCACGTGAAGCTGCTGGGCGCTGTCGCCGACGCCGGTCGAGGGGTCGAGCGCCGCGATTGCTTTCTCGTATTCGCCCTGCAGAAAGAGATTGGCCCCCTCTTCGAGGGCGGGGTGGACGCCGCGCTCGCGCAAGGTCAGCGGTCCGAACGCCGACAGGAGCGAGTCGAGGGACGCCTGGGCCTCACGTGTCTGCCTGGTCACATCGGCCAGCCCCGCGAAATCCTGCTTGGTGCGCGCACGCTCGAACCGCCTCCGTTGCGTCTCGATCTGTTTCTGCAGCGCGTCGCGCTGCGTGGTCATCTCGGGCGTGACCTTATCGGCTCTCTGCAGCAGCCGTCCATCGAGCGTCGCCATCAGCGCCGAAAACGACGCGAACGCCTCGTCGGCGCCTCTGACGAGCTCGGCGACTCGTTGCGCCACGTCCCGCTTGACGAGCTGCTCCAATCGCTCGAGGACCTGATTGAGGGTAGCCGTCGCCGTTTGCACGGTCTTCATGGCGTCGTTCACGGAGACCGCGTTCTGCGACTTTCGAGCGGCGCCCAGCAGCAACCCCGCCTGCGCGAGCTGCTGGCGTGCCGTGTTGCGCGAGGCGGTCGACGACGAATCGAGTGCGACGTTCAAACCATCGATCGACTTGTCGAGACCATCGGCAGCCCCGATCGCCTGCTCGACGTCACGGATCTTCTGCTGAAGCGATGCCACGTTTGCGATGGCCGCATTCAATGCCTCCTCGAGCGGCCTCAACTTGGCGATGGCACGGTCTGACGCCGACCTCACCTCTGCAAAGTCGCTGGCCGATCGCGTTCTCATGGCTGATTGCAGCCGAGCGGAAGCGACTTGGAGGTCACGAAGCGGATCGTCATACTGCGATTCAAGGGAACTCCACTGGTCCCTGTGCGCTGCACCCAGGTCGGTGATCTTCTTGGCGAGGGCATTCGCGTCCACATACGCCTGTCTGCTGCTCTTCAGCTGCGAATCGAATTCGGCAGGCAGCAGCACGCCCCTGCCCCCGCAATCCTTGAAGCCTCGATCAATACCCTGCTTGAACTCGCCGACGCCCTGAACGACTCTCTGATCCAATGACGCCGCCCACGCCGCAACGGCACCGGCACAGTCTTTCTGGTTGTACAGAGCCTCCCCAAGGAAGTAGTGCGGAAGGTACTCAATGCTCCCGGCGCCAAAGACGCTCGCGACGATGTTCAATCGGACTTTCCGATTCGACTCCTGACCGTTCGATTGAATCGCGCTGCGCATCTGTCGCTCAGCCTCGGCCCATTTCTTGTCGCCACGCGCTTGAATGCCCCTCTTGAAGGCCTCGTCCTGCGCCGACGCCAGAGCAGGACACAGGATCAGGCACATCAGCGTAGTCATCACTCCACGCACCAAGCGCGTCACTGGTTGCCTCCTGACGCTGGCGGGGCCGCTGAGGGCGCTGGCGCTCCAGCCTCGCTGGCGGCCACCGGCGCGGCGGCGGGTGGTGCGGTGCTCGTCGCGGTCGAGGCCCCGAGATACGGCTCGAAATACTGTTCGGCAGTCATCGTCTGAAAGCGGGTGACCGGCACGACTGCCACACCGCCGACTTCGACGCGCATCGTCACCGTGGTGACCTTCGACTCTGGCGGGGGCCCCGTCAGCGTCACTCGATACGTTCCTGCGGGCACCGACAACGATAACGGCGTCGACGCTGACTCTGGTAGCGCCTGAGCCGACCCGTCCTCCGTCTGGAGTGCGTTGACTGTTGCCCAGGGAACGGCGTCGATCACGATCACGCCGGTTGGAACGGGGCCGCGAGTCAGCATGTACGTCGTCGCGACCGCGATGAGCAGCACAGCGGCCAGGCCTGCCCAAAGAAGACGCATCTGCTGTCGCGACAGCGACGATGGCGTGATCGTGCGTACCGACTGCGCCACTCGCTCCGCGATCGGCGCAACGGCAGCCGGAATCGCCTTGATGCGAGTCAGGAGATCCGGACCTGCTGGTTTGGCGACGGGGACTTTGATCGGCTGCTTCGCCTGCGGCACGGGCGGTACCGGCGCGGCTGCGGGCACCCGCGGCGGCGTCGGCACCGTCGTCGGGAGTTTCGAGGCGTGCGGCGCCGGCGTCCGCCGGCTTGGCACGACAATGGTCGGCTCCGCCACCTCTCGAGAGTCGTTGAGCGGAGCGGCAGGACCAGTCACCCGCGGCGCCGCGGGTCGCAGCACCGTCTGATCGCCTACGCCGGTGCGAGCGTCCTCTGGGGCAGTGGGCGGCTGCTCTTCGACCGCCGGCAACCCGGTCAGCGCAAACTCTTCGTCGTGCAGCCGCGTCACCGCCTGCGATTCGGCCAGGCGCGACGGCGACGCCGCCGGGTCCAGCCGCTCGTTGGCTTGAGTTCGATCCGGGTCATCGGCAACCTGCTCGCTATCGCCGAGGCCGAGCGCCGACTGAATCTCTTCCTCGAGCTGCAGTGCGCCGATGTGACTTTCGTCGAGCGTCAGCGCCTGCTGACAGGCGTCGAGAGCCGCCTCCAACTGCGCTTGTGCGAACAGCCGCCGCGCGTCGGCCAGCGCCGCTTCAACTTGAGCGGCGCGGCGGCGAGCCAACGCTTCTCGATCGGTTCGACGGGGATCGGGGGGCGGCGTGAGCTGGGCCACGCCGACCGCATCGCTCGTGCGCCGCCGCGCCGATCCAGTCCCGCGATTGGGGCTGCCGCCCGGCGGAGTCACATCGCGTCCGACCGGCATCGACGGCGTCGTGCCCCAGCTCTGGTCGGACTCGAAGTGGCGCCGCACGCGCGCGATCGCGACTCGCATTGCCTCGGTGTCTTTGAAGCGCTCGGCGACGTTCTTCTTCAGCGACTGTTCGACGATCGTCACCACCTCGGGGCTGAGGTCGGCGACGAGACTGGTCAGCGACTTCGGCTGCTCGTTGAGGATGCGGTGGGTGATCGCCGGCAGTGTGTCACCCGGGAACGGTTCGGTGTAGGCGAGCAGCTCGTAAAAGACCACGCCGATTGCGAACTGATCCGCGCGATGATCGACCGAATCCCCCGTGATCTGTTCCGGCGCCATGTAACCAGGCGTGCCAATCATCACGGCCGTGTTGGAGGCGATGCCGAGCATCCGCGCAATGCCGAAGTCCAAAATCTTCAGCCGCCCCGACCGATCGAGCATGAGGTTCGCGGGCTTGATGTCGCGATGAATCACCGAATTCTGATGGGCGTAGCCTGCGCCGGCGCATAACTCTTCCATCCAGCGCAGCTTGTCGGTGGTCGAGACCGGAACCTTCCGACGAATCAGGTTGGCCAGCGTCTCGCCCGGCACGTACTCCATGACGATGTACGGCTGCGAGCCGTACTCCCCGAAGTCGTAGACCGTGACGATGTTCGGGTGATTCAGGGCCGCCGCGGCCCGGGCCTCGCGCGAGAAGCGCTCGCGGGCATCCGGAACGTCGAGATCCCCCGCAAACACCTTGACCGCCACCATACGCCCGAGGACGGGATCGTGTGCCACGTACACGGTCCCCATACCGCCGCGGCCGAGCCGTCGCTGAATCTCGTACCGACCAAGTTGAGTTCCCGGCTCGAACACCTCATGCTCCCAGTGCACCCACGCCGGAAAGCAGGCGCAGGAATGATAAATCAGGGCTGTACTAGCAGATCAGAGCTGTACTATAAGGCCAACGTGGCCACCATGTGCCCAGCAAAAGCCTCGCCTGACCAGACAACGGCGCGCCCAGGCCCGCTGAACGCATTTCCGGAGAAAATCGGCGCAACCTGCTCGAGTCCGGGATCGGAACGGAGGACAAAGCCCCGCAAATCGGCAGACTATTTCGGGAAAACCCGCGGGCCTTCGGCCGAGCTTTCTGGCATAGTCTCGACGCATGACATACCCCGTGTCGGTCGGCGTCGTGCCGGCGCTCGTCAATCGACGTCGGCTGACGACCTTCTTCCGCCTCCTTCTCGCCATCCCGCACGTCATCCTGGTGGGCGGCCTCGGCATCGGGTTCGCCTCGCGGGATAACGACTCGACGATCTCGACGTTTGGTTTTGGCGGACTGCTCGGCGCGGTCGCGGCCTTCCTCGCGGTGGTCAGCTGGTTCACCATCGTGATCGCCGGCACGCACATCCTCGGCATCCGTCAGTTCTGCTCGTTTTTTCTTCGATGGCGGACCCGCGCGACGGCGTACGTCATGCTGCTCGCGGATGCGTATCCGCCATTTGGCGACGCGCCCTATCCAACCGAGGTCCAGATCGTGGATCCGCCAGAGCCACGGGAACGACTCAC
>DASRJR010000181.1:0-7580 GCA_035649395.1 Vicinamibacterales bacterium
CTCTACGGTGCGCGCTTCATGAATTACCTGGCGTACACCCACGGTCCGGCGTCGCTGATTCGCTGGACCTCGCGGACAAGCGGCTCGAAGGCCTACTATGCGTCGGCGTTCACGCAGGTGTACGGCATGTCGATCGAGCAAGGCTGGCGCGATTGGATTGCGTTCGAACGGACGTTCCAGCAGAAGAACATCGACACCATTCGCGAACATCCGACGACGAAGTACGCGGACGTGTCGCGAGAGGCACTCGGCTCACTCTCGCGCGCCTACGTCGACCCCGAACGCCGCCGGATCTACGCGGGCCTCAACTACCCCGGCACCGTCGGCTATCTCGCCGCGATTGGCTTGGACGATGGACGCGTCGAGCACCTGCAGGACATCAAGCAGCCGCGCATCTACACGGTCACCTCGCTGGCATACAACCAGGCAACGCAGACGCTGTTCTACACGGCCGACAACACCGCGTATCGCGACGTGATCGCGCTCGACACGCGGACGCGACAGCAGCGGACACTGCTGCAGGACGCCCGGATCGGCGATCTGTCGTTCAGCCGATCCGATCGAGCGCTCTGGGGCATCCGCACATTCAACGGTATCTGCACGCTCGTGCGTATCCCGGAACCGTACACGAACTGGAATGCGATCTATTCGTGGCCGTACGGCGAAGTCGCATACGACCTCGATGTCTCGCCCGACGGACAATACGTCTCGGCCTCTGTCGGCGAGATCAACGGCCGCCAGACGGTGCGCATCATGAAGACCGCATCGCTTGAAGCGGGAGATGCGGCACCGTTCAAGCAATTCGACTTCGGAACCGCGATCCCCTCCAATTTCGTGTTCTCGCCCGACGGCAAATATCTGTTCGGCAGCTCGTACTACACCGGAGTCTCGAACATCTTCCGATACGAGCTGGCGACCGGTGAGATGGAGGCGCTCACCAACGCCGAGACCGGGTTCTTCCGGCCGGTGCCGCTCGACAACGGTTCATTGCTGGTGTTCCGTTACACCGGCGAGGGATTCGTGCCATCGATCATCGACGTCGCCCCGGTCAAGGACATCAGTCCGATTACCTTCTTCGGCCAACAAGTCGTCGAGAAGCATCCGGTGCTGAAGCAGTGGGCCGCCGGCTCGCCAGGCAACATTCCGATCGAGTCGCTGATCACGCGCACGCAAAAGTACAGCCCGATCAAGCAACTCGATCTGGAGTCGGTGTACCCCGTCGTGCAGGGCTACAAGGATGTGGTCGCGTACGGGGTGCACGCGCGCCTGTCGGATCCGGTGTCGCTGAACGTCGTCGGGCTGACGGCGACGTTCTCGCCGGCCTCGTCGCTCCCGGCGAGTGAACGCGCCCACCTGCGTGTCGATTACCAGCGGTTCGACTGGAACGGCCACGCCTCGTGGAACAACGCCGACTTCTACGACCTCGTCGGCCCCACTCGCACGAGCCGGCGCGGCTATGACGTCGGCCTCGGCCACACCAATCTGCTGCTCTTCGACGAGCCACGGCGGATGACGCTGAGCGTGGACGGCCGCATCGGCGGAGGACTCGATCAGCTTCCCGAGTATCAGAACGTCCCGGTACAGGTCGACCGGCTGTATACGTTCACCAGCAACCTGTCGTACACCAACGTGCGCTCGTCGCTCGGCAACGTCGACGACGAAAAGGGCCATCGCTGGTCGCTGGTCATGCGCCACGACGTCGCGCAGTCGTCACTGTTCGCCAAGATGCACGGCGCCTTCGATCTCGGCTTCGCGCTGCCGATCGGCCACTCGTCGATCTGGCTCCGCAACGCCGCCGGTTTCTCGCCACAGCGCGCCGACGAGCCGTTCGCCAACTTCTACTTCGGCGGCTTCGGGAACAACTACGTCGACCATCGCACGGAGCAGCGCTATCGCGAGTACTATGCGCTGCCCGGAACGGAGCTCAATGAGATCGGCGGCCGCAACTTCGCCAAGAGCACGGTCGAATGGAACCTGCCACCGCTGCACTTTCGCCGCGCCGGCACGCCTGGCTTCTATCTGACGTGGATGCGGCCGGCGGTCTTCGCCACCGCGCTGATGACGAACCTCGACGCGAGCGGTATCCGACGGAAGGTGGGCAACATCGGCGGTCAGCTCGACTTCCGGCTGAACATGCTGTCAACGCTCGATTTGACGTTGTCGGTCGGCGGCGCACTCGCCTTCGAGTCGGGATTCGGGCCGCGACGCGAAGCGATGGTGTCGCTGAAAGTGCTTCGCTGATGGCTCTCTTCGCCAACATCACGATCGCGTTCGTGCCGGTGTTGGTGTTCCTCGCCGTCCTGGTGCTCATGGACAGCTTCAAGCTGGCGCGCCCGAGCGCGATCGTGCTTGCAATGACGGCGGGCATGGTGGCTGCCGTCCTGTCGGCGACGGTGCAACTGATGGTCGCCAACGTGGTCTCCGATATCGCGCTCAGCCGATTCATTTCGCCAGCAATCGAGGAGACCGCCAAGGCCATCGTCATCGTGTATCTGATTCTCAGGCGACGGATCGGGTTTCCGGTGGATGCGGCGCAGCTCGGATTTGCTGTCGGGACCGGCTTCGCCGTGGTCGAGAACCTCGAGTACCTCCGAGTGCTCTCGGGCGCCGGCTTCGTGTTGTGGCTGGTGCGCGGGCTTGGCACGGCCATGCTCCACGGAGCGACGACCGCCGTATTCGCGATGCTGTCGCACACCGCGGCCGAACGCCACCGCGATCGGCTCGTGCTCGCATTCGTACCCGGCTGGATTGCCGCGTTGGCGATGCACGTGGCATTCAACCTGGTGCCCGTGTCGCCGCTCGCCACGACAGCGATGCTCTTGATCGTGCTGCCGTTGATCGTGCTCTGGGTGTTTCACCACAGCGAGCAGGCCACGCGCGAATGGGTCGGCGCCGGTCTCGACCTCGATCTGATGCTGCACGAGACCTTCTCGTCGGAGGCGCTGGGCTACACGAAGTTCGGCACGTATCTGCAGGAGCTTCGACAGCGCTTCCCCGGACACATCGTCGCCGACATGCTGTGTCTGCTTCGCGTGGAGCTCGAGCTGTCGATCCAGGCCAAGGCCGTCCTGCTGGCGCGCGACGCCGGCGTCACGATGGCCGTGCACCCCGATGCGCACAGCGCGGCCGCCGAGATCCGCCATCTGCGCTCGTCGATCGGCACCACTGGCCTGCTCGCGCTGCACCCGGTACAGGTATCGTCACACCGGGACGACTGGCATCGCTATCTGCTCGTCGGCAGTGACTCGCCGAGGCAGCGCTGGCTCAAGCGATTGATGTTCTGGAGGACGTCGTGACGGGTGACGCGGCGCGATCCTTGGAGGGCGTCTGCGGACTCATCGACTGGAAGAACTCCATCATCCGATCGATCGCCTCCCGCGCGGTGCTTTCGGAACGAAAGACCTGCATCACGGAGAAGTGCTCGTTCTGAATCACGAGCCGCCATCCCTTTTCCGTTTTGGCGATGCTGTGGCGGGGCTCTGTTGCTTCCGGGGCACACGACGACATACCTCGGGTTCAGCAAGAGCTATGCCCGCGGTTTGCGCACCCTCAAAGTCGTTGTTTTCCTGCAGATCCCGAATGTCGACGACGACCACCCGTCACGGCCGCTGCGGTCGCGATTCCGGATCTGTAAGGGCCCATTTCCTTCTCGCTTCCTCGTGGAAGTTGCGTCCAGTCGTGTCGATGATGGTGACCGCCGGGAAGCCGGCGACGTCGAGCGCATAGAGCGCCTCCGGACCAAGCTCTTCGTACGCGACGATGGTCGCGGCGGTGATGTGTCGCGCCAGCAGCGCGCCGAGTCCTCCAATCGCCGCGAAGTAGACGACACCGTTCGCCGTGAACGTGGCCATATCGTCGCCGTGAAGCTCGCCCTTGCCGATCACCGCTCGTACTCCTGAGGCAAACAGCGACGGGAAGTATCGCGACATGCGAGCGGTTGTCGTCGGCCCCGCCGAACCGATGATCTGCCCCGGCTTGGCGGGTGACGGTCCAACTGCATACAAGATTTGGCCAGCGAGCGGCAGCGGCAGCGCGTCGCCGGCTTCAATCGCGCGCGCAAGACGCGCCGCGCTCGCGTCGCGCAACGTCAGCACACGGCCTGTCAGTTCGACGGCATCGCCTGCCCGCACGCCGCTCAGATCAGGTGCGCCGTGTCGCCACTCGAGACGAACGACGTCGGTCATCGTGGCACCCAGCCGTAATTCAGAATGCAGAATTCAGAGAATGCAGACACTGAATGGTTGGGAACACATCGTCTGCATTCTGCATTTTGCATTCTGCATTACAGGTTGTTTTGTCCTCATAGCGTCATCGTCGCGCGGCGCGTGGAATGACAATTCAAGTTAACTGCAACGGGAAGCCCGGCGATGTGCGTCGGCGCGGCCTCGACGTTGACGGCAAGCGCGGTCACCGCGCCGCCAAGCCCCTGCGCGCCGATGCCGAGCGCGTTGACGCGGGCGAGCAGATCGAGCTCCAGGTCGCGCATCTCAGGACGCGGGTGTCGCAGCGTGATCGGGCGCAGTGCCGCACGCTTGGCGAGCAGGGCTGCGCCTTCGAACGTGCCGCCGATGCCCACACCGACGATGACCGGCGGGCAGGCATTGGCACCGGCGCGGTCGACCGTTTCGACGACGACTGTGCGGATGCCGTCGACGCCGTCGGCGGGCACGAGCATGCGCAGCGCGCTCATGTTCTCGCCGCCGAACCCCTTCGAGGCGACCATCAACTGCACGCGATCGCCGGGCACGAGGTCGACGTGGATGACGCCGGGGGCTTCGTCCCCCGCCATCTTGAGCCGGCGGGTTGGATCGCCCGTCACCGACTGCCGCAGATAGCCCGCACGGGTGCCCTTGCGAATGCCGGCGTATACAGCGTCGTACACCGAGCCACCCACCCAATGCACGTCCTGGCCGACCTCGAGGAAGACCACGGTGACGCCGCTGTCCTGACACACCGGGACGCGATCGACCGCGGCCACTTCGTAGTTGCGCACGATCTGCTCGAGCGTTCGTCGAGCAAGCGGCGACGGCTCGCGTGCCACGGCTTCTCTCAGCGCGTCGAGCACGTCTGCCGGGATGTTGTAGTTGGCTTCGACCAGAAGGTGCGAGACGGCGTCCCGCAGGACGGCGACGTCGATGTCGCGGACAGCATTCACGAGAGGACCATGGACCAAGAACGGACCTAGGAACCAGGACGGACCAAGAACCAAGGCCTAAGTACCAAGGACCAAGTCACGATCGCCGCGGCTCGGGTATCCGAGCGCGAACGCCGGGCGGCACGTGCCCGCGTTTGTACACCATGAACGTGCGAAAGAACTCGATGACGATCAGCCCGTCCTGCTTGAAGCCGATCGTTTTCACGCGGACGATGCCGACGTTCGGGCGCGACTTCGACTCGCGCTTCTCGAGTACCTCGCTGCGTGAGTAGACGGTGTCGCCCTCGAACAGCGGGTTCGGCAGGCGGACTTCGTCCCACCCGAGGTTGGCCATGACGTTGAGCGACAAATCGATCGTGGACTGGCCCGTCACCAGGGCAAGCGTGAACGTCGAGTCGACGAGCGGACGGCCGAACTCGGTCTGTGCGGCGTAGTGATGGTCGAAATGGATCGGATTGACGTTCTGGCAGAGCAAGGTGAGCCAGCTGTTGTCCACTGGCAGCACGGTGCGCCCAAGCGGGTGCTGATAGACGTCGCCTACTTCGAAGTCCTCGTAGACGCGCCCGGTCCAACCCTGTTTTTCCGCCATCGTCTCCCTGTAGTGTCCGCCTTCAGGCGGACCTGGGCCGCCTAAAGGCGACCCCTACTTCTGCGTCTTTTCCGCCGCGCGCGCGCCGCTCAGGATATTCCGCATCGCGTAGTTGCCTTCGTGGCACGCGTACTCGAACACGTCCGGCTGCGAGGACGACCTCAGGCTGAGCATCGCCGTCCACGGCCGCGAGAACGTCGTCGGATCGCGCACGGTCACTTCGTAGCGGACGGTGTTCGCGTCGACACGGCGGAAGCGCTCCGTGAGCTGCAGCTGACCACCCGCCCCGCGGTAGTTGACCATGTTCGTCGGGAAGTTCGTCACCTCGACGACGAGCGTGTCGCCGTCCCAGTGGCCGCGTGAGTCGCCGAAGTAGTGCCGGATCGCCGACGACAGCTGCGGGCGTCCGTCCAGCGGAATCACACGCGCGTCGTGAATCATTTCGTACCTGATCGCGACGTAGCCCGGGCCCTGCACGATCTGCGACGTGTTGTTGTAGATCGTCGGGAAGATCACGTGCGGCAGTCCGCGCGTGATGCAGCGATCGTAGTAGTCGAGCGCTTGCGGCCCGTCGTACGGTCGCTGGCCGCTCGTGCGCATGTTGACGGCGCTGGCGGCGCGCTTGCGCGCCTCCTCGTTCAGGTACGGAATCCGCCCATCGGGTGGATCGATCACGATCGAGGTGCGGCGCGATGGCTTGCCCCGTTCGAGCCAGTGGGCCGGCGGTCCGGTACCGTCGCCGCCGCGTCCGGTGCGCGGCGCGACGAATTCTTCGGCATCGGTCTCGGCCTGACGGACCGCCTGCGTCTGACGATCGGCAAACTCTTTGTCGCTGACGACATCACGCCCGGCGAACTGCTCGGGACGCTCGAACGGCACACCGAGCTCGTCGTCAGTGGTGAACAGACCCTGGATGTCGGGATCACCCCACGGCGTGCGGAAGGCGGAGCCGCCCTGCGCATGTGGATGCAAGCCGACCATCGCGACGACGGTCATCACCGCGAGTGCGCTGGCGAGGCTCTTCATAACCGCAATACCATACATCATCAAATGGGGCGGCTGCTCGATGGCAAATGCGCGCTGATCACCGGATCGGCGCGTGGGCTCGGGCTTGCGGCGGCGCACAGGTTGGCCGAAGCGGGCTGCCATATCGTCTTCAACGACATCGACCAGTCGCGCGCGATGCAGCCCGTCCGCGACGAGGTCGAGCAGCTGCACGGCGTTCGAACGTTGTACTGCAGGGCGGATCTCCGTCGTCCGTCAGAGATCGAGACGATGGTGCTGTTCGCGACCGATACCTTCGGCGCCATCGACATTCTCATCAACAACGCCGTCGTGAGACATACGGCGCCGGTCGAGGCATTTGGCGTCTCCGAATGGGACGATGGGCTGGCGGTGAATGTGTCGTCGGCGTTTCATACGATTCGTCTGGCGGTGCCTGGAATGAAGCGCAAGCGATGGGGACGCATCATCAACGTGTCGTCGATCTACGGCCTGCGCGGCGCATCCAATCGCGTCGGCTACGTCACCAGCAAGACGGCGCTCATCGGGATGACGCGTGCGATCGCGCTCGAGACGGCAGGGCACGGGATCACGTGCAACGCGGTCTGTCCCGGCACGACCGAAAGCCCGGTGCACGACGCCACGATCAACGCGTCGATGGCGGCGGAAGGTCTCTCACGCGAAGAGGCCGAGCGGCGGTTCCTTGCGACCAAACAACCCACCGGACGCTTCATCGGGGCCGAGAATGTGGCAGGGCTGATCGCGTTTCTCTGCGGTCCCGAAGCGTCCGATATCACCGGCGCGGTGTTGCCGATCGATGGCGGGTGGTCCTCG
>DASRJR010000182.1:0-8572 GCA_035649395.1 Vicinamibacterales bacterium
CTTCGACGTCGTGGTACGCGCGCGACCGGTCTGGACGAAGTACACCTCGGCCGGCTCGATTTCGTGCGGCGCCGAATTGTCCGAGGGCAATCCGAAGACATTGGCGATGTGGCGTCACTTCGTCGACTCGTTCCACGACACACCGCCGCCCGCTCCCGCCGTCTCCTGACCCTGACGCGTCATCGACGCGCACTCAGCCGAACGGCGCTGCCACGCCATCACGAATACTCGCGTATTGAACGACGACAGCACACACTGCGAGTGTGCCGCCACTGTGGCACGGCATCCGTGGCGTTTCACTTGCAGCCACGTCCCCGTTTGAGTGCGGGCCCATCGCTGATGAGCCCGAGGATCACACGGGAGGACGAGTATGGCAGACACGAGTGACCCCCGCAGCCGGACGTCATCGCCACAAGAACGTCGTGAAGCGCAGAGCGGCGCGCGCACGCCGAGGCTGATGCGGCGCGACCTGTTCGATCTGCCGAGTCACCGGCTGTTCCGTCGCATGCAGGACAACTTGGATCGGTTCTTCGGCGGCGGACACGACTGGCCCGACTTCTTCGGCGAAAGCGGCCGCCTGGACTGGACGCCAGCGATCGAGACATTCCAGCGCGGGAACGAGTTCGTCGTTCGCGCTGAGCTTCCGGGGATGTCTCGCAAGGACATCTCGGTCGAGATCGGAGACGAAGCGCTCACGCTCTCGGGCGAGCGCACCTACGATCACGACGAAGAACACGAAGGCACGTATCGAAGCGAGCGCGCATACGGCGCGTTCCGGCGTGTCGTCCCGCTGCCTGAAGGCGCGCTGCCTGAGAGCGCGAAGGCCACCTTCAAGGACGGCGTGTTGGAAGTGCGTCTGCAGGCGCCATCGCCGGCAGTCCGTCAAGGTAGACGGTTGGAAATCCAAGAGGAGAGCACCGACCCATCGAAGCGTTGATCCGCTCGGAGACGTCGAAGCTCGGGGTCGTGCATCCGCTGTGCTACTGTCCTGGTTAGGCTTCGATGGCGACCTCTGTATCAGGGCCGGAGCAGGCTCCGCTCGGCACCATCCGCACATGGCTGCTCTGGTCCCTTGTTCTCGGCGCAGCCGGTACGACCGCTGAACTGCTGCTGATCGGCCACGACGAGTCGCCGGCACAGTTCGTCCCGCTCGTGTTGCTGGCGGCCGGAATCATCCTCGGTGTGTCGCTCACGCTGGCACCATCGCCGCTCGGCGTGAGGCTCTTCCGAGCGCTGATGGTGCTCTATCTCGCCAGCGGTCCTCTCGGCATCGGGCTCCATTACCAAGGCAATGAAGAGTTCGAGTTGGAGCGCCAGCCGTCGGCGTCGGGCCTTGCTCTGATGACGAAGACCTTGCGCGGGGCGACACCTGTGCTCGCGCCAGGCTCGATGTCATTGCTCGGCGCGATCGGACTCGCCTTCAGCCATCGGCATCCCTTGCTTCGCTCCGACACGGCGGTGTCTCCGTCTTCCTGAAGAGGGCTCAAAATGAACCGCTTGCTACGTCTCGTCCTCGTCGGCCTTCTGCTTGTCATGGCCCGTCCTGTGTTCGCGCAAGTCGGGAAACCGGTCACCATTACCGACGCGAACCTGATCGCCGAAGCGGATTTGGCGAAGCTGCCGGGGGTGACGCCGGCGATCGCGAAGAACCTGGTTGCGAAACGGCCATTCGCGTCAGTGACGATGCTCGATCAGTTGCTGACGTCAGCGGGGCTCACACGCGAGCAGATTACGACGCTCTACGGGCGCATCTTCGTGCATCTCAATTTGAACGGCGCCACGCGCGAGGAGATCCTGCTCATTCCCGGCGTCAGCAATCGAATGCTGCGCGAGTTCCTCGAATACCGGCCTTACGCCGCGCTCGCGGTCTTCCATCGCGAGATCGACAAGTACGTCGACGACACCGAGCTGGCGCGGCTCGAGCAGTATGTGTTCGTGCCGATCGACCTCAACAAGGCGAGCGACGCCGACATTCTCACCATTCCTGGCCTGGGCAATCGCATGCTCCGCGAGTTCAAGGAATACCGCCCGTACGACGGCATCGAGCGGTTCCGCCGCGAGATCGGTAAGTACGTCAGCAAGGAAGAAGTCGCACGGCTGGAGCGATTCGTCACCATCGGAAAGTAGAGTGCCGGTCCGTGATCATTTGGCGGTTGCCTGGGGCACCCAGCCCGCGATCGAGATGATGTGACCGTCCGGATCGCGGAAGTACGTCGCATAGAGTTCGCGCGCGCCGTCTGACGTCACCGCCGCGGGTTTGCCGCGGAACGTGATGCCGCGCTCCTGCATCGTCGCGTATGCCGCGAACACGTCTGGTGTTTCCAGCACGATCTCGGTGAACGCCGCGAGGCCGGTCGAGGGTGACGTAGACGGCTTGGCCACCACCTCGATCATCAAGGCGACAGCACCCGCGTCGAAGATGGCCCGCTCCTGGTTCGAGGTCCTGAGGGTCAGCCCGACGCGGTCGCGATAGAACGCGATGCTGCCGGCGAGGTCGTTCACCCGCAGGATCAGATAGCTCGCGCGGATCGACGGCTCGGCGCTGCGTTGTGCATGCAGCGAGTGCTGCGTTCCGAAAACCGCCGAGGCGACGACCGCCGCCGCGATTGCGATGCTCTTCATGTCCGTCTCCCTTCAAGTAATCAGGCTGATGTCAGCGGTCTACGATTTGGCCATCGGGTGCGCAGCCCAGAATCCGGTGACCGAGGCGATGCGGCGATTCGCGAAGGCGAAGACGTTGGTGCCGCGGGAGCGCTCGGCGCCGTCAGCGGCGCGCGCCACCCAGTCGGCGATTGCCATGCCCTGACAGTGGCGGACGTCGCTCGCGCGTTCCATGCGCAATCCGGGCATGAACCGCTGCGCGGCGGCGAGGTGCGCCAGCAGCTCGTCTCTCCCTTCAATCGCGCTGAACCGGTCGCGGAATTGCACCGACGGTTCGGTGAGGTTCTCGACCGCACTGGTGCGGCTGGCCGCATCGGCGTCGGACCACGCCGTGAACCATCGATCGACGAGGCTCGTGGCGTCGGCGTAGACCTCGTCGGCGACCGCATTGCTGAAGAGCGAGAGCTGGAATCGCCACCCCTGCACGTGCTCGTCGCGCGCCGCGGCGTGGGCTTCGGCGAACTCGTGAAGCAGCGACAGCCGCGTACCGCCGCGCTCGGCGACAAGGCGAATCGTCACGCGCGAGGCGTCCGGTGGAATTGGCGTGCCGCTGTTGTAGCCGTAGGTGAGCACGAGCCGCGTCGGCACGTCGATGTCGACGACAGTGCCAGACGCCTCGACGCCTCCCGGGTTGCGAATGAGGAACCGGCCGCCGGGACGGGCATCGATCGTCGAACCGGCTCCCCACCATGCGGCCCATCGGGCCGAATCCGTGAAGAACCGGAACACTGTCTCGGGCTCGGCGGCAATCGTGATCGTGCGTTCGAGACGATGGGGAAGCGTGGCGGTGAGTGTCATGGTTTCCGTCCGCGTTGACGCCGCTGCCGGCGGGGGCCGCGGCGGGATTGTTCGAGTTCGGCGAGCAGCTTCAGCCGCCAGAGCGCGTCGCTCCACATGCCTTCGAGCACCTGGCCGACCGGCCCCAGGGCGTCGCGGCGCGCGCGATAGAAGCGCTGCCGTCCTTCCGCGCGCAAGTCGACCAGGCCGGCCTGGGCGAGGGTGCGCAGATGCAGTGACACGGCGCCGAACGTGACGTCCGGCATGGCCGCATGAATCGAGCCGGCCTGCAGCTCCTGTTCCCAGATCAACCGCAGGATTTCGCGCCGCCGGGGCGAGGCAACCGCTGACAGGGCCGTGGTCACGGACATAATTTAGTTTAAACTAAAATATATGTCAAGCGGAAAGAGATCGACGGACGCCCGACGCGCCGCGACGGCTATGCGCGCATGATGCCCATGAAAAACAGGATCAATTCGAAGATGAGGATGAGCACGACCGCCAGCTCGAGTCCTTCGCCGCGCGCCATGCCGGTCTGTTCGACCGCGAACCGATAAATGTCGTCGAGGGTCTTCAGCTTCTCGCTGACGTTCGCCTTCCAGCTGTCGAGGCCGATACGCGACGCCGTCAGGGTGAGCACGCGCGCCGTGTAGACGTCTCCCGCAACCTTCAGTGCGTTCTCGGCGCGGTCTGTGAGCTCGTTGACGTCGATGAACAGTGCGTGCACCTGCTGCGCCGCGCGCGTGTAGCGCCGCCCGCCCCACCCCTTGAACCAGCGGGGATTCTGCAGCTCCGAGTAGATCCGGCTCAGCTCGCGCGTGAGCAGCGAGTCGTAATAACGAAACTCCAGCAGCTGTGAGTTGGCGAACTCGACGATCTCGGTGGCCGCCTGCGCGCCGCTCTCCGTGTCGTAGACGAAAGCGGCGTTCCAGGTCGGCACCAGCAGGTCGTGCTCGAAGTACGAGATGCGATGACGAAGCACCTCCTCACGCTCCTGGCGGCTGAGCGGCTCGCGTTCCCCCCGCAGCAGGCGGACGATCTCGTCTCCGTGCCGCTCCAGCAACGCGTCGGCCGACGGACGCCCGACGAGATCGGTCACCGAGAACACGAGGTAGTCCTCGGCGACGAGTTCCGTACGCCCCGCGGTCAACGCCGGCTGCAGCCGGGCCGCCAGATCGCGACACAGTGTTTCGCACGCCGCGCCGAGCCGCGCATCGTCGTGCCACGCCAGGCCGGCGTCGATGACGTCCGCCCATGTCGCGGGCAATGGCCGGCTCAACGCGACCGAGATGACGCCGTAGTCGAACAACTTGAAGCGAACCGAGAAGCCCAACACCTCGGGCAACCCGATCACGTCGCCATCGATGGTGAGCGGCGGCTGCTGGTACTGCACGTAGGACGGCGTCGCGGTCTTTGGCGTGAGGCGTGCGCGACTGGTTGGGCCGACGAGCGTCGCCACACTCTGGAGATCGATGGCGTCGGCCACGTCGTAGAGGAAAAACGCCGTTCCGACGCCTGCGAGTTCGGCAGGCATCCGATCAGCCTAGCCGATCAGCTGGTTGCGGGCGCGATGGGTCACAGCAGAGCGTGAAGTTCTTTTTACCACGCTGTTTTTTCGCGTGAAGGAGTCGCGCCGCAATCAGCGCAATGTTGTCGCCAAGCAACCTATGCACTGGCCGCGCGTTTGCCTACGGTGAAAGCTATGGCACCACGAACGAGCTTACAGATCGGAACAGAACCATATTGGACCGACTCGGCATCGCTGCCCGTGTATCCGACGCTCGACCGCAACCTCGACGTCGACGTGGCGATCGTCGGCGGCGGCATCACCGGTCTCTCCACGGCGTACCTGCTCGCAACGGCAGGGAAATCGGTGGCGCTGCTCGAGCGTGCGCGTTGCGCGCAGATCGATACCGCGCATACGACGGCGCACCTGACGATGGCGACCGATACGCGCCTGCGCGAGCTGGAACGCCGCGTCGGCCGCACCCATGCGCAAGGCGCCTGGGACGCGGGCATGGCCGCGATCGCGCAGATCGAAACGATCGTCCGCGAGCGCTCGATCGACTGCTCGTTCGAGTGGGTGGACGGCTATCTGCATGCGCCAGACGGAAAGGCGGATGCGCGCGAGACGGAGCGCTTCCGCGAGGAGGCGGCGCTGGCCGCCGACCTCGGATTCGATGCTTCCTTCGTCTCGGACGTGCCGTTCGTCGGTGGGCCCGGAATCCGCTTGGAGCATCAGGCGCGATTTCACCCGCGGAAATATCTCGCTTCGCTGGCGAGCGCGATCGTCGCCCACGGTGGCCAGATCTTCGAAACCAGCGAGGCCACGGAGTTCAGCGACGAACCGCTCGGCGTGAAAGCGAATGGGTACTGGGTGCGCTGCCGCGACATCGTGATCGCCACGCACAACCCGCGCGTCGGCGTGTCGAGCACAGCCGCGGCGACGATGTTTCAAACGAAGCTGGCCCTCTACACCAGTTATGTGGTGGCTGGCCAGGTGCCGCGGGGAACGCTGCCGGATGCCCTCTTCTGGGATACGGCCGATCCGTATCACTACATCCGCCTCGATCGACAGGCCGATCACGACCTCGTGATCTTCGGCGGTGAAGATCACAAGACCGGCCAGGTCTCCGACACCAACGCGTGCTACGCCCGACTGGAGCGGGCGCTCGTCGCGATGCTGCCGAAGCTCACACTGACGCACCGGTGGTCCGGACAGGTCATCGAGACGCCCGACGGCCTTCCTTACATCGGCCGCACGAACGATCACCAGTACCTTGCCACTGGCTTCGCTGGTAACGGGATGACCTTCGGCACGCTCGCGGCGATGATCATCGCCGACGCGATTCAGCAGCGGCAGAATCCATGGACCGACTTGTTCGATGCCGAGCGCTCGGCGCTTCGCCGCGGGATGTGGGACTACATCACCGAGAACGCTCAGTATCCGTACTACTTGATGCGCGGCCGATTTGCCGGCGCGCAGGGACGTTCGTTGCGAGCCGTGAAGCGCGGCGAGGGAAAGATCGTCGAGCACGAGGGCCAGAAGGTCGCCGCGTATCGTCACGTCGACGGAACGCTCACCGTTCGTTCCGCCACCTGCACGCACATGGGATGCATCGTCGGGTGGAATACCGCAGAAAAGACGTGGGATTGTCCCTGCCATGGCTCCCGATTCACGCTCGACGGGGAGGTCATGTCAGGTCCAGCCGAGACGCCGCTCAACCATATCGATGCCCTCGGATGAGCCGCGTGACGGGGTATTTTGACGTTTGTTACAAATTGTCGATTTCCCTGTCCGCCGTCCGACGTCAGAGTAGAGAGAGGCAGAGACCTCACAAAGGAGAACAACGATGCGCGTGATTGTGTTCGTGAAGGCCAACCCCGAGTCCGAAGCGGGACAGATGCCGAGTGAGGCCGAACTGAGAGATATGGGCAACTTCAATCAGCAGCTCGTGGATGCGGGTGTGATGCTGGCCGGCGAAGGTCTGCATCCCAGCTCGAAGGGCAAGCGGGTCAGGTTCTCGGGCCGCGACCGCGCGGTCATCGACGGGCCGTTTGCGGAAACGAAGGAACTGGTGGCCGGCTACTGGGTGTGGCGCGTGAAGTCGATTGACGAAGCGGTGGAATGGCTGAAGAAGGCGCCGTTCGATGGCGGCGCGGAGGTCGAGATTCGCCCCATCTTCGAAGCCGAGGATTTCGGCAAAGAGTACACCCCCGAACTCCGTGCACAGGAAGAGCGTCAACGCGCGCAAATGACCGGAACGCGCTGAGCGCACGCTCAGCGGTCCTACGAGCCGATGTCGCGACACGAATACGGGCGTGCGCAGTACGCATGCCCGTCGCGCAGCGTGCTTGTATACTCCCGCACATGAGTCGGCTGGCAGTCGCGCTCATCGTTCTGATCTGGGTCGCAGGTTGCCGTCAAACCGCCTCCTCGCCGCCGGCGCAACAAACGCCCCCGATGGATTTCGAAAAGCTGACTGACGAATTCACGCACGGAGTGCTGGCCCTCTCTCCAGTTGTCGCCACGCAGGTCGGCTATCACCAGCATCAAGGCACGTCGCTCGACGAAGCGCTGGACGACTACAGCCCAGCAGGCATTGAAACGCAGCGGCGCTTCTTGGTCGATTTTCAAACGCGGCTGGGCGCACTGAACGCCGCCCCACTCGATCCCGAACAGCAGGCCGACCTGGAGATCCTTCGCAACAACATCGGCGTGTCGCTGCTCGAGCTCGACACGATTCAGAACTACCGCCACAACCCGACGGTCTACGTCGAGCTCGCTGGGAATGCGTTGTATACGCCCTACGTCCTCAATTACGCACCGCTCGAAACGCGCTTCCAACACATCATCAAGCGGCTCGAGAAAGTCCCCGCGCTCGTGAGTCAGGCGAAAATGAATCTCGTCGACGCACCTGACGTGTGGAACCGCGTCGCCAGGGAAGAGAACGACGGCAACATCCAGTTGATCGACCACACACTGCGAGCGGCCGTGCCGTCCGCGTTGAAAGCGTCCTACGACGCCGCCGCGGCATCCGCTCTTACGTCGCTGAAGGATCTCAACACCTTCCTCGCCCAGACGCTGTCGTCAAAAACGAGCGATTGGCGGCTCGGCAAGGAGAAGTACGCCAGGAAATTCGCGTACGTGCTGGCGACCGACAAGACGCCCGAGCAGCTCCTCGCCGAGGCCGAGGCGGATCTGCAGGCCACGCGCATGGAAATGGCGACCATCGCCGCGCCGCGCACCGTCAAGCAGGCGCTCGACGAGATCGCAACGCACCATGCGACTCCCGAGACCTATATGGATCACGCGCGGAAGACCGTCGAGCAGGCGACCGCGTTCGTCCGCGAGAAAGAACTGGTGACGCTGCCGCCGCGCGCGAACCTGCAAGTGATCGAGACGCCCGAGTTCATGCGTGGAATCTACGGCGTGGGCGGCTTCAACTCGGCACCACCGCTGCAGCCCGAGCTTGGCGCCTTCTACTGGGTGACACCGATTCCGAAGACCTGGCCGAAGGCACGAATCGACTCGAAGCTGCGCGAGTACAACGACTACGGCATTCAGCAGCTGACCATCCACGAAGCGATGCCGGGGCATTGGCTGCAGCAGGAGGTCGCCAACGACCTGCAG
>DASRJR010000183.1:0-8191 GCA_035649395.1 Vicinamibacterales bacterium
GAGCTTGACCACACCGGGCAAGTTCGATCCCGATCGTTGGGGCACGTGTAGCCTTATCGCGAGGCTTCGCCCTGAGACGGACGATGAGGCGGCACGTCTGTCGGCCCAGGCGGTCGTGCACGCGTTCATCCAGGCCAATCCTCCGAAAGACGCATACGAGCTTCCGCGGTTGTGGATGACCGATGTGAGCCATGGCGCCGATTCGCTGCGACAAGCGACGTCGCGTCCGCTGCTGATCCTGTTCTCGATGGTAGCGGCCACGCTTCTCATCGCGTGCACCAATGTCGCTGGACTCGTGGCCGCGCGTGGCGAAGCCCGTCGTCGCGAGATCGCCACCCGCGTTGCGGTCGGTGCCTCCCAGGCACGTATTCTCAGACAACTCCTCACCGAGAGCCTGCTGCTCTGCAGCGTCGGAGGCGTGCTCGGGATCGCGCTGGTCTACGGTTCGAGCCCGCTTCTTCCTGGTCTCTTGCGCGAGATCGCTGAAATCCCGAGCGGAGGCGCGCCGTCGCGCCACGCGATGCTCGGGGTACAAACCGCGCCGGATCTCACCGTGCTCGCGTTTGCCGTGATCACGATCGTCGCGACCGCGCTCGCATTTGGTCTTGCTCCCGCGCTCCGGGGCGCGCGCACGGGTCTGCTGACAGCGATGAAGCCCGGCGGACGCTGGGCGCGCCGTCGTCTCTTGCCTCCAGTCGGAAGTCCGGCGATCGGCTGTCAGATTGTTCTTTCGATGCTCTTGCTCGCCACCGCGGGGTTGTTCCTTCGATCGGTGACCAACCTGTGGGCGGTACCGATCGGCTACAACCCTGATCGACTGCTGTATGTCACGACCGACAACATCACCACTCGTCCGCTCGTGGACGATGTCCTGCGTCGCCTCCGCGGATTGGCTGGAGTCACGGCAGTCTCGGTGTCTCAATGGCCGCTCTTCACCAATGCCGAACGAGCCACTCGCGTGTGCATCGGCGGCTCACGGGAAGAGCTCGTCGATTCCGATCGCATCACATCGCGTTTCTTCGAGGCGTGGGGGACGCCCTTCGTTGCCGGCCGTGACTTCGGTGAAATCGCCGAACCATCGATCATCGTCAATCAGACGTTCGCGAAACGATTCCTGCCCGGGAATCCACTTGGTCAGACGGTGGCGCTGCTCGGATGTCCCGGCCGCCCGATGACGGTGATTGGCGTCGTCGCCGACCACACCGATCGTCCACGGGTAGGCATCACGCCGATGGTCTACATGTCTTACCGGCTCGTCGGACCGACGCAGCCGATGACGTTCACGCTTCGCACCGAGGCGGATTCGTCAGCGATGGTGCCGACGCTGCGTCGGGCCATCAGCGAGTTTCCGACCGCTGTCGGCGGCGACGTCACGACCGGATTCGAGTATCGCGATCGGACGCTGACGCAAGTGCGGGCGCTCAGTGGCCTGCTGTCGTTCTTCGGCGTGCTTGCCGTGCTGCTGTCGTCGTTGGGAATCTACGGGATGCTGACGTTCGCCGTGAATCGACGAGTCGCGGAGATCGGTGTACGGATCGCGCTCGGTGCGCGAATCGGACACGTCATTCGAGCCGTCGCTTCGCGATCGCTGCTGGCCGTGGTGCTCGGGATCGTCGTGGGCACCTTCAGCACGTCACTGGCGACGCGGGGAATGGCGGCCATTCTCTTTGAGGTGTCGCCCACCGACCCTTGGATCTTGACCGCCTCGGCGGCGTTGCTCGTTGGAGCGGCTGCCGCGGCGATGGTCAGGCCGGTGCTCCGGGCGTGCCGCACGAATCCCCTCGAAGCCCTTCGAGAGGAGTAATCAGCGCTTCAACGACTGCTAGTCGGACCCGAGGGCGCACGACGGGCGGCCTGACGACGCTTCAACTCCGCGACGACGGAGGGAGGCATGGGCCGGCAGTTGCAGACTTTCGCGTGCGCGACGTGCCAGCGCACACGGTCGTCGAGCGTCGCGTTCTTGGCCATCGGATGGGTTGCGTGCCAACGGGCGTTCATTGCGGATGGGGTCCTCCACTCGCCAATAAATCGATAATCAAGAAATCATTAATCAACAACGAATCACGAATCAAAGATCACAACTCAACAATCCCCCGTGCCCCCCACGCCCTCCATGCCCGCTGATCCTCACCAACCACTTCGCGACGACGTGAGGCTGCTCGGCGAGCTGCTGGGCGGCACGGTCCGCACGCAGCAGGGCGAGGCGCTCTTTCAGACCATCGAGCGCGTGCGCGCCTTGTCGAAGAGCGCGCGTGCGGGCAACGATGCCGACTTTCGAGTGTTGTCAGACGAGCTGGCGCAGCTGTCGCTCGACCAGGCGCAGCTCGTCGCGCGGGCGTTCGCGCAGTTCCTGCATCTGGCCAACATCGCCGAACAGCATCATCGGGTGCGGCGCCGCCGCGCGTATCAGCGCGATCCATCGGCGCGGCCGCAGCGCGGATCGTGCGAAGAGGCATTCGGCCGCCTGCTCGTGAGTGGCATCACATCCGAGCAGTTGTACGACGCGGTGTGCGGCCTGCGCATCGAGTTGGTGCTGACGGCTCATCCGACGGAAGTCGCTCGCCGCCGCATCGTCCAGAAGCACAACCGCGTCGCCGCGGCGCTGGCCAGGCGCGATCGTCCCGATCTCACCATCGTCGAGCGCGACGAAGTCGTCGCGGCGTTGCGGCGCGAGATCGAAGGCGCGTGGGCGACGAGCGAGGTGCGCGCGCAGCGGCCGACGCCGATCGACGAGGTGCGCAGCGGCCTCGTCGTGTTCGAGCAGAGCCTGTGGGATGCGGTGCCGCGTTTCGCGCGGGCGCTCGACCGCGCTCTCGAGACGAGCACCGGCCGGCCGCTGCCGCTCGAGGTAGTGCCGATCCGCTTCGGATCGTGGATTGGCGGTGATCGCGACGGCAATCCCAACGTGACCCCCGAGGTGACACGGCGCGCCTGTCTGCTCTCGCGGTGGGTCGCCGCCGAGGCGTACGTGCGTGAGATCGATGCTGTCCGCGACGAGCTGTCGATGGACGTCGCTTCGCCGGAGCTGCAGGCGCGTCTGGGTGGCGCGATCGCTTCACCGTATCGCGAGTTGCTGGGGATGGTGCGTGAGCGCATGCTCGCGACGCGCCAGTGGACCGAAGCGTCGCTCGACGCCGATGAGAATGCGACGCCGTCGCCGGACGTCTACGTCGAGAGCAGCGGGCTGATGGCCGATCTGCGGCTGTGCCATCGTTCGCTCGAAGAGACCGGCCACGCGCTGATCGCCGCTGGCCGTCTGACCGATCTCATCAGGCGTGTCGCGGTCTTCGACGTCACGCTGGCTCGGCTCGATGTTCGGCAGGACAGCACGCGCCACACGGACGCGCTCACCGCCATCACGACGGCGCTCGGCCTCGGGGCGTATGTCGATTGGGATGAAGCCTCTCGCCTCGAGTTCCTGCAAAGCGAGCTGTCGGGGCGACGGCCGCTGATTCCGCCGGATCTTGCTGCGAGCGCCGACATCGCCGACGTGCTCGGGACGTTTCGGATGATCGCGCGCGCGCCGTCAGGATCCCTCGGCGCGTACGTCGTGACGATGACACGACACGCGTCGGATGTGCTCGCAGTCGAACTGCTGCAGAAGGACGCGCGGGTCGCGTCACCGCTGCGAGTCGTGCCGCTGTTCGAAACCTCACGCGACCTCCACAACGCGGGCGCCGTCCTCGACGCGTTGCTGGCGGTGCCCTGGTATCGCGCCCGCATCGGCGGCCGGCAGGAAGTCATGATCGGCTACTCGGATTCGGCCAAGGATGTCGGCCGTCTCACGGCGGGCTGGGATCTGTTCAAAGCCCAGGAAGAGGTGGTCGCAGCGTGCCGGCGCCATGACGTCGCCGTGACGCTGTTTCACGGCCGCGGCGGCAGCGTCGGCCGCGGCGGCGGTCCGACGCACCTGGCGCTGAAGTCGCAGCCGCCGGGGTCGATCGACGGGACGCTGCGCGTCACCGAGCAGGGCGAGATGCTGCAGGCGCTCTTCGGGTTTGCCGACATCGCGCTTCGCACGCTGGAGATCTACACGACGGGCACGCTCGAAGCCTGGTTGCTGCCCGCGCGCGCCGCACTGCCGGAATGGCGCGCCTGCATGGACCGGCTTGCCGCCGACGCTGCCGCGACGTATCGCCGAATCGTCTACGACGAACCGCGCTTCATCGAGTACTTCCATGCCTCGACACCGGAAGCGGACATTAGCAGCCTGAATATCGGCAGCCGGCCCGCGCGGCGCGGCGGCACCGCAGGCGTCACCGGGTTGCGGGCGATTCCCTGGCAGTTCGCATGGACCCAGACGCGTCTGATGCTGGGCGCCTGGCTCGGGACGGAGGATGCGCTCGACTGCGCCGCCGAACGCGGCGAACGCGACCGGCTGATGACGATGTATCGCGAGTGGCCGCATTTCGCGTCGGAGATCGATCTCATCGAGATGGTGCTGGCCAAGACCGACGGCCGTATCGCCGGCGAGTACGATCGACGCCTGGTACCGCCGGAGCTCCAGCCGTTGGGGGCCGATCTTCGCGCACGGCTGCAGCGCGCGATTCGGGCCGTGCGCGACCTCACCGGACACCGCGAGCTGCTGCAGGGCATGCCGGTGATACGCCGATCGATTGACGTGCGCAATCCGTACGTCGATCCGCTCAACCTGGTTCAGATCGAGCTGATGCGTCGTCTGCGCGAGCACCCGGACCCGCGCGTGCGCGCGGCGCTCATGGTCACGGTCAACGGGATTGCGGCGGGGATGCGTAACACGGGGTAAGTGGTGGACCGGTGAACGGGATGAAGGTGGAATCAACAACGATTCAACAATCGATAATCGACGAAATCAACAATCGACAAGGTGTTTGTCAACGCTCAGGTCGACGAAAACGCATTCGGTCGAAATCGTGCGACGAGGTCGAGCAGATGTCCGCGCAGCCACCCCGGGGCTGGAATGGGCCTGGTGCCGTGGGGCGACGTCAGGTCGGTCACCGTTGGCCGCGGTCGAATCTCGGAGAACGTCGTCACTTCCCAGTGCGGTCCGATCACGCCGCAGTGCGACGTATCGTGCTGGAAGACGAACCGGCACGCGCCCAGGTCGAAGGAGACGACGTAGTAGATCGCTTCAGGATCGGTCGGCGGCGCATATGCCGCGGCAGCCTGAACGCCGGGGATGAGTTTCCACTCGAAATCATCGACCACGGATTCGGAGACCGGTTTCTCGCGAGCGGCCCATTTTCGACGGGTCTGGTGTGTCCACCCGTTGACCGCGCACGCCGCTCGGACTTCGGTGTCGATGTAATCGATCCAGTTCTTGTCTTCTTCGCGCACGGCGGAGGCTCAAGGGACGCCGTCAAGATTCTACGCCCTTCGTCGTGAGAATTTTGGGCGTTGATCTTCGTCAGGCATTACAACTACTATGTGAGAGTAATGATGCTCGGCGAGTTCGAATACTTGATGCTCACGGCCGCCGCCCGTCTTGGCGACGAGGCCTACGGCGCCGCCATTCGGCAGGAGATCGAGGAGGCGACCGGCGCGCCGTGCTCCATCGGCGCGCTCTACACCACCCTCGATCGGCTCGAACGCAAGGGCCTGATCAAGACGTGGATGGGGGATCCCACCCCCGAGCGGGGTGGGCGGCCGAAACGCATGGTGCGCGTCACGGCCGCCGGCACCCGTGCCGCCGCATCGTTCTACAAAGCCGTCATTCGCGTCAGCCAGGGGGTGTCATGGGCCATCCGATGACGTTCGGGTGGCGTCTGGTCGATCGCGTGTGCCGCCTGCTCGAGCGCGACGACCGCGACGCGGTCTGCGGCGATCTCGCGGAATCGCAGATGTCGGCGTGGCGCGCGCTGCGAGAGGTGGTTGGATTCCTGCTCAGACGTCAGGCGGCGCTGTGGCTCGAGTGGCGCCCGTGGGCCGCGCTCGTCACGATTGCGATTCCACTCGGCTTTCTCTTGAGCGTCACGTCGCGCTGGTTTGCCGACGGCACGGCATTTCACCTCTCGCTCTATTCGCGTACGGGCGACTGGGCCTACCTCGCCATACCCGGATGGCGACGCGATTTCCTCGCGTCGGCAGCCACGGCGACGCTGATGTGGCTCGCGCTCGTGGCGTGGTCGTGGACGGCTGGTTTCGCGTTGGGCCGTGTAACACGTCGCGCATGGTGGAGTGTCACAGCATTATTCGCGCTGGTCGTTGTCCTGGGCACGCTCGCGTCGACGACCACCGGGACGCGCGAGGGATATGCCATCGCGCATTTCCGTCCGATCGGGTTGTATCTGACGGGCGTGATGCGAATGCTGCTCGTCCTCCTGCCTGCGCTCTACGGCATCGACGCCGCACGCGCCGTGCGACGTCGTCCGTGGTCGACTGTGGTAGTTGCGGTGGCGACGGTCGCACTCACAGCGCTGAGCGAGAAAGCGCTCGAGGGCTCGCTGATATTCGGGTGGGGTGTCGTGCGCCCTCAACCGGGCCCGGACGGCATCGTCGGCACGGCCGACGATTTGAGGCCGTTGTGGTGGTTGTCGTTCGTGATGGCGTGGCCGGCGGTGTTCGTCCTCGCGAACGCGACGTTGACACGCGTCCTTCGCGCGCCTCTTCCTAGTCCCTAAAAGCCCGAACGACACACCGAGGCGCCGAGGCACCGAGACGAGAAAGCCAAAGATCTCGGTGACCTCAGTGCCTCGGTGAGTCGCATCTCGTTGCGTCGGAGTGTCGTTTCGTTCTCAACTCAAGTGAATATCGGTGTAGGTCCTTGGTTGGCGGTCCACTCTTGCGCTCAACCCGCATTGGACTGCGCGACCATGGACCACTGGACTCAAGGACCATTTACGAAAAGAATCTCTCGGACCAGGAGCACGAGCGAAACGTTCGGTGGACAGGCCACGATCGCGACTTCATCAGGCGAGGGGGGTTCATGCGTCGACGATCGCTCGCATTCATCTTCGTGCTGGTGGCGACGCTGCCGCTGCTGGCGCAGGCTCCCACGCGGATCGCGATTCGCGTCGGCCGCCTGATCGACGGCAGGAGCGATCAGCCGATCGACAATGCGCTGATTGTCGTCGAGAAGGACCGCATCCTGTCGGCGACGCCCGGCGGAACACCGCCGGCCGGCGCGACGGTGATCGATCTGTCTCGCGCGACTGTGCTACCGGGGCTCATCGACGCGCACACTCACTTGCTGCTGCAGGGCGACGTCACTTCGGCGGAGTATGAGGCGCAGCTCCTCAAGCAGTCGATTCCCTACCGCGCGATCCTGGCGGCACGCAACGCGCGGATTGCGCTCGAGCACGGCTTCACTGCGCTGCGCGATCTCGAGACCGAAGGCGCGATGTACGCGGACGTAGATGTGAAGAGGGCGATCGACCGCGGCGAGATTCCCGGGCCGCATCTGTTTGTCGCGACGCGCGCGATGGCGCCAACCGGGATGTATCCACTCAGTGGCTTCTCGTGGGAGCTGTCGCTGCCTCACGGTGTCCAGGTGGTCGACGGCGTGGACAACGCGCGGCTCGCCGTGCGGGAGCAGATCTCGCACGGCGCCGATCTGATCAAGTACTACTCGGACCGCGCCTACTTCTATGCACCCGACGGATCGCTGCACAGCCGCGTCAACTTCACCGACGATGAAGCGCGCGTTATCGTCGACGAGACGCATCGATTGGGACGTCCGGTGGCGGCGCATGCGATCGGAGCGGATGGCATTGCCGCGGCGCTGCGCGCCGGCGTCGACTCGATCGAGCATGGCAACGGACTCGCGGACGATACGCTCGCCGAGATGGCGAAACGCGGCACCTACTGGGTTCCGACGGTCACCGTCACGATTTACGTCGCCCCCGGTCGCGGCGGCGACTGGCCGAAGATGGTGGAGAGCGAGCGGCGCGCATTCGGGCTGGCGTTGCAGAAGCGCGTGAAGATTGCCTTTGGCACCGATGTCGGTGGGTTCCCGTGGAGCGCGCTCAATCAGGCGCGTGAGTTCAAGTATTACGTCGACTACGGCATGACGCCTATGCAGGCCATCCGTTCCGCAACGACGGTCGCAGCGGAGCTGCTCGGGTGGAGCGACCGGATTGGCTCGATCGAGCCCGGCAAACATGCGGACCTCGTGGCCGTGAAAGGCAACCCGCTTACCGACATAACCGAGCTCGAACGCGTCTCCTTCGTCATGAAGGACGGCGTCGTCGTCAAGAACGACTAGGCCGCCGGT
>DASRJR010000184.1:0-10348 GCA_035649395.1 Vicinamibacterales bacterium
CGTCGGTGCACATGCTGACCGACGTGTATGGGCCGAGGCTCACCGGGTCGCCGAACTTGAAGGCTGCCGGTGAGTGGGCGATGCAGCAGCTGCGGGATTGGGGGCTGGTCAACGCCCATCTCGAGCCGTGGGATTTCGGTCTTCCCGGATGGGGTAACGAACGGCTCGTCGCCCACATGCTGTCCCCGGTCAAAGATGCGCTGGTCGTTGAAGCGCTCTCGTGGACGCCTGGCACGAATGGAGTGGTCCGTTCGCCGGCCGTTCAGATCGTGCTGCCGGCAGCGCCGATCACGCAGGACAGCCTGACGTCGTACCTCGAGACGATCAGGGCCACGGTCAAGGGAAAGATCGTCCTCGTCGGTGCCCATCAACGTGTGCCCGTGACGTTCAATCCGCCGTCGTTGCGGCGCGAAGAGGCCGACGTCCTGGCACTGTTGAACGCGCCGCCGACCCCACCGCGCGGCCAGGGGCCGGCACCGCAGGCTTCGACGCCCCGCCCGTTGACGAACGCGCAGGTGCAGCGGCAGTTGAATCAGTTCATGGTCGCCAACGGCGTGCTCGTTCGCATCAACGACGCCGCGCGGGATCACGGTCAGATTCGCGCGTTCAGCAACGCCACTTACGACGTCACGAAAGCGCCGTCGACCGTGGTGATGCGCAACGAGGACTACGGACGCATCTCCCGCCTGCTCGCCGATCGGCGCGAGGTGGAGCTCGAGTTCGAGATCGTCAATCGGACGTATCCGGAGGGCCGGACCAACTACAACGTCATCGCCGAGATCCCGGGCACCGACAAGGCCGACGAGGTCGTCATCGTCGGCGGCCACCTGGATTCATGGCACACGGCCACCGGCGCGACCGACAACGCCATCGGCTGCGCGATCATGATGGAAGCGGTCCGAATCATCTCGGCGATCGGCGTGAAACCGCGGCGCACGATTCGGGTGGCGCTTTGGAGCGGCGAGGAACAGGGCCTGCTCGGATCGGACGCGTACGTGCGCGAACACTTCGGCACGTTCGAATCGCCGAAAGCCGATTTCGACAAGCTCAGCGCCTATCTCAACGTCGACAACGGCACCGGTCGGATTCGCGCCTTCACGGCCTTTGGTCCGCCCGCGGCCGCCGCCGTGCTGCGCGAGTCGGCGACATCGCTCAAGGACCTCGGCATGCTCGGTGCCACGACGACGCGCTCGCGCGCGTCCGGGGGCAGCGACTGGACGTCGTTCAGCCAGGCCGGCCTGCCTGGCGTGAATGCGATGCTCGATCCGATCCAGTACCAGACCTATACGTGGCACACGAACCTCGACACCTACGAGCGGATCGTCGAAGAGGACACCAAGCAGTCGGCCGCCCTCGTCGCATCGGTCGCGTATCACCTGGCGATGCGTGACGAGCGGTTGCCGCGCTTCACGACGGGCGAGATGCCGCCGGCAAGGAATCAGTGACCGCCACCGTCGAGAGCTTTTCCACGAGTGTGCTGTCCGATCTGCTGCGTCACATGCAGTGGGCGGACGCATCGGTGTGGCGCGCGGTGCTGGCACACGAAGGGGCGCGCACGGATCCGCGGCTGCGCGATCTGTTGACGCATCTGCATCTCGTTCAGCGACTGTTCCTGCTGGTGTGGCGGGGCGACGCGCTCGAAGCGGAACTGAAGGCGTTCAAGGAATTCGGTGAGCTCGCCGAGCTTCGCGGCCGCGCGATCACGTATTACCCGGACGTCACGCGTTTTGTCGAGCGACTGGAGCCCTCGTCTCTGACGCGCGGAGTGGTCATGCCCTTCGTCGCGGAGTACGAGCGGCAGATGGGTCGCTCGTTCGGCGTACCGACGTTGGCCGAGACGATGTTCCAGGTGACGAGCCACTCGACCTACCACCGCGGCCAGGTCAACGCGAGATTGCGCGAAGTCGGAGGTCAGCCGCCGCTCGTCGACTACATCGCGTGGATCTGGTTCGGCCGACCGGACGCCGAGTGGTGAACCGCATCGGCGCTGCATTGCGACAGCAGTTCGGCGACATCGACATCTACCTGTTCGACCAGATCCTGAGAGGCCGGTTCGACACGCGCCGCCGCGTGCTCGATGCCGGATGCGGTGACGGCCGCAATCTGATCTACTTCCTGCGGAACGGCTTGGACTGCTACGGCGTCGACAGCGAGCCTGACGCGATCCGGCGCACGCGCGAGGTCGCCGCCGCGCTCGCGCCTCACATCCCCGCCGAGCAGTTCGTTGTAGCCGACCTGGATCGTCTGCCGTTCGACGACGCCATGATGGATGCCGTCATCAGTAGCGCGGTGCTGCACTTCGCGTCCGACGAGGATCACTTCAGTCGGATGGTCGCCGAGATGTGGCGTGTGCTGGCGCCCGGCGGGTTGTTCTTCGCACGACTCGCATCCAACATCGGGCTCGAAGATCGGATCGGCCGCGCTGGCCGTGTGGTCGCGCTCCCAGACGGCACCGAACGGTTCATCGTCGACGAGGCGATGCTGCTGCGGTATTCCGAACAGCTTGGCGGCAGGCTCATCGACCCGATCAAGACGACGAACGTCCAGCAGAAGCGCTGCATGACGACGTGGTGCGTCGTCAAGGGAAGATAATGGGGTCGGGAGTCATTTTTCGCAAATCGTAAAAAGACTCCCGACCCCATTTATGGGAGGTCCCCTTCATGTTGCGTCGGATGTTCGTGCCAGCCGGGATAGCGGCCGTAATGGCCCTGTCCTTCGTGCCGCTGATTGCTCAGGCTCCTGCTCCGGAGAGTCCCGCCTCTCGATCGACCTACACGGCACCACGCACGCCGTGGGGCGATCCTGATCTGCAGGGAATCTGGCCCAGCACCGACATGGTCGGCGTGCCGTTCGAGCGCCCGACGCAATTCGGCAATCGCCAGTTCCTGTCCGAAGCGGAGTTCAAAGAGCGTGAGGCACAGGCCGAGAAGCAGGCCAAGCTCGATGTGCTCGAGTTCGATCTCAAGAATCCGCCGGCTGAGATCGTCGCGTTGGGCGACGTTGGCGGCGTGACCTCGCCGCCGCCGCACTGGCTCGAGCGCGGCCTTCCGTCCCGGCAGTCGTCGCTCATCGTCGAACCAGCCAACGGTCGAATGCCGTCGATGACGCCGGACGGTGCGGCGCGGCAGAAGACCGCTGGCGGAACGTACGCCAAGCAGACTGGGTTCAAGAGCGCTGACGAGTTGGGCCCGTACGATCGATGCATCTCGCGCGGCGTCGTCGGCTCGATGATGCCGGTCGTCTACAACAACGGCAACCAGATCATCCAGTCACCTGGCTATGTCGCGTTTCGCAACGAGATGATCCACGAGACGCGAATCATCCCCTTGGATGGGCGGCCAGCGCCGCCTGCGGCGATGAAGTCCTACATGGGCATCTCGCGCGGTCACTTCGAGGGCAACACGCTGGTCGTCCGAACGACGAACCTCAATGGCAAGACCGGCATGCAGGGCAACGGCATGATGCTGATCCCGAGCGACAGCCTGGTGCTCGAGGAGCGCTTCACGCCGCTCAGCGCGAACATCCTGCAGTACGACGTCACCATCACCGATCCGAAGACGTGGACGGCGCCGTGGAAGGTGTCGTTTCCGCTGCGGCGCGACAACGGCTATCAGATGTTCGAGTACGCCTGCCACGAAGGCAACTACGCGATGCGCAATACGCTGTCGGGCTCGCGTGCGGACGAGGCCACGGCGTCGAAGAAGTAGAGGCGAGCATGCCCGAAGTGCTGATGCACTACTTCGTCAAGGAAGAGGAGTTTCTCGAGCGCTACGAAGTCGCGGCGACCGTGGCGGCGTGGTTCCTCAAGGGCGCGTGGTCGCCCAATTACAGGTGCAGCGACGCCGTGCGTCTCCGCCGCGAGGCCTCGATGTCCGCTGGCACGCTCGAGACGCTCGTGTTCTCCGGCGGCGCTGTGTACTACGGCGCCGACGGCTTCACGTCGGTGCAGATCGCGTTGCGATCCAGCATTCGTTCGGTGAACGTCCGCGTGAAGAAGGTGAACGGCGAGCTGGTGGCGGAGAAGCTCGCGGACAAAGCGGTGGTCGTTCAGTCGAGCTGAATCGACGCGGTTCCGGCGACACCGGAGATCGACCTGAAGTTCCACAAGGACACGCCCGACGCTGCTGCTCCTCGTGACCCGCGTTAAGACCACTCAACAGCCGACCTGTCGTCGTCAGGTGACGATCTGCGTCGAAACGAGCGCATCGACACTCGATACCAGGGTTTCGCGACGGTACGGCTCTTGCCAACGGTGAGATCGCCAGCGTTTGAGGGAACGACTAATGCGCATCACACCGTTTGCGGCGATCGCTGTTGCCGCGCTGTTCGTGACATCGGCTGCCTCCGCACAGGAGCCGCGAGCGTCGCTGCAAGCGTTCGGCGGACTCGGCGTGAACAGTCCGAACTCTGTGAGTCCGACGTTCGGCGGCGCGGTCGTCGGCGAGTTGACGCCCAACGTCCACTTGATCGGTGAAGCCGGGCGGATCGGCGACGTGCTGCCATCGCAGACGCAGACGCTGATTGGTCTGAGTCCGATCGGCTTCAGCGTGTCGGCGTTCTACGCCTCGGGCGGCGTGCGCTTGTCGAGTGGGTCGTCGGCCGTGCGTCCATATGCGGAGGCGTCTGCCGGCCTCGCACGTCTGACTCCTCACATCAGTGGCGTTCAGCCGGGACTCGAGAGCACGCTCGCGAACATCGGGCTGTCGTTCTTGAATCGCACAGCGCCGATGGCCGGTCTCGGCGCCGGCATCACCCTGCAGCATGGACCGCTCTTCGCCGACATCGGATATCGCCATCGCCGCGTGCTGTCCGACACGTGGGTCGACGCGCTCGCGCTCGGCGGATCGTTGAGCACGAACGAAGTGCGTGTCGGCGTCGGCGTGCGTTTCTAGTCAGCACTCGGGGTATCGACTAGATCACACGGGGGGAACGGGGGGTGATCTTCCGATCCGTTGCCTCCGCGTCGTGGGCGAGCGGATTCACCAGATCGGGATATCTTCGAGCGAATTCCCTCAGCGGGTCGTGCGGGAACCGTCCGTACGCATCGGTGCCGCTGAAGCTCCATGGCCATGCGCCGGCGTAGCCGGCATTCAGCGCGAACTCGAGATAGTCGTTGAGCGTCCATGGCGGCGGGTGCGCGTGAACGGGGTGCTGCCGCGGGCCGTCACCGGGAAACTCGCCGAGCACCACAGGCAGATCCGACGCGAGTGCCGCTGCCGCGATGCCGTAGACATCGCGGTCTCGATGCAAGTGCATCGTGTCCGGATACGTGTGCAGCTGAACGCAGTCGAGACCGAGGCGCGGATCGTTCCACGCCGTCAGATGATCGAGTCGCGCGCAGCCGATCGTGGAGAGCGCGCCGGTCGAGGCGTGCACCATCGCGCTGAGCCGCGTGACGAGCTCGGCGAGCGCATCGAATCGCAGCGGCTGGCTCACTCGCCGATGGCGATGACGGCTCCATTCCCTCACAACGAAGTCCGGCTCGTTCATCAGTTCGATGGCGAACAGATGACGGCCGAGATCGGCACGGCTGCCGCTGTGACCATAGCGCGTGACGAGCGGCTCGATCACGCGCGCGAGCAGCGCATCGCGGCCGCGCTCCGAGATCAGCACGTGGGCGCGTCCGCCGAGGAGCGGTGCGTCGACGAGCCGGCCCGACGCCGGGTCCGCGAGGACATCGGGGATGCCGTCGAACATCCAGTGATGGTCGAGCAGGACGAACGCGATCCGGACGCCGACGCGTCCCCCAATCTCCAGTGCCGCGTCCACGTCTTCGAAGAGATGCGCGTCGCAGCCGATCGGGATGCCACGGTCGTCGTAGACGATGCCGGCCCGGCCATCGCCGAAGAGGAACCAGCGCGCCACCGTGAATCCGAGCGCGGCCATGCTGGCGAAATCGCGCTCGATTTCAGGTTGCCGGGTCGAGACGCCGAGGTGAGATCCCCAGATGTTGTCGCCGAAGTCCAAACCGTAATAGATGGTGCGGCCGTCGGTCGACCAGGGGTAGTTGCAGCCGTGCCAGAACCGATCTGCGTTCATCGCGACCGCTATCTCCGCGGTCCACTCCACTCAAAAAGAAACGGGCGCACCCACCATGAGGTGCGCCCGTGTCTTCGAGACGTGACGTTGAACTTCGAGTAGCGCTAATTTGCTACGACGCTGTTCCCAGAAGTATACCAGCGGCGCGAGCTGACACGCAGGTTGTTCTTCTTCGTCTTGATTTCGAGCTGACGCATGCCGGAGCCCGAGGCCGGCTCGAACGCGATCAGATACTGATGGCGCAGTTCCTCGACCAGTCGAATGATGCCGTTGACCGCCAGAGCTGGACTGCCGGCGATGAAGTAATCGCCGCCCGTCGAGCGAGCGAGATCGGCGAGCGGATTCGACGGCAGCTGGGCCTTGTCCTTCTCTTTAAGCTCGGCCTCTGGCGATGCCGTTTGCGCGACGGCGAACACGTAAACGGGCACATCGATCGTGCTCGCGATCCATGCCACTTCATCCGGCGTATAGCTGCTGGCCGTATCGGCGCCGTCGGTGAGCACGATGACTGCGCGACGATTGCGCGCGCGCTGTGCGACGATGGCCGAGGCGCCGGCGATCGCGTCGTACAGCGACGTCGAGCCGAACGCTCCGAGCTCGCCGAGGCCAGTGCGGATATTTTCGAATCGTCCCGTGAAATCGCGTAGCGTGAGCAGGCGGGTATCGAAGCTCAAGAGCGCGGCATCATCACGCCTCTCGTCGAGTGTGGTCAGCACCCACTTGCAGATGTCGCGTGAGGAGTCGAGCGCGGCACCCACCGCCATGCTGCCGCTGCCGTCGACGAGCAACGCGACGCTCGCCGGCGCGGTTTCGTCGGCGTGCAGTTCGACGATCTTCCGCGGCGCGCCTCCATCCATCACCACGAAGTCCTTTTGGGTGAGCGATCGAACGACCCGCCCCTTCTTGTCGCGCACGACAGCGCTGACCGACACGAGGTCTACGCCCGATTTGAAGGTAGCAATGGGTGCATCTTGGGCAATTGAAGGAAATGGTGAAGCGCCCAAAATGACGACAAGAGTGACAACTCGGCGAAAGCCGCGCAACTGCATGATTCTGCCTCGGACTCAGCTTTGGATAGAGATCTACTCCTCCCCTTGTGTCGACAAGTACGGGGGGCGCCTTTAGTCTAACTGGTTCATTTGGTTTAGCTTGCACAGAAAAAGTGTGCAATGGCGAGGACCACCTCTACCATGAGGTGTTGCGGGAGGGACTATGTCTCCAGGCACTGCCACGGCGGTTGTCGAACAATTCAACGACGCGTTCAACCGTCATGACGTGAACGCCATCATGGCCCTGATGACCGAGGACTGCGTTTTCGAGAACACACGCCCGGCTCCGGATGGAACGCGAATCGTTGGTCAGACTGCCGTCCGGACTTTCTGGACCGAGTTCTTCCAACGCTCCCCGCACGCTCGTTTCGAGACCGAAGAACTGGTGGAGGCTGGCGACCGGTGCGTCGTGCGCTGGATGTATCACTGGGTCCGCGACGGCGTCCCAGGACACGTGCGAGGGGTCGATCTCTTTCGGGTGCGCGACGGCAAAGTCGCCGAGAAGCTGTCGTATGTGAAGGGCTGACGCCCGCGTTCTATTGCACCGGCCACACCAGAGTCACTCCATCGCTGGTCGGCATCGGCCACTGCACCACCATACGCTGTTCAGGCCAATGCACCTCGTAACGCCGGGCGGGTGGTGGCGCCTGACGGACCGTTTCGGTGCGACGTCGCGAGGCGGGCGTACGCGCGGCCTGGCGACTCACCTGGGCCGCCTCCGCTGATCGAATCGCCTCGGCAATCGCCGCCGCCACCTGCTTCGGCGATGCCGACGGCGCGACGCCGAGTGTTTGCTTCGGCGTCTGCTTGACAGGCGGTGTCGCTGCCGCCGCGTTGAAGACGAACTCCGGCGGCACTCGTGAATCGGCGCACGACAGAACCATCGCGATCGGATGCTGTGCGATCGCGAGCTCCTGCCGTCGGTTGACGCTGAGCGACGCCGGGCTCGAGGCGTTGCGGGCGAACCGATCGTTGCCCGCTTTGAGCGCACCCAAGGCCTCGCGCGGCGACAGCGGCGCCTGCGCGGCGGCACCAGCCGCACCGAGCGCATACAACACCATCGCCGCGGCAGTTATCGTGCGCGACGTCTGGCCTTGGCCTTGCCTTCTTTCGACATGATCGCGCGGCTGTCCCGGGTGAGCGTCTTGATGAAGCCGGCGCGGCGAAAACGCACCGCCGTCCAGTCTTCGTCGATGGCAATCATCCTGACGGGCTCGAAGCCGACCTCGCCGAGCGGCGCCCAGCCGCTCGTGCCCATTCCGAGATCGCTCGTGTACCGCTTCGACGACTTCTTCGGATAGGCAAACCAGACGATCGCGTCGCCGGCGGTCTTCTTGGCCACCGCATTGGCGATCGCATCGACTTCCTTCTGCTTGGTGACGAACGCCAGCGAGAACGCGATCGCCTTGACGTCACCGATCGATCGCTTGATCCGCACGTCGCTGAGCGTGGCAAGCTCGGGCTCGAAGCTGGCGGGAGCGTTGAGGACGACGATTTCGTCCTGATCTTTGAGATTCAACTTGCCGAAGACGCTGGCCATTCCCGGATCATGCCAGAATCAATGTCGCCATGAAACGACTGCTGGTCGTGCTGCTGCTCGCGTCGTCGCTGCCCGTTGCCGCGCAGGTGCCGGCGTGGGATGCGACATTCCGCGGGCTCACCGAGGCGAAGAGCATCGGCGAGTTCATGCGGACGCTGTCGGCTCGCCCCCATCATCTGGGCTCGTCGTACGGCAAGCAGAACGCGGAGTGGATCCTCGCGCGCTTCAAGGAATGGGGATGGGACGCGCGGATCGAGACCTACGACGTGCTGTTCCCGACGCCGAAGGAACGCGTGCTCGAGCTGCTTGAGCCGACGAAGTTCAAGGCCTCGCTCGAAGAGCCGCCGGTCGCCGTCGATCCCACGTCATCGCAGAAGAGCGAGCAGTTGCCGTCGTTCAACGCGTATTCGATCGACGGCGACGTCACCGGGCCGCTGGTCTACGTGAACTACGGCCGCCCATCGGATTACGAGGAGCTGGAGCGGCGCGGCATCTCGGTCAACGGCGCGATCGTCATCGCACGCTACGGCGCGTCATGGCGCGGGATCAAGCCGAAGGTCGCCGCCGAGCACGGCGCGATCGGCTGTCTGATCTACTCCGATCCACGTGACGACGGCTATTTCGTCGACGGCGTGTTTCCCGACGGCCCGATGCGGAACAAGGACGGTGTTCAGCGTGGCAGTGTGATGGACATGCCGACGTATCCGGGTGATCCGTTGACGCCTGGCGTCGCCTCGACCGCGACGGCGAAGCGGTTGACCCTCAAGGAGGTCACGACGCTGACGAAGATTCCGGTGCTGCCGATCTCCTACGGCGACGCGCAGCCGCTGCTCGCGGCGCTCGCGGGGCCGACGGCGCCGACCGAGTGGCGAGGCGGGCTGCCGATGACATATCGACTCGGGCCGGGGCCGGCTCGCGTTCACTTGAAACTGGCGTTCGATTGGAGCCAGAAGCGCGCCTACAACGTGATCGCGCGCCTGCCCGGGGCGGTGTATCCCGACGAGTGGATCGTCCGCGGCAATCACCACGATGCCTGGGTCAACGGGGCTCAGGATCCCGTGAGCGGCGTCTCGGCGGAGCTCGAGGAGGCGCGCGCGCTCGGCGAGCTGGTCAAGCGCGGCTGGCGGCCGAAGCGCACCATCGTCTACGCCGCGTGGGATGGAGAAGAGCAGGGGCTGCTCGGTTCGACCGAGTGGGTCGAGGATCACGAGACCGAACTGCGTGAGAAGGCGGCGCTCTACATCAACACCGATGGCAACGGCCGTGGATTCCTCGGTGTGGGGGGATCGCACGCGCTCGAATCACTGGTGAACGACGTAGCGAAGCTGGTCGACGATCCGCAGACCAGGCAGTCGGTGTGGAAGCGGATGCAGGCGCGCGCGATCGCGGGCCCGTCGCCGGCGGCGCGCACCGAAGCCCGCAGCCGCCCGGATCTCCGCATCAGCGCGCTCGGTTCGGGGTCGGACTACTCGGCGTTCCTGCAGCACACCGGGGTGCCGACGCTGAATGTCGGGTTCGGCGGCTTCGACGAGAACGACGGCATCTATCACTCGATCTACGACGATTACTACCACTTCACGAAATTCCTCGATACCGACTTCGCGTACGGCCGCGCGCTGGCCCAGACCATCGGCACGGCCGTGATCAGGCTCGCGGATGCCGACGTGATGCCGTTTCAATTCACGCACCTTGCCGACACGACACAGACCTACGTCCGTGA
>DASRJR010000185.1:0-3091 GCA_035649395.1 Vicinamibacterales bacterium
GGGCGTCGCGCCAGGCCGCAAGCTTCTCGGTCGCGGACTTGACGTGGCCAGCCATCTCCACGTACGAATCGCCGATCAGTTGGCTGGTATTGGCTACGTTGTACGTATAACTCTCGTTGGCGGGATCGGCTTGTGCGACGCGCTCGAGCAGCGTAAGCGCTTTGAGATGGAGACCCACCGCTTCGGCTTCGCGATGCATGTCCTTGAGGATGACGCCACCAAAATTGAGCTGGAGCCCCTGCAGCCACCGCGCTTGCGCATTGCTCGGATCGGTCGCGGCCATCGAGGCGGTAATCGTCTCGGCCCGGCGCAGGCTTTCCAGCGCATCCTCCAGATTGCCAAGACGCCGATGGGCGCGGCCCACCTCCCAGTGAGTCATGGCGACCTCGTTCCGGATCGTCATGTTCAGCGGGTCGGCGAGAGCCAATGCCTCGATCAGCCGAACCGCCTCCTGCTCCAGAGCCAGACTTGCCTTGTGATCGCCCTGGGCCGCACGCGCGAGCCCCAGGGCTTTCTGGGCACGCGCGAGCGCGAGTCGTGAATCGACGTCAGACACGTCCACGGCAAGTGGTCTGAGAATCGCGATCGCCTGCTGCAGGGCGTTGTTGACGCCTTCATGCTCGTTGAGCTGGCCCAATGCCTTGGCGAGCCGGTAATGGCTGAGGGCGAGATCCCGCTGCGCGCCGCGATCACGTGGCTCCGCCGCAACGAGCGTCTCGGCGATCGACAAGGCCCGGCGATAGCTGCCGATCCCAGACGAGAACTCGCGCATCATCACCTGTCCGTCGCCGAGGCCGCGGAGGGTCCGCGCAAGATCCGCCTGCAACGACCGGTCGAGCGGTCGAGCCGCAACCAGTGGCTCCTGTAGCGCGAGCGCCTTGCGGTAGCTTGTAAGCGCGCCTGGCCGGTCGCCGAGATTTGCTTCACGCACGTCGCCTTGTACCTCGGCCAGCTTCTGATAGGCACGCGCCAGCTCCGCGCTGAGTGTCGGGTCGTCCGCAGCTTCTCCGGCCAGACCGTCGAGGTATTCGAGCGCTCGTTTCGTGACGAGCTCGCGGGCCCGGGTAGATCCAGGAAGAGACTTGATGGCGTCGTGAAACTCGAACAGGAAGGACCCCGCGAGCCTCCGTACATCATTGAACCGCCGTTCGGCGCGTTGACGCTGGGCCTCGGCGATCCGCGACTGCCGGACCAACAGGGCCATCCCTCCAAGCAGACTCGCCAGGAAGAGGGCCGCCACGAGCGCGGCCGCGCGATGGCGGGTAATGAATTTGGCCAGCCGGTAGGTGACCGCGTCGCCGCGGGCCTTCACGGGCTGTCCGTCGAGGTGCCTCTGGACGTCGTCCGACAACGCCTGAGCAGACAAATAACGGCGCTCGGGTTCCTTGCGGAGGGCCTTCAACACGATGGTGTCGAGATCACCTTGCAGCTCTTTCGGGGAACGGACGGCGGCTGCCGATCCGGTGCTCATTTCCCGCAACGCAGCGCTTGGCGAAATCGGTTCCTGTTCACAAATCGCGGTCGCGAGCTCGTGGGCGGCATCTGACTCGAGCCGATAGGGACTGCGGTCGGTCAGCAGCTTGTAGAGGATGACGCCGAGCGCGTACACGTCGGTCGCCGTCGTGACCGGCTCACGCCGAACCTGTTCGGGGCTCGCATACGCGGGCGTCAGCAGCAGCCCGGTATTCGACCCTGGACCGCTCGACGGGCCCTCCAGCGCCCCGTGATCCATCAGCTTCGCAATGCCAAAATCCAGGAGCTTTGGAACGCCATCGGTCACGAGGATGTTGCGCGGCTTGAGGTCGCGATGCACGACCAGACTGCGATGCGCGAAATCGACGGCGCAGCAAATCTGGCGGAACAAACGAAGCCGCTCGTTGAGATTCAGCCGGTTGGCCGTGCAGTACTCATCGAGCGGAACGCCTTCGACGTACTCCATCACGAGGTACGGAAGCCCGTCGACGGTCGTCCCGCCATCCATGAGCCGCGCGATATTTGGATGGTCGAGCGTGGCGAGAATCTGCCGTTCGTCACGAAATCGTTCGAGAATGCTCGGCGATCGCGCGTCATACGCGATCTTCAGCGCGACCCGTTGCCGATACTCGTCGTCGGCACGCTCCACCAGGAAGACCGTCCCCATTCCGCCGCGGCCGATCTCCCGAATGATGCGATACGAACCGATGCGTGCGCCGATGCGCGTGGAAAGCGGTCGGGTGGCATCGTCCAAAACGACCGTCGCTCCATAAGCCGAAAACGCGGGCGCCTCAAACAGTTCGGAGGCGAGGAGAGCGGAGGACAGCAGCGAGCGCACCTCGCGCTCGAGCTCGTCATCACCCTGACACAGGCTCGCGACGTATTCATCCCGAGTGGCGCCGGGTTCACTGAGGGCCGCTCCTGCGACGCTCTTTACTCGCTGCCACTGCTCTCGGTTCATGGTTTCAGTCGGCGCGTAGGATCAGGCTTCGGCGGCATGTGCCACTGTGCAGTCAAGCCGGCTCATAGGGGTACGCGCGTTATCGTTGCGATCGGGGTCATAGTCCCTCCGGTCCACTGACGCCTCCGGTCAACTCGCGATAGAGCCAGCCCTTCGCGAGCGCCCAGTCGCGCTTGACGGTTCGGGCCGAGATCCCGAGGGCTGCCGCGGTTTCTTCAACCGTCAGCCCGCCGAAAAACCGCAATTCCACGATGCGGCCCTGCTCCGGGTCCAGTGCTTCGAGCTTCTGAAGCGCCAGATCGAGCGCGAGCGCGTCGACGGCATCAACCGTCGCCGCAGGCTGCTCCTCCGCGTTCTGCAACTCCAGATGGATGCCGCCGCCGCCACGCTTCTCGGAATGCTCGCGCCGCGCATGGTCGACGAGGATCCGCCGCATCATCTGCGCGGCGATGGCGAAAAAATGCCCACGATTCTGCCAATCGACCTCGCGTTGACCGAACAGCTTGACGTACGCCTCGCTCACCACTGCCGTCGTTTGCATGCGGTCCTGGCGCCATTCGCGCGCCAGTTGCCTTGACGCGAGCACTCGCAGCTCGTCGTAGACAATCGGCATCAGCCGATCGAGCGCCTCGCGGCTCCCTGCCTGCCATTCGTGCA
>DASRJR010000186.1:0-5185 GCA_035649395.1 Vicinamibacterales bacterium
ATCGGCCCCGGCTACGCCAACATCGACCTCGTTCTGGCCAGGACGTGGCTGGTGGCGGCGCGGCGGTCGCTCGAACTGCGATGGGAGGTCTTCAATCTCTTCAACCGGACGAACTTCGATCTCCCCAATCGTGTGTTCGGCAACCCGAACTTCGGCCGCATCTTCAGCGCCAAAGACCCACGCCAGATGCAGTTCGGCGCGCGACTGACATTTTGATCGCGCCACGCTCGTTCGCGGTTCGATGGTGCATCGTCTTGGCCTCGTGCACCCTGTGGCCGATCGCGTCCGCGTCGGCGGCGCAGCAACCTGAGGATCACGCAGCCGCGCATCACCAGCATTCGTCCGGAGACGGCTCCGCGCCGGTCGAGGAGTCGGGGACGGCCTGGGCGCCAGCCGTCTCGAGCAGCCACGGCTGGCACACTCGGCGCCAAGCCTGGGATCTGGCGCTGCATGGAAACGTCTTCCTTCAATTCATCTCGGAATCGGGCAGCGAGCATCACCGTGGACGCCAGGCGGGCAGCATCAACTGGATGATGGTTATGGCGAGTCGGTCGCTCTCAGCAGGACGGCTGACGCTGCGGTCGATGGTCAGCGCCGAACCGTGGACCGTTCGCGGCTGCGGCTATCCGAACCTCCTGGCGACCGGTGAGGTGTGCGACGGCGACAGCATTCACGACCGCCAGCACCCGCACGACCTCTTCATGGAGCTGACCGCGACGTATGATCGACCGTTGACGCGAGGTGTCCGCTGGGAGGTGTATGGCGGACCGGCCGGCGAACCCGCCCTGGGCCTTCCCGGCTTTCCCCATCGTCTTTCTGCGATGGCGAACCCGATCGCGCCGATCGCCCACCACTGGCTCGACTCGACGCACGTGTCGTTCGGGGTGGTCACAACGGGCGTCTATACATCGCGGTGGAAGCTGGAAGCGTCCGCCTTCAACGGACGCGAGCCGGATGCCGATCGGACCGACATCGATCTCGCGCCGCTCGACTCGTTCTCCGCTCGCCTGTCGATCGCTCCGACGACGCATCTCGTCGTGCAGGCGTCGGCGGGTCGTCTGCGCGAAGCCGAAGAGGGTATCGGCACGCTGCCGCGATCGGATGTGACACGCGTCACCGCCTCTGGTGCGTACTATCGATCCCTGTCCACGCGCCGCACCTGGGCCACCACCGTCGCCATGGGGATCAACGCTGGCGACGAGTTCACTCCAGCAGGCGTGTTCGCCGCGACCACTGGCGCCGGTTTGATCGAGAGTACGCTCGCGGTGAACGGCACTCACACCTACTTCGGACGCCTGGAGTTCGCGCAGAAGCCGGCGGACGATCTGCACGCGCATGAATACGGCGTCCAAGTGTTCACGGTGGCAAAAGTGCAGGGCGGATACACCTATTCGTTCCGCCCGTGGAACGGCTTTCGATCGAGCGTCGGTGTCACGGCCTCGGCCAGCTTCGTACCGCACGAACTCGCGGCGCGCTATGAGGGCCGCATCGCTCCTGGCGTGGGCGTCTTCGTGAACCTGCAGCCGTCTGGTCGTGCGACGGACGCGCTGGAAGCTGAAGCAGCGAGACTGAACCGTATGCGCTAAGGCAGAGTTCGTGACGAGTTCGAGTGCACTGAACGCGAGTCCGAGGTAATCTCGGTACTTCGCGGCGGCGTGCCTGGACTTCGCATCGCGCAGGCACCTGTCGCGCGGGCGGGCTCGGTGGTTTGCTTCCGCCTCCCAAAAATTGGAAGCGGCTGCGAGCCCGCCCTATCCCTCATCACGCAGCATGAACCCGACGCCACGAACCGTCTGAATCATGCTCGACGTGTCGTCGAGATCGATCTTCCGTCGCAATCGCGCGATGTGCACGTCGATGACGTTGTCGAGCGACGTGGAACGCGTCGGCTCCCGCCAGACATCCCGCGCCAGCGACTCGCGTGAGACGACCTGCCCGGCCTGCCGCATCAGATAGTCGAGCAGCTCGAATTCGCGCGTGGTGAGCGACAGCGGCTCGTCGTTGCGCGCCACCGTCCGCGACCGGGGATCGAGCGTCAGCACTCCGACCACCGTCGGCACGACTTCCCCTTCGCGCCCACGCCGCGCCAGCGCCCGCATGCGCGCGAGCAGCTCCGCGAAGGCAAACGGCTTGACCAGATAGTCGTCGGCGCCGGCGTCGAGCCCGGCGACACGATCCGCGACGGTGTCGCGCGCCGTGAGCACGATCACGGACGTCTTGATGTTCTTGCGGCGAACGGTCGCGAGGATATCGAGACCGCTGCGGCCAGGAAGGCCGAGGTCGAGCAGGATCAGATCGAACGCTTCCGTGATCGTTCGATAGAATGCACCCTCGCCGGTGCCTTCGACCACGATGTCGTAGCCCTCGGCTTCGAGGCCCTCGCGCAGGGCGTCGGCGACCTTGGGTTCGTCTTCAACCACCAGCACCCGCATGCGGGATTCGAGTCTACGAATCTTCCGCATGACTTCTCCTGAAGACTTCCTGAAGACTTGGTCAGGTTATCGCGACGAAACGGACCCGCTGCGGCGGACCACGCGCGTCCACCACATCAGGAACCCGGTGACGAAGAGCGTGGGCGGCGTGAGTCCCAATGCGAACCAGGCCACTCTGATGGCAACGCCACCGAACGTGCCGAAGTGCAGCGGACCGACCCAGTCCATCACCACATCGCCCGCGCTGCGGGCCTCGCGCGGCTCCTGCAACCGTGCCCCGGTGAAACGATCGAGGTAGACCGATGTGAGGCGAGCGCCGACAGGCGTCGGCGTTGCTGGCGAGAACATCACGAGAAACGCGGCTGTGTCGGATGACGGCAACACGACCCTGGCGACGAACTGGTTGGGCACGTCGCCGCGCGCACGCGAGAGGAGATCGCGCCACGACGCAGGCGCCGCTCCCGGAACCGGCTGACTCGATTGCGGCGTTCGGCTGACGGTCAGGGGAGATATTCGATTCACCGCCGCTCGAAACTGCGATGGAAACGCGAAGGAGACTCCGGTGACCGCCCACATCGCGACGAGGAGCACGCTCCAGACGCCGACCGTACTGTGCAGATCCCAGATGACCCGCTTCCAGTGGCGCCCGAAGTCCACTGTCAGGCCGCGCCGCCACGTGCCGGCTCCCTGCCACCAGATCACCAGACCGGTCAGGCACATCATCAACAGCAATGCCGAACCGACGCCGTTGACGATTCGTCCGGTTCGCCCGCCGAGCAAGTCGAAATGGAGATCCTGCAGCGTCCGCACGAACGATCGGTCCGGCAGCTCGCCGAGCACATTGGCAGTGACCGGATCGATCAAGATCGTGGCGAAGTCATCGCCCGACGAGACATACGCGAGGTAGGTCGGCCGCGCCATGGTCGGTGCGTCGATTCCCGACAGGCGACCACCTGGATAGGCGACGCGGACACGCTCGAGGATCGTCAACGGATCGGCGATCGGGCCTGGAGCACTCGGCGTGAACAGACCAGGGTGCAACGCCCGCTGCATTTCGATGCGGAACACGAGTGCGGCCCCGGTGACAGCAACGATGAAGAAATAGAACCCGAACGAGATGCCAAGCCACAGGTGGACTTGAAACAGCGCACGGCGGAGAAAGACCGATTGCGGCCGCTGAATGAACGCCCTCACCACGGCCGATCACTGTAGCAGGATGTTCTTCAGATCCGGCACCGGGATCTGACGACTTACCCAACAGATTCTGACAGCGCGAGTCAGGAACTCTTCAGATGCACGCAGAGCAGCGCTTCGTTACTCTGCGCCGCCATGCGTACACCGTTGGTCGTTCTTCTCGCACTCCTCGTTATCGCCTCTTCCCCACGTTCGTCTGCCGCGCAGGCAAAGACCGGCGTGGTCACTGGAACCGTCGTCGCTCGCGAGGGTGGCAGGCCGGTGCCGGATGCCGCAGTCCTGATCGAAGGCACCGGGCTCACCGCCGTGGCCAATGGCGTCGGGCGATTTCGACTCGAAAACGTACCGGCCGGCTCGATCGTGCTCGTCGCCTCGGGACCCGGCTTCCTGCAGCTTCGCGTGCCCGACGTGCAGGTCCGCGCCAACGAGACGACGGCGCTGGTCGTCGAGCTCGAGGTGACGCCCAACATCCTCGAACGCGTTCAGGTGACCGCGACCAAGTCGGAGTTGAGCATCGGCGACGTCGCAGCGCAAGCCGATGTCGTCGAGCGATCGACGATCGACAACCGCAACGATCAGGCGTTGGTGGAAGCGGTCGCGCACGTGCCGGGCGCGGTCGTCGCCACGCAGCTCGGCATGTTCGAGTCGGTGCAGTTTCGCGGCATGCCGCGCGACGGCAACGAGTTCACCAACACGCTGCTGCTGATCGACGGTGTGCCTCAGGTCGACTCGCGCAACTCGGGCCGCACGGTCGGTCTGCCCATTCACGACGCCAGCAACATCGAGGTCGTGCGTGGCCCGAACTCGGCGCTCTATGGCCGCACCGCGATCGGCGGCTCGGTCAACGTCAGAACCGCCGATCCGTCGCCGCAACCCGAATTCGGCGTCGATTTCACCGGCGGCCAGTTCGGGATGGCCAAAGGCGTGTTCAAGGCCTCAGGGCCGGCGGGGACGTGGGGAGGCTTCTACGTCTCGGGTGAAACTGAACGCAGCGGCGGGTTCTGGAAATCGAAGATCGAGGACGTGAAGTCGGATCGCTGGTCGCTCTTCGGCAAGCTGACGTTCGCCCCTGATGCAAAGTCGGCCGGGTTCGTCTCGGTCAACACCGTCCGTTCAGACAACAGCACACCGACGAACGAGCCGTTCATCGACGGCCGACTGCTTCACGAGATCGATCCGCGCTTCGATCGCCTGACCAGCTTCAACATCCCGGGCCCGAACTATCACCACGGCGACGATCGCATCACCCTCAACTACTCCCGACAGGTGGCGCCCTGGGCCAAGCTCACCGAGATCTTCGGCTATCGCAACCTTCAGCAGAAGTTCATCGACGACGGCGATTTCATCGGATCGCCGTTCGATCTCGACGCGCACACGTTGACGATGCTGCCCTTCAGCCAGCAGGCGGACGAGGACATCGTCTATCAGGAACTGCGGGGCGAGTTCACCATGCGCGCCGGACGTGTGAGCAACTCGCTCATCGTCGGCGGCTCGTACGAACACAACAGCGGAAGCCTCACGGGATCCGAGTTCTTCTTCACGGAGGAGAACGAAGACGG
>DASRJR010000187.1:0-6012 GCA_035649395.1 Vicinamibacterales bacterium
AATTGCGACGACGCGGAGCGCAAAGACCTGCTGATGGACATCGGCACCGAAGAACTGAGCCACCTGGAAATCGTCGGCGCCCTTGCTCGCCTTCACCTGAAGCCAATGAAGTTCGATCGGGAGATGGCTGAGGCCGACCCGCTTATCGCCATCGCGGGTGGCGGCGGCGTCAACCTGTACAACTCGATGGGCAATGCGTGGACCGCGGACTACCTGAAGGTCACGGGCGAGCTCGACGTCGATCTACGGAGCAATATCGCGGCGGAGGCACGGGCGAAGATCGTCTACGAGCGTTTGATCAACTTCACCACCGACGCCGGTACGAAGGACGCGCTGCAGTTCCTGATGACCCGCGAGATCACGCACATGAAGGCGTTCACCGCGGCGCTCGAGAGCCTCAAGAAGCCACGGTTCTCGATTGGCAAGATTCCTCCGACCCCTGGCTTGGTGGACCAGTTCTTCAACGATTCGACGGGTGTCGGCGAAGACGGCGAGATCGATGCTCGTGGCCCGTGGAATCAAGGTGAAGACTGGCAGTTCGTCGACGCGCCAGCGTTCCAGGAGCTCGGCTCCCAGGGCACTGGCGAAGCGGACTCGCGCGTCGACGATCGAACGACCAGCACGGCCACGGAACCGGAGCTGATTGAGGAGCTGCTCGTTGCCGAACTGCGCGATCTGCTGAGCGCTGAAGGTCAACTCGTCAAAGCACTCCCGAAACTCTCGCAGGCTGCAACCGCGGCCCGTTTGAAGGCTGCCTTCGAGAACCATCTCGAAGAAACCAAAGAACAGGTCGAACGGCTGAAGGAATGCTTCACGTTGCTTGGTGCACAGCCGAAGGCGAAGCTCTGCAAGGGAATGGCGGGGCTGCTGGAAGAGGGGGCCGAGGTCATTGAGGAAGGGAATGAGAAAGACAGCGTCGCAGCCGACTTGGCGCTGATTGCGTCGGCCCAGAAAGTCGAGCACTACGAGATTTCGGCGTATGGGACTGCGCGGGCAATGGCTGGTCAGATCGGCTTGCCAGCGGTCGGCGCGCTGCTCAGTCAATCCCTCGCGGAAGAAGAGATCGCCGACAACCTTCTCACTCAGGTCGCTCGAGAACTGATGTCCGAATCGAGGACCGGTTCGACGAAGGAACCGAAACACGCCATCGCGACAGAGGCGACCGACGAGTAGCGCGGGAACATGATCGGACTCTATTCGAATCGGCTGGGATGCGTGGGGTCCATCGTGGTTTCCCTAGTGGCGACGGTGCTGCTCGCGTTGTTGCTCCGCGCCTGTGGCACCGTCGCGTGGTAGCGACGTCAAGATACGTATTGCCGCGCGCACACGTCGTTCAATGTGTCAAGGCATACAGCACGATGTTCGTCGCCAGCGCGTAACCCTCGGGTGAGAACTCGGCGAAGTACGCGGGATCGTCTCCCTCCCGCTCCATCGAGTCACCGATGTCAGTGTTGTGCGTGATGGCGACGATGACGCGCCCGTGCGCATCGGCGATGGCGCGGAAATTTGCATGGGGACTGTCGCTCCCCCGCTCCCGCGGGTCGCTCCCGGGACCGCCCCACGCGAAGATGCTGGGCACTTGCTTGACCTCGTTGATGTTGAACAGGGTGTGCCTGATGGGATCGGCCGGCGCCACGTCGACAATCGGGAATTCCGGCAGCACACGCGTGATCTGACCCTGCCACTGCTCCCATGCACGTGTGCCCCAGAAGTCGTCCACCCAGAGGAACCCACCTTTCAGCAGGTACTCCCGCAAGCGCTGCACTTCGGTATCCGAGAGCGCCGCCGTGCCGACGTCCGAGCCAATCAGCATCGGACAATCGAACAACTCGTCGTCGGTGAGCCGCACGACCCAGTAGTTGACATCATTGCGGCCGGTGCGGCTGACGTGAACGTTGGTAAATTCCGCGAGTCGCGTCAGCAGGTTGATTTCGCCAAACGGATAGTCGGTGCTCCACCCAATCCCGCTCGGTTCCGACCGATCGCTGCGGAACATCCACTTGCAGACGGTGAATCGACCGTCGTTGAAGTCCTTCGGCGCCCTCCGAATGCCGGCGCCAGCGCCTTCGAAGACGCCGAACCGCTGTGCCAGCGACACCGCTCCGCTGACGACGATGAGTGCGAGCACGACGGCGAGGCGAGCACGCAGGCGCGGCATGGATCGATCGTAGCGTAGCCGATGGTCTCTCCGAGGGTGGATAAATCTTCTCGGCTCTTCGGGCGTGGCTCGACATTCCACCAGCGCATTCCGCGCGATGGCATAAGATCGCCGCCCATGAACCCTGAACGCTGGCAACGCCTTGAAGAACTGTTTCACCGCGTCCTGGAATTGCCGCCAGAGGCCCGCGCTGCCAGGTTGGCCGAGGCGTGCGGTGACGACCTCGACCTGCGCGCGGAGGTGAACCGGCTTCTCCACTCGCATGCCGAAGCAACTTCGTTCGTCAAAGACGCGGCCGCAGGAGTCGAACGCGTCGCCGCGACGATCATGCCGGAAGCCGCTCACATCGGCGCCTATCGCATCGTCCGCGAGCTCGGACGCGGTGGCATGGGGACGGTCTACCTCGGCGAGCGCGCAGACGCGCAGTTCGAGATGCGCGTCGCCGTCAAACTGATCAAGCGCGGAATGGACACCGACGCGGTGCTCCAGCGCTTCCGCCACGAACGACAGATCCTCGCCGGCCTCGAGCATCCAAACATCGCGCGGCTTCTCGACGGTGGAACGACCGAGGACGGACTTCCCTACTTCGTCATGGAGTACGTCGACGGCCAGCCGATCGACGAGTACTGCCGCACTCACCAGCTGTCCCTGGACCAGCGACTGCGACTCTTCCGACAGGTCTGTACGGCAGTGTCCTACGCCCACCAGCACCTGGTCATCCATCGCGACATCAAACCCTCGAACATTCTGGTCACAACCGACGGCGTGCCGAAGCTGCTCGATTTTGGAATCGCCAAGCTGCTCGACACGGGTGAAGACGCAGTGACCATGACCATGACCACGGAATTTGGCGCGCAGGCGATGACGCCGCAATACGCCAGCCCCGAGCAACTCCGGGGCGCGCGGGTCACAACCGTGTCGGACGTCTACGCACTCGGCGTGCTGCTGTATGAGCTGCTCGCAGGTGCCCGTCCGTACGAACTGACCGGCAAGTCATCGGACGAGGTCAGACACATCGTCGCAGACACCGACATCGTCAAGCCGAGTCTCACGGCCGCACGGCGGGGCGATGACGTCACAGCGCGCCGAGTGCGCGGGGATCTCGACGCGATCGTGAACACAGCGATGCGGAAGGATCCGGCGGAGCGGTACGGATCGGTTGCGCTCCTCGACGACGACGTGCGACGGCACATCGACGGCCTGCCGGTGGTCGCGCGGGGCGACTCGTGGACGTACCGGACAGCGAGATTCGTCCGGCGGCGCAAGCTCGGCGTCGCCGCAGCCGCCGCCATCGTGATCACGCTCGTCGGCGGCGTCATTGCCACCAGCTCGCAGGCGCGTGTGGCACGCGCCGAGCGTGCCCGAGCCGAGCGGCGCTTCAGCGACGTCCGCCGGCTGTCAACGTCATTCCTGTTCGAATTCCACGACGCGATCGCCACGCTGCCCGGGTCGACACCGGCCCGTCTGCTGGTCGTCAGCAAGGCGCTCGAATACCTCGACAGTCTCGCCGCTGAAGCCGCCGGTGATCGCGACCTGCAGCAGGAACTTGCGGCCGCCTACGATCGCGTCGGGGACGTCCAGGGCAACCCGGGTGCGGCAAATCTCGGCGACATCGACGGCGCGATCAAGAGCTACGAGAAGGCCGCGGCAATCCGCCGGGCGCTCGCTGCCGATGCACCTGAATCGCTGCAGTCGCGGGTGGACATGGCGACCAGCACGATGCGGATCGGCTATGCGTACTTCGCTCGTGGCGCCGTGAAGGATGCCGTCGGGAAATTCCGTGAGGCGTTGGCCACGCGCGAAGAGGCGTTCGGGGCCGGCGTGCCATCCAAGTCGGCCGCTCGGGCGGCGCTGGCCGAAACCACCGCACGTCTCTGTACGACGTTGATCGCGGTCGGAGACGTGCCGGGCGCGATCGACAACTGCCGTCGCAACCTGACGCTGACGGAGGAGCTGCTGCGCGAACGTCCAGACGACAAGGCGATCCAGGTCATGCACGCCGTCAATGCGACCGGCCTTGGCAACGCGCTGCGACTCAATCGCCAGCCGGACGACGCCGCGACCCGGCTGGAAGACGCCATCCGTCAGCACCGCGACCTGCTATCGAAGAATCCGCTCGACGCGGAGGTCCGCCGCCGGCTTGCGGTCTCGTACACGTATCTCGCCAACGTCCACAACGACCGCAAGGAGCCGGACAAAGCCGCACAGGCGTACGAGCAGGCGATCGCCGAGCTCGACACGCTCGCCAAGGCCGACCCGGCGAACGCACGCATGAGGACGGAGCTCTCATACATGCTCAACCAACGCGTGCGCATTCTGGTGGCGAACGGGCGACGCGACGAGGCGCGGCGTGACGCGCAACACGCGTTGACCCTGCTGCGCGCCGGAGTCGAGCAGCCCGGCGCCGGGGGCGAGGCGTTCAACGAGTACGCGTGGGCCCTGGTCAGCACGGAAGTCGAAGATGTGCGCAATCCGAAACTCGCCCTCGAATACGCAACGCGCGCCGTCGAACTCGCCGGAGGGCAGAACCCCGTCTACATGCACACCCTGGGCTGGGCGCACTATCGTCTGGGCCATCATGACGAGGCCATCAAGACGCTGGAGCAGGCCTTGAACTCGATGCCGAGCGCAACGAGCGGTCCGGCGGTCGGTCTTCGACGGCAGGTGGAAACCGACCTCGCGACGTTTAGATCCGGGAAATGAGGGACTCCGGCGAACAGCCGTGCGTTACCTGGTGTCGGTTTTCACGGACCGGGATCAGGAGCGAGCGATGTTCCGTCAAGCGATCGTTTCAGGAAATGGTGCCTGACACGGCGCCATGTAGCCACGCGCGGGCAAACTTCCAGTCGCGTTCCACGGTGGCGGTCGAGATGTGCAACGTCTCGGCAATTTCATCCGTCGTGAGGCCGCCGAAGAATTTCAGCTCGACGATCTGAGCCTTGCGCGGATCCGAGGCGCCAAGACGATCGAGCGCGTCGTGGAGGTCGAGCAGGTTCACTTCCGCCGCGCCGATCCCTTCTCCCGCGAGCGTCAGCGGAACGTGTTCCGCACCGCCGCCGCGTTTGTCAGCGATGCGATCGCGCGCGTGATTGACGAGGATGCGCCGCATCATCACCGCAGCGAGTCCCATGAACTGGGCGCGATTGGACCAGTCCACCTGACGCTGATCCAACATTCTCACATACGCTTCATGAACGAGCGCCGTCGGCTGAAGCGTGTGGCCGGGCCGCTCGCGACGGAGATAGCTGGCGGCAAGACGACGCAACTCGCCGTAAATGAGCGGCAGCAGATGATCCGGCGCGTTCGCCGCGAGGTCTGTTGCAGGATTCCGTTCCGGTGGGCCGCCGGCGTTCTCCATGTCCCCAACGTGCGTGACGGAGTTTATCACCCGGTCGTGCGTTAATCGCTGGGTGCTCCCTCCGGACATGCGAACCGTACGGTTTAGCGCGGTCGTGCTCACGTTGGTCGTCGCCTCAGGCTGCGGCCGTTCAGGGGATCAGCCTCCCCGCGCCGGCGAGATCGCGAGCGAAGCCGCCACCTCACAGAGCAATCCGCCTGCATCGTCGACACCGCAGAACGACTTGGCCGCCGCGTTGGGCGTTGGTAGAAGTCTGCCGATTCCTGAAGGTCTGGTCCCTGGCGGGGACTGCCCGCCTCCTCCTCCAGACGCCGACCAGGAAATTGCCGCGCAGGCCAAAGCGGCTGTTCCCCTGACGGAAGGGCTCACGTTCGCGTACGCGTGGACGCGGACACCACGGGAAGAGTACGAGTGCCTGATCCAGGTGAAGAAGATCGACGCCTTGGGGATCGTGACCACGGCGAGCTGCGACGCCCCGGAGGGCCGCGGTCCGTTT
>DASRJR010000188.1:0-9687 GCA_035649395.1 Vicinamibacterales bacterium
GCACGCCTCGGCGGGTTGGTTCGACATCGGGCGCGAGTTCACGGAACTGTGGCACCACCAACAACAGATCCGAATGGCCGTCGGCGCCGACTCACTCGCCGATCCACGCTATCTCGGCGCCGTGATCGACGTCGCGGTCCGCGGACTGCCGCATGCGTTCCGCGACGTGGCGGCCGAACCCGGGCAAGCGGTCGTCATCGATGTCCGCGGCCCCAGCGGTGGTCAATGGACCCTGTCGCGCGAGGAGCAACGCTGGACGTTATGGCGCGGAGAGGCGCCAGTGGCGACGGCTCGCATCCGATTGAAGGATGAAACCGCGTGGAAGCTCCTGTTCAACGCGCTCCGCGACAGCGACGCCCTGAGCGCCGTTCATATCGAAGGGCAGACCGACCTTGGACGCGCCCTCCTGCGCGCCCGGTCGGTCATCGTCTAGCGACGCCAACCAGGAATCAGGAATCAGGAACGCGCTGCTATCGCGTCAGGCCGGCACATGGACTCGCGAGAACTCACGTAAAGCAAGCGCCATCTCCTGCCGGGCGCTTGCGCTCGACGCGATCAGATCCACGGCATGGAGCGACGTGTGGATCTGCCCGCGGCAGTCGAGGTGACGCACGGCGACGCCGGCGGCGCGCATCGCATCGGCGTACAAGACACCATCGTCTCGCAGCGGATCGAATTCGCATGTCACAACGAGCGCTGGCGGGAGATTCGACAGGTCCGGCGCATACAACGGCGCCGCCCGTGGATCGCGGCGCTGCGCTGGATCGGCATAGTGATCCCAGAACCAGCGCACCAGCGGGGTCGTCAGCACGTACCCCTCCGCGTTCTCGACATACGACGGCAGTGTGTGGTCCGAGCCCGTCGCTGGCGCGACGAGCACCTGACCTTCGATGCGTGGGCCGCCCGCGTCACGCGCAAGCCGGCAGACGACTGTCGCGAGGTTCGCGCCGGCACTCCAACCGCACACAGAAAGTCGGTCGGGTACGCCGCCCAGCGACTCGGCATGAGCGGCGATCCACTGCACGGCCGCGAACGCATCATCCACCGCGGCGGGGAACCGAGCCTCGGGCGCATGACGGTAGTCGACCGAGATGACGATGGCGTCGGACCGGACACAGAGATCGCGACAGAAGGGTTCGTCCGAATCGGCGCCGCCGAGCACCCAACCGCCACCATGGAAGTACACGACGATCGGATGTGGTCCGCGGCTCGCAGGACGATACAGTCGATACGCCAGCTCACCGGCCGCACCCGGCAGCACGCCGTCACTGATGGCGCCAACGGTCGGCCCTGGCGGCCGGGTTGACGCGATCATCCGTGCGAGTGCTCGAGCGCTCGCCGCATCGAGCGACTCCATGCGCGGCAGTCCGAGCGACGCGACGATGTCGAGCAGCATCTGGACATCGGGTTGCAGGCGGCAAATGACGCCGTCGTTGCATCGTGCGCCGCCGGGCCCGTCGAAGCGGAGCCCGAGGTAGCCACGCGTCACGACCGCGTCGCACGTCCTGCGATACGCGTCGACACCTCCGATGTACGGCAGGAACACGCGTGGCTTGCCTGGCACGTTCGCGCCGGTGTACCAGGAGCGCGCGCGGGGGTAGAGCGTCAGATTGCCGAAGTCCTCGACGTGCTGCACCCAACCCGCTTCGGCCGCTGCCGTGGGTTCGACGACGTCGAGCGACTGCTCGCGCATGTGGCGCAGGCAGTCGGCGACCCAGTCCACGTGCTGCTCGATCGACACCGCCATGTTCGAGATCACCGACGGGCTGCCGGGCCCGGTGATCGTGAACAGATTCGGGAACCCCGCGGACATCAGCCCAAGGTATGTGCTGGGTCCATCCGCCCACTTGTGTGCGAGCGAGCGGCCGTCCCGGCCTTTGAAATCCACGGCGACAATCGGGCCCGTCATCGCGTCGAACCCCGTCGCGAAGACGATGGCGTCGAATTCGAACGACTGCGTGGAGGTGTCGATGCCTGTCGCGGTGATGGCGGTGATCGGTGTGGCTCGCACGTCGACGAGGCGAACGTGCGGCAGGTTGAACGTGTCGTAGTAATTCGAGTCGAGACAGGGCCGCTTGGTGCCGTAGAAGTGATCGTTGGGACAGAGCATCTCTGCGGTCGCCGGATCGCGCACGATCGAGCGGATCTTGTTGCGCAGGAACTCGCACAACATCTCATTGGCGGCTTCGCTGCGCAGAATGTCTGGGAAGAACGGCGGCAGCAGATCGCCTGATTCCCACATCCCCTCGAAGTTCGCCGTTCGCTCTTCTTCCGACACCTGCAGCGCACCCTTTTCGAGCGGTTGCGCCGGGACGCCGAGACGCGAGTGCCGCGCCGCCTCGCGGTACGCCACCCGATCGCGCCGATACGCGTCGAGCTTTTCCTGTGGGATCGACCCATTCTTGGCGGGCCTGCTGAAGTTGGGCGTGCGCTGAAACACTGTGAGCCCGGCGGCCTGCGCCGCGATGAGCGGGATGCACTGGATGCCCGAGGAGCCCGTGCCGATCACCGCGACGCGCTTGCCGGTGAAATCGACCTTCTCGTGAGGCCAGCGCGATGTGAAATACCGCTCGCCCTGGAACTCGTCCACACCGGGAATGTCTGGCGCTTTCGGTACTGACAGACAGCCGCTGGCCATCACGACATAGCGGCACTCGATCTCGTCGCCTTCGCTCGTACGGATCGACCAATGCGAGGTCGCGTCGTTCCACGTGGCGCTCTCGACGCGCGTCGAGAAGCGGATGTCCCGACGCAAGTCGTGCTTGTTGGCCACGCGCTGCAGATAGCGGAGGATCTCCGGCTGGGTGGCGTACTTCTCTGACCACTGCCACTCCGCCTCGAGCTCGGCGTCCCAACTGTAGGAGTAATCGACCGTCATGATGTCGCAACGTGCACCGGGATAGCGGTTCCAGTACCAGGTGCCTCCCACATCGTCTGCGCTCTCGATACCGACGGCCGAGCAGCCGATGCTGCGCAGGCGGTGCAGCATGTACAGCCCCGAGAAACCGGCGCCAACCACAATCGCGTCGACGGTCGAACGAGCGTCCGAATTGCCGGACATGCGCCACCCCCCTAAACAGGTATCCGCTGCGGTTGCAGCCACGGAGTATAGTCACCGCGACCGCTAATCGGTTCGAGGAACACTATGACCAATGCGTCGCCGTCTGGCCGGGTGACATCGAGCGGGCTTGCGATCCTCGTCGCAGTTGCCGCACTTCAGGTGATCGTTGCCGGCGACGAGAGTCCGACCCTGAGTGCTGCCGCACGCGTCCAACGGCTTGCACAAAACCTGGAACGTGCCGAGTCGGTGCGAGCCGTCAAGCGGATCCAGGAGACCTACGCGCAGTACTCGCAATTCGGGCTGTGGACGGAGATGGCGGCACTGTTCGCGGACGAAGCCCAGTTGTCGTACGGCAACGACAACGCACGAGGGCGCCAGGCCATCCAGAACTATTTCCTCGCGAAGTTCGGCGAGGGCACGCACGGCTTGAAGCCCGGCGGCCTGCACACGCAGATGGTCCTGCGACCGCTCATCAACGTCTCGGCCGACGGCCAGACCGCAAAGGGCCGCTGGTGGGAATTCTCGATGACCGGCCAGTACGGCGTGAAGGCCGAATGGGCGGCCGGCATCTTCGAGAACGAGTACGTACGCGAGCGCGGCGTGTGGAAGATCTCGCGCCTGCGCTACAACCCGATGTTCGCCGGCCCTTACGCGACCGGCTGGCGCAACGTCGACGAGGACCAGAAGATCGTTCCGTATCACTTCACGCCGGATGAGACCGGAATCCCTGTCCCCGACCTGCCCGCGTCGGCGATGGCGCCCCCAGATTCGAAGATGAGTCCGGCCACGGTGCTCGCGGCCCTCGAGCAGCGCATCGCGGTGATGAACGACGAGGACAAGGTTCGCAACCTGCAGAACGCTTACGGCTACTACATGGACCGAAAAATGTGGGACGACGTCATCGACCTGTTCACGGCCGATGGCGCGTTGTCGATCGCAAACGTCGGCGTCTACGACGGTCCCACGAGCATCCGGCGCGCGCTCGAGCGGAGCGGCCCGGCCGGATTGAACCATGGTCAGTTGAACGAGCTCATGCAACTCGACATGTCGGTCGGCATCGAGGCCGGCGGGATGGAAGCGCGTGCGCGTGGCCTCGAGCTCGGCATGCTCGGCGAGGCCGACAAGGGGACGGCGTTCTACACGCTGGCGATCTTCGAGAACCGGTACGTCAAGCAGAACGACATCTGGCGGATCCGCGAGATGCGGATCTTCCCGCTGATGAAGACGGACTACGCGCAAGGCTGGGCGAAGAGCCAGGTCGTCGATCCGCCGCCCGCCAAGGAGCACGCGCCGGATCGGCCCGTGCCGGCCTCCGACGTGATGACACCCGGCGCGATCCCCGTGTTCTTCGCGCCGAACCCGGCCACGGGTAAGCCCGTGAGTCTGCCCGCTGGTTCAAAGACGGTCGGCCACGAGCGTCTGCTGTCCGCACCGGCGGCGCCCAAACCTGCCGCATCGTCCGGTGACCTCGAATCGCGGATCACGGAGGCCGAGCGCCGGCTCGCGGTCTCGAAAGCGTGGGACGGCGCCGAGAACATGAACACGGCTTACGGTGACTACCTCGACGATCTCGACTACGGGGGACTCGGCAAGCTCTTCGCACTGAAGGGCCACAAGGAGGTTCCGTTCAGCGGCTTCTATGTCGGGCGCCAGCGCATCATCGATCGTGATGCCACTGCACCGGCGCCCGGATCACGTCCGCGGGCGATGCTCCCCCTTCACTGGCGGACGCAGCCGGTGATCCTGGTGGCCGAGGATGGACGCTCCGCGTCGATTCGGTCGCGGCTCTTTCAGCCCGGCTCGAGCCACACACGCGCCCTGGGGTTCGGCGGTGGCATGTATCACGATCAGGTCGTCCTCGAGAGCGGCGTCTGGAAGTTCTGGAGCGTCGTGATCGACGAGCACTACTTTTCATCACCCACGTACGAGGGCGGCTGGTCCTCGGCCAAGGACCCGGTCGGACCGCGGCGGCCGCCGGCGCCGAACACCAGCTACCCGCCCGACATCCCCCTCACCATGCTCGGTGAACGCGAACGGGGATTCCGCGGCGGCACCGGCGAGGAGATCGCCTGGCCCGGCATCCTGCCGATGTGGTTCCACTACAAGAACCCCGTCAGCGGGCGCGTTCCGGAACATTACTGGCCGGACTGCGTCCCGTGCGTGCAGTACCCCGAGACCAGCATGAAGAACCACGGCTACTTACTGCCGCCGTCCTGACCGCTATGTCGGGAACCACGCGACTTCTGATCGGTGTGTCGTGCGCAGCGGCGACGGTGGCCGCATTGAGCGTGCACGACGGCTGGCGGCCACTGTGGGCGCAGACGTCCCCCAAGGCGCACTGGGAACCATACAAGCTTCAAAAGCCGAAGCCATCTGTCGATCAGAAGCTCACCGATCCGGCGCTGACCGGCGCGATCGATCTGCACGCGCATCATGGTCCCGACAGCTACGCCAGGCAGTGGGACGCGTTCGAGGTCGTGAAGCTCGCGAAAGAACGAGGCATGCGCGGCGTCGTGCTCAAGAACCACTGGACGGAGACGGCCGGCCTCGCCCAGCTGATTCGCAAGTACGGCGCACAGGGGATCGAGGTCTTCGGCAGCGTGACGCTCGATACGCCGGTCGGTGGTGTGAATCCGATGGCGGTCCGCTACATGGCTGACGTGGAAGGCGGCTGGGGGCGAATCGTGTGGATGCCGACCCACGATTCCGAGCACGAGGTCAATTACAACAAGGAGACGCGAGCCAAGGCGATCGTGTCCCGCAACGGAAAACTGATTCCCGAGGTGTTCGAAGTGCTCGATCTGATCAAAGAGCACAATCTCACTCTGGCCACCGGCCACGTCACGCCCGAGGAGGCGCTCGCGATCATGGCTGAAGCCAAGCGGCGCGGCATCACCAGGATTATCGTGACGCACCCGCTGCTCGGACCGCAGTACACGAACATGTCCCTTCCGCAGCTGCAGGAGGCCGTGAGGCTCGGAGGAGCGATCGAGATCACTGCGGGCACGGTCACCCGCGACGGAGCGGGTAAGACACGGGCCGTTGAAGTGATCAAGACGTTGGGCTCGCAAAACGTGTTCGTTTCGAGCGACAGCGGGCTGATCGGTACTCCCAATCATCCGGATGCCCTGGCCATGGCCGCGAAATCGCTTCGTGCGGCCGGATTCACCGAACAGGATCTGAACCGGATGTTCAAGGAGACGCCCGCGCGTCTGGTCGGCCTGCCCATTCAGTAGGAAGGATCATGAGTCATATCAATGCGGGCCTTCTGGCGGCTGGCGCGCTGGCCGTGCTTGCGACCGGCTTCGTGGCGGCGCAGGATCAACGGCAGAAGGCCGTCGCACCCATCACCATCCAGAAGCAAGGTTCCTTCGCCGTGGGCGGAGCAATCCTCGGCGACGCCGGCACACGATCGCTTCATTGCGATCACGGCTACGTCGACTACCAGATTCCGGTGAACCCGCGCCGGATCAATCTCGTGATGTGGCACAGCGCCGCGGCGACGGCGTGGCTGAATCGGTGGGATGGCGGCGAGGGCTACCAGAGCATCTTCCTGCGCCGCGGCTACCCCGTTTACATCTGGGATGGTCCGCACGTCGGCCGGGCCAACTGGGGCTGCACCGAGCACACCTACAAGCCGGCCGCCGGTCAGGATCAGCGGAACTTCACCGCGTGGCGATTCGGCGTGGAGTACCCGAACTGGTTCGAGGGCGTGCAGTTTCCCACGAAGGACCCCGAAGCCTGGAACCAGGCGTCACGGGCCCGCTACCTCGAGTTCGACACGGTCGAGAACGCGCAGATGCAATCGGACGCTGCGGCGAAGCTGATGGACAAGATCGGCCCGAGCGTCGCGTTGACCAATTCCGCCGGCGGCATGCGCGCCATCCTGACGGCGCTCAAGACGAACAACATCGCCGGCATCGTGATGTACGAGAACGTCGGCTACGTCTATCCGCAGGGTGAGGGCCCCGGGGGACCGGTAGGTGGGTTCGGTCCCATCGAGGTGCCGCTCGAACAGTTCAAGAAGCTGACGAAGATCCCGATGCAGATGGTGTGGGGCGACAATGTCGACAAGTCGGCCAGCTACACGAACAGCCTCAAACTGTCGAAGCTGTTCGCCGAGAAGATCACCAAGTACGGCGGCAAGGCGCAGGTGCTGATGCTGCCGGACGCCGGCCTCAAGGGCAACACGCACATCCCCTTCGCCGACATGAACAACGTCGCCGTGGCGGATCTGCTCTCGAAATTCCTCGCCGAGAACGGCCTCGACAAGCGCTAGTAGTCCGCGCTTCGCCCCTGGAGCGGCGTTAATCGTTTCGCGGCGTCGTCGTAGTCCGTCGGGCGACCCAGCGGTCGCCTCGTCGTTCAGCCTTCATCGCGAAATCGAACGCATCGATCGCAACTGCGCAGTCGACATCGTCGGGTGGGAAATCCGCGTCGCCCACGCGATGCCTGGCCGCGGCACGGCTCCCCACGACCGCTGCCACCACCGACGCGTGCGAATGAGCGATGCCCCGGAGCCCGGACGCGATCAGCTCCGCGCAGACCACGTCCTCTTCTCCCTCGTTTGGTTTGCCTGATGCGACGAACGTCACCTCGCCGCGGTCGGCCAGTGCACGAGCCGTCGCCGATGCCACGACAAGACTGGCCAGCCACACTTCGGTCGCCTGCGTGGCCTCGGCCACGCAGCGCGAGCCCGAGCCGGTCCGCAGCACAGCGCGGCCCCTGAGTTGCCGTCCCTTCAGCTGACTCGGCGAGTTGTTGTGATCGAAACCCGGAATCAGCCGTCCCCCCACCTCGCCCATTCGGAATCCCGGAGTGCCGAGCGCCTCTTCGACCGTCGCTACCAGTTCGATCTCCTGAATCCCCGCGGCGAACGCGTATGCGGCCGTCGTGAAGGCGCGCATCACATCGATCACGACGACGACCCCAGTCGCTTGTCGTGCGCCCTCGACACCTTCAACGATCCGAATGACCATGACCAGCGCCTCTCGACAACGGCCTCAGTCCGGCATGGGGCGCTCGATGTGATCGATCACGAGGACGTCGATGGAGGTCTTCGACGGCTCGAGCCTCAGTCCGAGCTGCTCTTGCACGGCGGTGAAGAGCGAGGCGCCGTCGCTTCCCGGAGGTGCGGGGTCAGTCGGGCCACGCGTCCCGGTTGCCGGCGCGTACTGCAGTTCGGCATCGAACGATCCGGTCAGCCCGGTCTTGTCGACGACCTGGCGGCCAGCAGGCCCCGAGAGCGCCTGCGCCAGCGCCGACATCGGCATCCCGCCGAGGTCGAGGACCCCCGCGCCGCCTTTGAGGCCGCACGCCTTCGAACCCTCTGGCTGCGGTGGCACCGCCTCATTGCGCCGCTGCGCCTCCATGCGCGCCATACAATCGACACGCGACGATCGCAGCTGTGGTCCCAATCGCCCGTCTCGTCGCGCCATCGTCAGCGAGTAGGCATCCTGCTCCCGGCTGTCGACGTGGAACCGCAACTTGAAGCGATCGATCAGAAGCGCTCGCAACATCAACTTCAGATCAGCCGCGGACGTCCCAAGCGGCATGCGCGCGTTGATCGAGAAGAGCTCCCGAGTGATCAGGTCCGGCAACGGGGCGGGCAGCTGAGACGGGCGCGCGTCGAACGCGAGCGACACCACGTTCAGCAGCGGCATGTTGTCCTGAACGAATCGCCCGGGAGGAAAGCTCACGTTGTGGACGTCCGACCTGGGGTCGCCAGGCTTCACGGATACGATTTCGAAGCGTGGCAGCTTCACCTCGTCGACAAGGTCGATGCGCTGCGCCGACGCTGGATCCGCGGCGAGCAGCGTGAACAACACGGCGGTTCCCGGCCGGATCACGTTGATCATGCTCGATAGACGCCGGCAGCCGCAATCTGGCTGGATAGTCGTTAGTTCGCTGGATTTGCCGCATAATCCCAGGCTGATGAGTCGCGCAACCCTCCGTCGCTGTTCCCTGGCGCTGGTCATCGGTTGCGGGCTGCTCGTGACGTGGGTGTGGATCGGCGCCGCCGACGTCTCGCTCCAGATCGACACACCGATGGATCCGCCGCGCTGGGCGGTGCTCGAGCGCCGGCTCCTCGCCGAGAACGTGCCGGCGTGTCGCCAGTTCTTCGAGAAGTACTTCGACAATCGCGGCTATGTGCAATGCGTCGTGCGCTGGGGTGCGAACGACGGACCCGACGATGCCTTCGAGAACTTCAACCGCTGGCCCGAGCTGCACGCGCTGGGCGCGGCCGACGACATCCTCGACATGTACACGAAGGGTCACGAGGGCCTGCTGAAGCAATACACCGAGGCCAAGACGACCGACGTGCCGATCGCGCGACAGGGCATGTACTACAAGGAGTTCATCGTCCAATCCGATTGGATGCACCACGGGGAGGGGCTGCAGCTCTTCAACCGGATGGGCCTCTCGATCCCGACGGATGCGAAGTACCAGGCCCGCGCGCGGCGCTTCGCCGGCTTCTACATGGGCGAGGATCCCGAAGCGCCCAACTACGATCCCGTCCACAAGATCATTCGCAGCATGGAGAACGGCAGCCGCGGGCCGATGCTCCGCAAGGCGACCGCGCTCGACTGGGTCGGGGATCCGTTCGACGTCAACGGGTTCGATGC
>DASRJR010000189.1:0-11314 GCA_035649395.1 Vicinamibacterales bacterium
GGTAATCGTGCCGCCGCACGTGCGCCAGCTCGTGAGCAATCACCGCCTCCAGCTGCTGGGGCGTCAGTCCGAGGAGGGTGGCAGGCGGAACGAGAATCGCCGGGCGCAACCATCCGATCGTCGCGGGGCCGGAGATCAGCGGGCAGACGAACACGCGCACACGACGATGGACGCCGACGCGATCGGCCATGCGCACGACCATGGATACGATCGCATCCTCTGCCGCCCCCGCGGATCGCCTCAGCGCGTGCGTGTGCGCCGCGCTCGCGACAAGCCGAAGCGAGAACAACACGACGCCTGCCGACCACAGCGGCAGCGCCCAGGTCTGCAACGCAGCGGTCCACGGTGACGATGAGACTCGTATCGCCCAGGCTGCGCCGACACCGAACCCCGGAGTAAGGCCGGTAGACGTGATGGTCGAATGGGCAGTGGTGAACGCAACGGCCGCGTCCTGCACGTACAGCAGCACCGCCGTGACGATCGGCAGCAGCGCCATGACCGCCAGCGCGCCGCAGGCAGCCGCATATCGAACGCGTGCTGGACTGTTATGCAGAGCAGCCAGCGTCGCCCACAGCAGCAGGGCAACAATCGCATCCTGCCAGAGCGCGTGGATCAGCGCCGCACTGACGGCGACACTGACGGCGCCGAACTCCGGCCAGAGGAGCGGACCCATCGGAGGCAATATGACGAAGAACTACGTCAGTTGTCAACGAAGATCTTCGTCATTCGAGGAAACGGAGGTTACAGAGAGAACGGTTTCGGGATTGACAACGGGCATCGCAACGCCAATCCTTACGCCGCGGAGGAAACCATGCAGCAACGATGGGGTGCGGACTCGCGGTTCCTGGTCGCCACTGCGTTCGTCGTCGCGCTTGGCCTCATCCTCGGCGTCCGAGTCGCGGCACAGCACGCCTCGGAACAGCGCGACATGGCGCTCGTCGGCCACGATGACCTTCAGGCTCGAAGCGCCTACCAGCCGACGATCCAGCGTCAAGGCAACCGTTGGATTGCCTACATCGGCCATCACGGCGGCATGCAGCGAAATCCCCTGACCGGCAAGGACGAGCCGAACGGCACGTCGATCGTCGACGTGACGGATCCGAAGAAGCCTCGATACCTCGCCCACATCCCGGGAGAGGCAGGCGAAGGCGAGAACGGCGGCGCGCAGATGACTCGCGTCTGCAGCGGGAACACGCTGCCTCGAGCGGACAAGAGCAAGGTGTATCTGCTGCGCTCGTTCGGCAACTCGGCTCACGAGATTTGGGATGTCACCGATCCGGCGAAACCATCGCGTGTGGTCGTGGTCGTCGACGGTCTGCGAAACACGCACAAGAACTTCTGGGAGTGCGATACGGGCATTGCCTACGTCATCTCAAGCCCGAAGGAGTGGCGCACGCGACGGATGACGAAGATCTACGACCTGAGCGATCCAGCGAACCCGCGGTTCATCCGCGATTTCGGTCTTCCGGGACAGCAGCCAGGATCGACCGTGATGCCGATCCCCACCGAGCTGCACGGACCGATCTCCCTCGGCCCGAAGGGCAACCGCGTGTACTTCGGTTATGGCACCAGCCGCGCTGGCGTGGTGCAGATCGTCGACCGGAAGAAACTGCTGGAGGGGCCGACAGAGCCGACCGATGCGAACCTGCTCTCTCCGCAGATCGCTCGACTCGATCTTCCTCCAGACGCGGGCGCACACACGACGTTCCCTGTGCTCGGCATGACGCTCCCGGAATTCGCCAAGCAGAAGCTTCCGGCCAACACACCGGCGCCAGGCAGCGGTCACGAGCACGGCGAGGCCGTGCCGATCCCGACCGCCCAGGCACATCGCGACTTCATTGCCGTCGTCAGTGAATCGCTCGCGAACGAATGTCAAGAACCGAGGCAGATGGTACGGATGGTCGACATCACGTTCGAGTCGTCGCCCGTCGGCGTCTCGACCTGGACGGTGCCGGAAGCGAGCGGCAACTTCTGCAGCCGCGGCGGCCGCTTCGGCTCGCATTCCTCACAGGAGAGCTTCTCGCCGATCTATTACGGCCGCGTGCTGTTCGTCACGTTTTTCAACGCCGGCCTACGCGCTCTCGATATCCGCGATCCCTTCAACGTCAAAGAGATCGGCTTCTATATCCCGGCGACGACGAAACATACCGATCGCCGCTGCGTTGGCGAAGGCGTCAACGAGCGCTGCAAGGTTGCGATTCAATCGAACAACGTCGAGGTCGACGATCGCGGCTATGTCTACGTTGTCGATCGCGCGAACAGCGGCATGCACATCCTCGAGCTGACCGGCAGCGCAAGACGAGTGGCGAACTTCCCGGCGAGCACGAACTGAAGGCCTGGCCTACTTGCGAACGTACTTCTTCAGCGCGCGCGGCCCCACTTCTGCGCCGTAGACGTTGCCGTCGCGATCCACGGCCACGCCTTCGGCCGCGCTCGTGCCGGTCGTCTTCTCCACTGGATCGGGAATGAACGCGACGACCTTGCCGTCCGTGGCGCTGCCGATGCGAATGCCGCGCTTCCAGCCGTCGTGGTTGCGCGACACCGACTCCGACTCCGAGTCGGCGACGTACAGCCTGTCGTTGCGATCGATGAAGATGCCGCTCGGCCGACTGAACTGCGGCCACTCGTCGAGCACGGTGCCCTGTTGATCGAGGATGACGATGCGGTTGTTGCCGCGGTCGCCGACGAACAGCCGGCCACGTGAGTCGAACGCGAGCGTGTGAGGCTGGTCGAACTCGCCGCGCCCCGAGCCCTTCTTGCCCCACTCCGCAATGAACTTCCCTTCCTTGGTGAACTTCACGATGCGTGAGTTGGCGCCACCGTGTCCCTCCGAGACGTAGATGTCGCCGTTGGACGCGACCACGATGTCATTGGGCTGATAGAAGGAGCTGGGTTCGCCCGGCTTCCCCGGCTGATTGCCGCCAGGCTTGCCCAACGTGAGCAGCAGCTTTCCGTCCGGACTGAACTTGAACACCTGATGCCCGATCACGGTCGCCGGCGCGGGCGGCAGCGGCGTATCTGGCGGCGCGCCGCGCGCGAGTCGAGGCAGGTTGTCCTGCCCGTCGGTCACCCAGACGTTGCCGTCGCGATCGACGTAAATGCCATGCGGAAACACCATCAAGCCCTTGCCGAAGCTTCGCACCAGCGTCCCCGAGGCATCAAACTTCAGCACGGTGTCGAGATCGGATCCAAGGCAGGTGTTCGCGCCGCAACGCTCGGCGACCCAGATCGATCGGCCATCACGATCGATCTCCACCGCACTGGTCGAGCCCCAGGTGCGGCCGGCCGGCATCTTGAAGAAGTTCTCGACGGTGCGATACGGGTTCGGCGCCTCGTTGACAGGCGTCACCGTCTGCTGTGCGAACGTGAACGTCACAGCGCACAACGCGATTGCTCCGACGATCCCGAGCCGCCTCGCTCCTGACATTCCTTCCCTCCCAGTCTGTAGGTAGCGGAGGTGACGGAGAAACGGTTGAACAGGAGTAACAGAGAAACAGAGGTCAGACAGAGGAACGCGCTACGAACCACGCACGGCGCGGGCGGGGCTCACGGCGCGAGAGGTGCGCACGATCGCAAGCACCACACGGGAATGCAACGGGTGCTTGCGATCGCGCGCATCTCTCGCGCCTGCGCGCGCACGCGCGCGCCGGCCTTCGGCCGGCCGCCCCGCCCGCACCCTGACTTCGTGTTAGCAGTCTCCTCTGTCCGATCTCCGTTACTCTGTTCCTCCTGTTAAACCGTTTCCTCCGTCGCCTCTGTTATCCCGTGCACTTGCCGACGTCGGCCAAGTACTCCGAATACGAGCCACGCCGCACCCGCAACCCCAACCGCAAGCATCAGCCACCGGATCGACAACGCGAAGAACGCGGCGTCGAAGACCGGCCACTCGAAGCGATAGCGGCTGAGAAGCGCGCCGCGATCGAGCATCCAGTGCCAGCCCGTGTGCGCCACCAGCGCGGAAATCACGATGGCGAGGGCGCGCTCGGCGGCGATCGACCGGAACAGCAGGTTGAGCGCCGGCACCGCCGCCATCAGCACGAGCAATTGGCCCGCCTCGACGCCCAGGTTGAACGACAGCAGCGACGTCAGCAGATGCTCGCCGGCAAACTGCAGTTCTTCACGCAGCGCGAACGAGAAGCCGAAGCCGTGCACGAGGCCGAAGCCGAACGCCATCATCCAGCGGCGACGCACCTGCGGCGAGACGATGTTCTCGAGCGCCATGTAGACGATCGAGACCGCGATCAGCAGTTCGACGAGTGGTGGGAACCACAGCGCGCCAGGGGCCATGTCGTACGCCGACGCGATCAGCGTGATCGAATGGGCGACGGTGAACGCCGTGACCACCGGCACGAGCGGTGCGATGCGTCGAAACGGGATGACCAGACACAGCAGGAACAGCAGATGGTCGATGCCGTCGAGGATGTGGAAGAAGCCGCCACCGACGAAACGCCACGCCGCCTGAGACCATCGCGGGTCGAGCGGCACGACGCCCGGCTCGTCGTGGATCGCAAACGCACGCTCGCCACCGGCCGCAGGAAGGAAGCGCAGCACCGTCAGCGAGCGGACGCCGGCCTTGTCGAATCGAGTGGCGATGCCGAACCGCGATCGATCCGACTGAATGCGGTACTCGAACACGACGTCGAGCAGCGCCTGGCTCAACGGGATCCCCGTGTCTGGGGCAATCGGCTCCATCGCGTGCGTGGTGGCGCGGTCGTAGCCGTCGAACGAGGTGTCGGACGGCGGCGATGGCCTGACGGCAACCAGCAGGCGAGGCTCGAGCCGGCGATCGTCTTCGTAGACGTCGATCCGTCCGCCGATCCACTCGGTCGCCGCCTGCCGCAGCACCGCCTCGGCGCGCGCCACGTCGAGCGCGACGCCAGAGGTAGGCCAGTCCAGCTCGTTCATGGCGGCGATTGGCGCGCGTACCACCACACGCAATCGATCCGCATGGGGCGCCACGAAGATCTGGACGCGGACATCGCTCGGGATTTCATGCGCGGAGACGACGATGGCGCCGGCCAGACAGGCCGTCACAATCGCCAGCCGAATGGATGTATATTTCACGGCGTTTGGACCGCGATGCGGCCTGAGAAGTGACCTTTGCCTCGTTGTCTAAACCGCATAGCGGTCCTAGCCGCGCGGAACGCGGCAAGAGATACAGGAACCAGCCGGTCCCTGCTGCGGATATCAGCGGCAGGGACCCTGCTGGATCCTAACCTACCGGACGTACGGAAGGGAGCACCGATGCGGAGCCTGGCCCTACTCGTTGCGGCGGTCGGAGTGATCGCGTTCACGCCGACCGCCTTGTCGCAGAGCCCTGGCGGCGCCCGCGCACCGCGCTACCAGGTCCAGGCGCTCTGGCCGCGGCCGTTCGCCGACCAGTCCTGGGTGCTCGGCTCGATTACCGGTGTGACCGTCGACGCGCAGAATCACGTCTGGGTGGTGCATCGTGGCGCCGACTCGCTCGAGAACAACGAGAAGGGGATGATGCTGAACCCGCCCTCCTCCAGCATCTGCTGCAAGGCGGCCCCCTTCGTGCTCGAGCTCGATCAAGCCGGCACGGTGCTGACGAGCTGGGGCGGTCCCGGTCAGGGGTATCAATGGCCCCAGTCCCCCGGCAGCCTCGCGGTCGATCCCAAGGGCAACGTCTGGATCACCGCAGCGGGCCTCGAGCCAGCGCCCGCGCGCGGACGCGGACCGAACGATCCGACGGCAGCCGAGCAGCCGGCGGCGGCGGGACGACGCGGCGGCGGCACTCCAGCTCCGCCGGCCCCCGCCGACGCGCACCTTATCAAGTTCGCCCGCGACGGCAAGTTCCTCCGGCAGATCGGCACGCCCGGAAAGATGGACGGGCCCGACAGCCGCACGACACTCAATCGCCCATCCGCGGTCGCGTTCGACGCCGCCGCGAACGAGGTGTTCGTCGCCGACACCGGCAACCGCCGCATCGTCGTCTTCGACGCCGACTCCGGTGAATACAAGCGGCACTGGTTTGCGTACGGTGAGAAGACGGGAGGGGCGGCGCCACCGCCATACGCGCCGGGCGACCCGCCCGCGAAGTCGTTTCGCGACGTGACCTGTATCGAGATCGCGCGCGACGGCACGGTCTATGTCTGCGATCGCAGCAGCAACCGCATCCAGGTCTTCCAGAAGAACGGCACGTTCGTCCGCGAAGCGATCATTTCGAAGAACACGCTCGGCGCGACGGTCAGCGGCCAATTCGGCGTCGTGTCATCGTATGGCTCGGCGTGGGACCTGGCCTTTTCAAGCGACGCGCAGCAGCGCTACGTGTTCGTCGCCAACGGGCACGACAAGAAGGTCCACATCCTCCAGCGGGACACGTTGACCGAGGTTGGGAGCTTCGGCAGCGGCGGGCGCTATCCGGGACAGTTCCTGGCAGTCGGGAGCATCGCGATTGACGCGCAAGGCAACGTCTACACCGGCGAGCAGCATCACGGCAAACGCGTGCAGAAGTTCCTACCAGCGAAGTAATGGGAGAGACGACATGAAGCGATGGTTGATCGGCGCGACGTTTCTCACCGTGCTCGCGGGCTTGGGCGTGACCCAGCACCTGCTCGAGCAGTCGGCGGCAGCGCAGACGCGCGGCGCCGTGATGGCGCCTCGGTTCGAGGTCGATCCGACGTTCCCCAAGCCGCTGCCGAATGGCTGGTATCAGGGACAGTCGATCGGTCTGTGGGTCGACGCACAGGATCACGTCTGGATCGTGCACCGGCCCGACGTGCTCGACGCGGTCGAGGGGGCATCCTCACAAACGCCGCCGACGGGCGAGTGCTGCAACATCGCGCCGCCGATTCTCGAATTCGATCAGGCCGGCAATCTCTTGCGGCATTGGGGCGGCAAGGACGGTCCGGATTACCAGTGGCCCTCGTCCAATCACGGCCTCAACATCGACAACAAAGGCAACGTCTGGATCGGCGGCAATGGCACGGGCACGGACGGCCACGTCCTGAAGTTCACGCAGGACGGCAAGTTCGTGATGCAGGTCGGCATCAAGAAGCAGGGCCTCGGCCCCGATAGCCTCGCGCAGGATCGCTTCTATCTGGTCGCCAAGACGTTCTTCTACGCGCCGACCAACGAGGTGTTCGTGGCCGATGGCTACGGCAACCGCCGCGTGGCGGTGATCGACGCCGACAGCGGCAAGATGAAGCGCTTCTGGGGCGCGTACGGCAAGATGCCGGACGACAAGGCGGGCGCCGCGCAGGGTGCATACGATCCGACCGCGACCTACCAGCAGTTCCGTGGCCCGGTGCATTGCGCCGACGTGTCGAACGACGGCCTCGTCTACGTCTGCGATCGCACGAGCAACCGGCTGCAGATCTTCAAGGTTGATGGGACGTTCGTGAAAGAGGTCTACATCGCGCGCGATTCGCGCGGCGACGGCGCGGTGTGGGATACCGCCTTCTCACGCGACGCTGCGCAGAAGTATCTCTACGTCGCCGACGGGCGGAACCAGAAGCTGCGCATCTTCGATCGCCAGTCGATGGAGGAGCTCACGAACTTCGGGAAAGGCGGGCACTATCCGGGCGAGTGGTACTCGCTGCACAACATCGCCACCGACTCGAAGGGCAACCTATATACGGTTGAAACCTATCAGGGCCGGCGGCTGCAGCGCTTCCTCTACAAAGGACTCGCGCCGGTACGCGCCAAACAACAAGGCGTCGTCTGGCCCGGTACGAAGTGAAATAGCGGTAGAGCGGAGGCTTGAGCCTCCGCGAGCGTTGAATGATTCGCCTTTTTGCCGCTCTCGTCGTCCTCGCGGCCGTGATAGCGGCGACAGTGATCACCTATGCCGTCGCGACCGGGCTCGATGCGCGTGCGCAGCCGAGCGCGATTGAGGCGCGGCTGGCACGCGGCGTCCGGTCACTGGCCATCCCGCGTGCCGTTCGAGGTCGAACCAATCCGGTGGCACGGTCCGCCGACGTCCTCGCCGAGGGCATGTCCCATTACGCCGACCACTGCGCCTCCTGCCACGCTAATAATGGGAGCGGCGATACAGAGATGGGCCGGGGACTGTTTCCGAAACCTCCCGACATGCGTCAAGCGGCGACACAAGAGCTGACCGACGGCGAGCTCTTCTACATCATCGAGCACGGCGTTCGGTTCACCGGGATGCCGGGGTGGTCAACCGGCACCGAGAGCGGCGAAAATGCGACGTGGCACCTCGTTCACTTCATCCGTCAGCTGCCGAAGTTGACGGACGAGGATCTCGGGCACTTGGAAACCATGACACCGCGCTCGCCGGAGGAAGTCCGGCAGGAGCTGGAAGAGGAACGGTTTCTTCGAGGCGAGACCCCAGCGCCGACGCCGCCGAGCGGCCACTCACACTCAGGAGCACACAAATGAAGGCATGGATGATCGGACTCGCGATGCTGGCGCTCACCGCAGCAGTGCCGGCGGCCGCGATGGCGCATGAAGGGCACGCGCATAAAGTCATGGGCACCGTCACCAGCGTGGAGGGCGGCCACCTCATGGTGAAGGGCACCGACGGCAAGACCGTGATGGTGATGCTCGATGCAAAGACGAAGATCACGCAAGGCAAGACCAAGCTCGAACAATCCGCGCTCAAGGTCGGCGATCGCGTCGTCGCCGAAGGGCCCGAGAAGCAGGGCATGATCACGGCAACCAGCGTGCGGGTGGGCGACGCTCCGGCCGCTACAGCAAAGAAGTAGAGGCGGGTCTTTAGACCCGCCGTACAGGATCGGCCGACCGCTTATCTCTCCCGCAGGATGCTCAGCGGATCCACGGCCATTGCCCGACGGGCCGGGACGATGCTGGCCACTGCCACGGCGATGGCAAGGACGATCGGCGTCGTCAGCCAGATCCAGACCGGGAGTGAATCGCTCGATCCTGTCACTCCCGTGATCCATCGCGCGACGAGGAGGGATGCCGCCAGGCCCGCTGCCGCGCCGGCAGCGGCGAGTCGCGCCCCCGCGACGACGACGTCGCGAACGATCCGCCAACGCTGCGCTCCCAATGCCAGGCGAAGGGCAATCTCTCGCCGCCGTCTGCGGCCGGCATCGGCCATCGCTCCGTAGAGGCCGACCACACTCAGTGCAACGCCGAGCGCAGCCGACGCGCCAACCAGCGTCGTGGCGATGCGTTCCTGCGCCAGCGCGTGCGCGCTCAGATACGCCGCGAGCGTCGTGACGTCGGGCACGCCGGCGGCACCACCAACCCCTGCGATCCGCTCGCGCACGACGCCGACCAACGAAGCCGCGGGTTCGCGCGAGGCGAGGACGATCGTCATGCGCGGAATGACGTCCTGCGCCATCGGCAGATAGATCGCCGGCTCCGTCGAGCGTTGCCACGCGCCGGCAAACGGCGCTCGAGCCACGCCGATGATGTCGGTACGGCGCCCCGATGGTTCGATCACTGCCCCGCCGACGGCATCCCCCCCGAACAGACGTTCGGAACCGACCTCGTTAATCACGCCGACGCGGCAGCCGCCCGTTCGACGCCCTTCGAACAGATGCCCTGCCAGCGGCGCCACAGCCATCGCGCTGAAGTAGTTCGGTGAGACGACGGTTGCGTCGACGAGCGCCGTCACCGGGGGCGGGGGCACCGGCACGCGAAAGCGGAGCGTGCCAGGAGGGCCCGGCAACAGGTCGGGCCGGTCGGACTCGTAGTAGACCATCGGCGCATCCGGCGTGTCAGACGGTGGATCGTGAGCCTCGACGACGCCGATGACTTCGAGTCGTTGGCCGGCCGGATCGTAGATCACTCGTCCAACGGCGTCGCCGTCGAAGAGCGCCGCCGCGGCCGCCGCGTTGACGACCACGCCCGGACACCCTGCGCGATCCGCGCCGCCGAACATCCGACCGGCGATTGGCGGCATGCGCAGGCGCGACAGTAATGCGGGAGCCCAGGGCACCGTCGTCAGCGTCACCTCCCGAGTGGGGAGATGCGGCGGCTCGGCGATCACCGATCGCCACGCCGGCCGGCTTCCCGGGGCAGCGCCAAGCCACACGCCCTGGAAGATCGGATCGATCGCGAGCGCGGTCTGCTCGACCTCGTCGAAGTATGCGAGCGCCGCGTCGGCGGTCTGCCCGCGCGACTCGAAGACGCGCGCGCGAACGGTGGCGAGAATCGGCTCGCCGAGCCGAGTCGGCGCATAAGCGTGCAGGGCCGTGCGAAAACCCTGGAACAGGAGTCCCGCCGACATCACGAGGAGGCAGCAACATGCGACCTGCGCCACCACCAGTCCATCGAGCAGGCGGGCGCGCGGAGGCGTCGGTCCAGCACCGTCGCGCTGCAGCACCGAGGCCGGTGCATCCCGTCGAAGTCGGACGAGCGGTATCAAACCGCAGGCGGCCATCGCGACCATGCCGACTGCAGCGACGAGTGCGAGCCGCGCCGGCTCGGGGGCGAAGAGAAGTTGCTCGGCGTCCTGGTCGTAAAAGAGGATCGGAATCGCGTCCTTGGTCCACCACGCGAGGACGAAGCCAGCGGCACCGCCCGCCGCCGATAAGACGAGGCTCTCGGACACCAGCAGCCGGGCAAGCCTGCCGCGGCTCGCGCCGATTGCGACGCGGACCGCAGTCTCGACCGAGCGTGAGGCAGCACGGGCCAGCAGAAACGACGCGACGTTCGCGCACGCGATCAGGAACACCGCCGCGCCGGCGCCGGCGAGCATCGCAGCGATCCGCGACATCGCCGCGGCCGTCTCGGGGGTCATCCTGGTGTACGGACGCACGACGAGCTCACCAGCATCGCGCCGAATCGCGTTCACCCTCGCCGCGGCATCAGCGATCGTCACTCCGCGATGCAGACGGGCGATTACCCAGAACGTTCGGCTCACACGATCGGGCACGTGCAGCGAAGGCTCGTCCAGCGGCGCCCACACGTCCACGGCGCGGCCCAGGTACATGCCGTCGAGCCACTCCGGGGCGATCTCGCCCACACGACTCTCACGCCCATCGATGACGATCGACTCGCCTCGCACCTCGCTGGCGCCGAGCTCCGTCTCCCAGAGGCGATGACTGACGAGGACGCCTTCTTTGATTGTCAGGCCGAGGATGCGGGCGAGATCTGGTGTGATCGCCGCCGCCGACATGACCGTGCTGCGATCTCGCAGTGCGACGAGGGCCTCGGACTCGCGCGCGGCGCCGACCGACTCGAAGAGATCCGCGTGCGCTTTGAGCGAGAGGTAGCGATCGAACGACAGTGCCCCCGGAGCGCCCTTCGCGTCTCGCTCGAACAGCGAGACCACGCGCTCGGGCTCGGTCACTCGGGTGTTGCCGCCGATCAGCCCGCGAACGAAGGCATCGATCGAGCTCTGACTTCCGACGCCCAG
>DASRJR010000190.1:0-2703 GCA_035649395.1 Vicinamibacterales bacterium
CGGCGGAGGATGTCGAGCACGGTCTCGACGCCTTCCTGACCGAAGCCGGTGAGGCCCCAGATGTACGGACGGCCCACGCCGACCGCCGTCGCGCCGAGCGCGAGCGCTTTGAAGATGTCGCCGCCGCGGCGGAAGCCGCTGTCGACGACCACCGGCGCACGCCCTTTGACGCCAGCGACGACCTCGGCCACGCAATCGATCGTGGCGCGCAGCGTGTTGTCCGCGCGGCCGCCGTGATTCGAGACGAACACTCCGTCGACGCCGTGCATCATCGCCAGCTCGGCGTCCTCGCGGGTGACGATCCCCTTCACCAGTAGCTTCATTCCGGTCGTGTCCTTCAGCCGCTTGATGTAGTCCCAGGTCGGCGTGCCGATCTCAGGAGGCGAGCCCGGCGTCTGCGCCAACGCGTTCACCATCGGTCGATTCGTGAGGTCCGTCAGCGGATTGCCCTTGTGACACGATCCGCAGACCTGCTGGTTGCGCAGCCGCACGCGGTCGAACATCTCGGTGTTGCGGCCGCCGAGCAAGTCGACAGTGAACACGAGCGCCGGGCAGCCGGCCTTCTCCACGCGCTTCACGAGCTCGCGCGTCTGGCTCCATTCGGGACGCGTGTAGAGCTGAAACCACACCGGCTCACCGCGCGCCTCGTTCACCTCCTCCACCGGCGTCGTCGTCATCGTCGACAGCATCTGGAGGTGCTTCTTCGCCTTGGCCGCGCGCGCCGTCGCAACCTCGCCCTGCGGGTTGTACATTCGATGGCCGCTCACCGGGCACAAGAAGATCGGCGTCTCCCAGGTTTTGCCGAAGAGGCTCACGGACGTATCGACCTTACTGACGTCCACGAGTCGTCGTGCGCGGAGAGCGAAGTGATCAAAGCCTTCGCGATTGGCGCGAATGGTGCCGCCGTCCTCGCCGCCGTTCGACATCCACGCCCAATGCCACGCCGGCAGCTTCGCCCGCGCGACCGCTTCGAAGTCGAGCACGTTCAGGGCTTCGCCAACGGTCGCGATGACGTCGGTTTGCGCCGACGCCGCACTGCCTTGCGCCGCAAGTAGCTCCTGAAGATCGAGATGTGCGAGGACGGGCGTCGATGCGAGGAGTTGGAGAAAGCGTCTCCGGCTACGGTGAGTCATCGTACGCATGAGGGGCCACCTGAAGGTGGCCCCTACGTTAACCCAGGTCCGGCTGAAGCCGGACACTACGACGGTGGTCCGGCTGAAGCCGGACCCTACGTCTATTTCTGTCCGTCTGGCGCGTCTTTCGGCGCTCCCGTTCCCGACGATCCCAGGAACAGCCGCTTGCCGTTGGGCAGGATCATGTCTGCGCCATTGGCGCGGTTCGCGCCGTTCTTCGCCCGGTATCCCTCGATGGTGATCTCCGTGCCCGCTTCCACCGATTTCTTGGTGAAGCCACGCCTCACCAAGGTGTTCGGCGTGCCACCCTCGATCATCCAGCGCGTGACCGTTCCGTCGGGGTTCTTGACGTCGAGGTGAATCCACGTGTGCGGATTGACCCAGTCCATCTTGACGATGGTGCCCTTGAGCGTCACTGGCTGGTTGGCGTCGAACTCGGCGGCGAACGAGTGATGCGCGCGAAGCGACGACGACACACTGAAGGCCACGATGACCGTGATGAGGACGACTCGTAGTTTTGCCATGGGTCGTTGGTCCTAGTGGGATGTATGAACTGAACCTGTAGCGTCTACGACAGCCATTCGTTCGCGATTTGACGGGCCAACCAACGGGCGGCCCGCTCTAGCAGTCACAAGGACGTTCCACTAGTCGTCAGCGCTCTTGCCTGTCATCGACCGGGCCGGAGTTGCTCGGCGCCTGGCCCTTGGCGCCGGCTTTCTCAGCGTCCCGGGCCACCTCGAGCAGGTTGAACATGCTCCGGTTATCTTCGTGACATGCGTACTCGATCAACTCGCCCTCGGTCGGCCGCATCGGCAGCAGCACTGTCCACGGCTTCTCCCAGGTTGTCGGGTCGCTGACCGTGAGCCGGAGCTCGAGCCGGTTCTCAGCCACGCGCGTGTAGCGTTCGGTCAGGTGCAGACCAGTCGTCGATCCGCGGTAGCTGTGCTTGCCGTTGAAATTCGTCGTCTCGACGACGAGCGTGTCGCCTTCCCAGTGGCCGCGTGTATCGCCAATCCAGGCGCGCACGCCGTCGCTCAGTCGCGGGCGGCCGTCGAGCGGCACGACCCGTGCCTCATGAATCATCTCGTGCACGATGACCGCCGTCCCCGGCGCCTGGACGATCTGGATGTTGTTGTTGTAGAGCGTCGGCAGACTGGCACTTGGCAACCCGTAGGTGATGCAGCGCTCTTGATCGCCTCGGTCGAGCCACGACGCGTTGACCGCATTGTTCCGATTGGGTGCGCGCCCTTGCCGAGCCCGGCCCTCGGCGGTCAGGGGCGGAATCCGACCATCGGGCGGGTCGACGATGAGGGACGTGCGATACCCGTCCGAGACGAAACGCCCGGGATCAGTCCACCACTGGGCGTGATTGAGCCCCGGCGTAATCTTCTCAGGCACGGTGTCCATACGCCGTCCGGCGCGGTCCTCAAGGGCCTTCTTTTCCGCTTCGGTATAGAACTCGCGTGTGCCGAACTCGCGTGCGCGCTCGAGCGGCGTGATGGTCCGGTAGTCCCACGTGCCTTGCAGATCGGGATCCCCCCATGGAGTCCGAGGGACCTTGGACGAGGTG
>DASRJR010000191.1:0-26494 GCA_035649395.1 Vicinamibacterales bacterium
CTACCCGCAGCGATCGATCGTGGCTTTGAGGAACGCCGCGGCGTCGCGAGCGGACGCCAGCCGATCGCCGAATCGCTCGAGCAGCCACGACTCCAGTTGCGCGATTGACGCCGTGCCGTCGAAACGGTCGAGCAGCGCCCGCTCGACGATGCCACGCGGCGTCAGACGCGGCCGGTAGTCGCGCGCCGTCTTGGCGAGCGCGTTCGGGGACAACACCATCGACCGGAACGTCGAGTGGTCGAAGCGCACCGGGCTGGCGCCCGACTGCGGCGCGATCGCGACCTGCCAGCGCAATTGAGTGCCATCGAACGAGTCGATGTGAATCTCGAGACGATCGCCTTCGCCGATCGCATGCGGCACGTCGATCGGGAAAAACGCCTGCGCGAAGTTGGTCGTGTCGTGGTGGCCTGGGGTGTTGCTCATCTCGACCCCGTCGGCCAGAGTGCTGACAAAGCTGCCGCACACGCCATGGAGCGTTCCCGAGCGCGCCGCCGTGAGCTGAGCCGACCCGTTCACATGGAGTGCAGTTGTCGATTCGAGTGCGATGGTGGCGACTCGACTCGGCGCAGCGATCAACTGCTCTCGGGTGAATCGCGCCGGGTAGAGCTGATTGACGGCGAGCGCTCGAATCGGCGAAACGTCGATGCCATGGATCTGCTGGCGCCAGACGTCAATCGTTCGCCGATACAGATCGGGCGCCTCGACCGGTGCGACGAACAACTGAATACTCGCTGGGATGACGGCGCCGCCGGGCCGGAGGAATCGCTCGCGCGCGTCGATCCACGAGCCGAGCCCGCTCGCTTGAAGGCCGAACGTGTCGTGGATGTCAGCGACGATCGCATCAGCGCGCTCGGGCAGCGTGACTTGCGGGGAAGATCCGCGGATGACTCGCACACGCTCGTCGTAGCCGCCTGCCTTCGCCAGCATCTCTCCGTACGCGAATGCGTCGCTCGCCTCGATCGCGTAGACACGGTGCGCCCCAGCCCTGCAGGCGAGGAACGACAGGATCCCGGTTCCCGCGCCAAGGTCCACGACTACGTCGCCAGGGTGAACGATGCGAGCGATCGCACGCGCGTACTGATCGAGCCGGCGTCCCGTGTCGGTCAGACAGAACGCGTGGAACTGAAGCTCTCCCATTCTCGGGCGTCATGTTACTCTCCGGCGCGGGACCGATCGTGAGCGGATTCATCGTCGTGCTCGACTTCGACGGCGCGCCCGTCGACGCGGCACAGCTTCGCGCATGTCTCGACGTCGCCCCATTCGGGCAGGACTGCGATATCTGGGTGGACGGCCCGGTGGCCCTGGCCGGCTCGCCGTTCCGCCAGAGTGGGCACGGGCGCACGCGGCGCGCGCAAGGCCTCGATGCCGAGGGCTCGCTGGTGGTCGAACGAGAGCTGGCGATCGTGTTCGACGGCCGGCTCGACGATCGCGCGAACGTGTGCGCGCGATTGACGGCCGATCTCGGACGGGAATGCACGACCGTCACGGACGCGCAATTGATTGGCGCGGCCTATTCGACCTGGGGCGCGGCGGCGCCGGAACATCTGCTCGGCGACTTCGCGTTCTGCCTCTGGGATCGCCGGCGGCAGGAGCTCATCGCGGCGCGCGACCACTTCGGCGTCAAGCCCCTGTACGTCGCGCGATGTGGGCGGACGCTGATCGTGAGCAACGTGCTTCGCGCCGTCACCCGTCACCCGCTCGTGTCGGATCGGCTCGACGACCTCGCCGTTGGCGATTTGTTGCTGTTCGGCCTGGCCATGGATCCCGTCAGGACGCCGTTCGCCGACGTCTCGCGTGTGCCTCCGGGGCATGTGCTCGAGTGTTCGCGCGTGGCCGGCGTCGATCGTGTCCGGCGCTATTGGACGCTCGAAGCGGGTGAGCCGCCGTATCGACGCGACGAGGAGGCCGTCGAGCAGTTTGCGGCGGCAATGCGGCTCGCCGTCGCCGACCGGCTTCGCGGCGGTCCTGTCGGCGTGCTGATGAGCGGCGGCCTCGATTCGACGAGTGTCGCCGCGATTGCGGCCGACGTGCTCGGGCCGTCCGCGTCGACCGAGCTGCGGGCGTTCACCGGCGTCTACGAATCGGTGCCACAGGACGATGAGCGCCGCTACTCCTCGATCGTCGCCGCGGCGTTGAAGATCGGCATCGAACATCTCCCGCTCGACCGCTACACGCTGTTCGAGCGATGGAATGCAGACCGCCTGCCTCCCGAACCGACGACCGAGCCGATGACCGCGGTGACCGCGGATCTGCTCGCCCAGGCCGCTTCGCACGGCGCCGCCGTCCTGACCGGCGATGGCGGCGATCCGCTGCTGCTGCCGTCGACGCTCGTGAGTCAGATCGGGCATGTACCGTTCTTCGATCTGCTTGCTGGTTTCTGGCGCTCGCTCGCGGCTCACGATCGGCCGCCGCTCGGGATTCGTTCGGCGGTGCGTCACTGGTTGCGGCGCGCCAGCGACGACGTTCCGCCGTGGCTGGGTGACGCGCTGGTGCGATCCTTCGACCCGATCGAGCGGTGGCTCCACGTGCGCGGAACACGAGCGGAGCAACGAGGCGCGAGGGCGGCCGCGATCAATCGTCTGCTCGACCCCTGGTGGCCCTCGATGTTCGAAACTTACGATCCTGGGGCCACCGGACAACCGGTCGCGATGCGCTACCCGTTCTGGGATCGTCGCGTGGTGCGGGTCACGCTTCGTCTGCCGTCGTTTCCGCTGTGTGCCAACAAACACGTGCTGCGCCGCGCGGTGCGCGGCAAGCTTCCCGATGCGGTTCGCCTGCGACCGAAGACGCCATTGGTCGTCGCGCCGGAATCGTTCCACGCGCCGTGGTCGGTTGCCGACGCCGTGCGGGCGATTGCCATGGTCCCTGACATGACGCGATATGTCGACGTTCGGAAGTTCGAGTCGGCTGTTCGCCAGCACGATCTCTTCACCGATCGCGCGCCGGGGACGCTGGCGGCCGTGTGTCTCGCGATGTGGTTGCGATACTCGTCGAACGTCGTCGTGCACACCTGATGCATCGTCGCGAGTCTTTCCGGTATCGCGCGTGCGGCATGTCGATCGACGCCGACGCTCCAATCGCGGGTGGCCGCAGGATTGAGAGCCGTGAACTCGCTGATGTGTGCGTCGCGATGCACGGAGCGGACTCCGCGCCCGACGTGCCCACCACGACTCCAGCGTGGTACGTCAGCCCGTACCAGGACGAGCACGGCGTACCTTCGCTGACGATCCGTCTCGTCGGGTCGAGCAATCTGTTCTGCTATGGCGAAGGGGCGCGCTTTCTCGTCAGTGCGTCCGGGTCGCGAATCGACGCGTGGTGGGACTCACCGCTGACCGATGCGGATGCCGCCGATTTCCTGCTCAGTGGTGTGCTGTCCTTCGTCGTCCGACTGCGCGGCCTGGTGCCGCTCCATGCCAGTGCGGTCGTCATCGACGGCACCGCGGTGTTGTTCGCCGGTGCGGCAGGAGCAGGAAAGTCTTCAACGGCGGCCGCCTTCGCCACCCTTGGTCTCCCCGTGCTGTCCGACGATATGGTGACGATGGCCGACGAGGACGGCGTCGTCATCGCACATCCCGCGTCTCCACGTGTGAGCGTGTGGCCGGACTCAGCAGAGGGGCTGTTCGCCGGCCAGTCGCTACCGGCGCATAGCGCCGTCTACGCGAAGCATCGCCTCGACCTGCTGGAGCATGGCTACCGTTTTCATGAGCGCCCGGCGCCCGTCCGCGCGATCTTCGTCCTGCAGGACCGGTTGGGAAGCAGTGCGTCGCCCGCGACGAGTGTGCTGACGCCCGGTGCAGCGCTGATGAGCCTGGTGACACACACCTTCGGCAACTACCTGCTCGATGAATCGATGCGTGCGCGCGAGTTCGATGTCCTCGGACGAATCGCCGAGACCGTGCCCGTCCGCGAGCTTGCCTTTGCGCCCGGTTTGGAGCTCCTCGTGCCCAACTGCCAACGCCTTCTCGGTGAGTTACAATCCCGAAATGGGGTCGGGAGTCATTTTTCGTGTTTCGTAAAATGACTCCCGACCCCATTTCTCAATGAGCGACGAAGCTCCAAAAGCGCCGAAGCGCCCGTACGACAGTCCGCGACTGGTGACCTACGGCGACGTGCGGACGTTGACTCAGACAAGCCCGACCGGCCAGAAGGCCGACAAGGGTGGCGCCCAGAAGAATCGTACGAGTTAGTAAGTGGTCCGGCTAGAGCCGGACACTACACTTTCGCGCGTGGTCGGCCGCGTGGTTTCTTCGGCGGCTTGTCGAGCGCCTTCAGCAGGATGTCCGCGGCGACCGCCGCGCCGTTCGTCTCCGGCTTCTTCTTCAGTCTGGCCTGCGACAACAGCTTGTCGAGAGCCGACTCCCATTTGCCGGCAAACAGATCGTCGTGCGAGATGAACGCCGAGCGCAGGTACTTCGGCATCTCCTCGACAATCACATCGTACTCAGGGAAGTGGCCGCGCGACGTGTAGAGAATCGCCGAATCGTTCGCGATACATTCGGAGACGATGCCGTAGCCGGGCTTGGTCACCACCGCTTCCGACGCGCCGACGAGATCCTCGTAGCGCACGCCGATGTTGTAGAGCGCCTCCTCGTTGATCGTGACGAAGGAGCCCTTGCGTTCCGATGCCGGGGCATTTTTCTGCGCCCGTCCGAGCGGCGCGGTGACCGCCGTGATGACCGTGTACTTCTTGAACTTGGAGATCACGTCGACATCGAGGCCCGAGAGGCCGATTCCGCCGAACGAGGCCAGCACGATCGGCTTGTCGCCCGGGATCTTCAGTAGCTTGCAGACCTCTTCGCGCGTCCGCCCGGCGTGCCGCGCGATGAAGGGAATGTCCCTGACATTGGAGAAACTCTCGAAGCCGCCCGACATCGGCAGTCGCAGCGCCATCGACGCTTTCGCGTAGGCGCCGCGAATGGCGGGCAGAAGTGACGGCGCCAGCCGCACGCGCGGGTAGTCGGCGTAGACCCAGTCCCACGTGAAGTTGCCCAGCCCGATCGACGGAATGCCTGCGGACGCGCCGACGGCGAAGGCGAGCGGCGGAATGTCGCCGACGATGATGCCGGCGCCGAGCTCGCGCAGCGCGCGCGTTTCACTCGCGGCGCGCGTCACCAGGTCGCTGTGGAACGACGCCGCACGGCGGATGCTGTCGGCTTCGTCGAGCGTCAACGCGTCGACCTGCACCACGCCGGTGTCGCATTCGAGCGTGCTGTAGGTGACTTTGCCCTTGACGGTCAGGTCGAACAGCCAGCGCGGCGCCGACGTTCGAACCCCGACGCGCGTTTCCGGGCGCTGCGCCAGGATGGCGTTGATGACCTCGATCGAGCGTGAGGCGTGACCAAATCCATGACCGGAGATGTAGAAGACGATCGCTTGTGCCAATGTGCGCTGGCCTACACGTGCGGTTGAGAGGGCTGCCCCGCCGGAGCGGCCCAGTGAGTGGTCTCCGGTGCGTGTTCAAGCGCGGTGGCGATGACCTGCTCCAGCGTTTCGACCGGCACGAACCTCATGTCTCGACGAATCTCCTCGGGCAGTTCCGCCAGGTCGGGCTCGTTCAACGCTGGCAGAATCACCGTCTTGATCCCCGATCGCCGGGCCGCGAGCATCTTCTCCCGGATGCCCCCCACCGGGAGTACCAAGCCGGACAACGTAATCTCGCCCGTCATGGCGACGTCCTGCCGCACCGGTGTCTTGCGTGCCGCCGACAGGATCGCCGTGGCCATCGTCACGCCCGCGGACGGACCGTCCTTGGGAATGGCGCCAGCCGGCACATGGATGTGCAGATCCTGTTTCGCCAGGAATTCCGCTGAAATTCCGAGCGATTCGGCGTTTGCCCGAATATGACTCAGGGCCGCTCGCGCCGATTCCTGCATCACGTTCCCGAGCTGGCCCGTGAGAATAATGTTCTGGTTTCCGCCTGGAAGCAAGGTCGCTTCGACAAAAAGCACGTCGCCGCCCGTTTCGGTCCACGCCAGGCCGGTCGCCACCCCGGGTCGTGACGTCCGAAACGCCGCTTCTTTCTTGAACCGCGCCGGGCCGAGATAGTCATCCACCTGGTCGCGGTCGATCACCGTTTTCGGCGGCTCGGGCTCGTCCGGTTTTCGAGTGGCGAGTTTGGCGGCCACCTTGCGCGCGATCGCGCCGAATTGTCGTTCGAGGCCTCTGACGCCGGCTTCCCGCGTGTATTCTGCGATGATCAGCCGGATGGCCGCGTCCGTGATCTCCATCGAGCCTTCGGGCAGCCCGTGCTCGCTCATCTGCCTTGGCAGGAGATACATCCGCGCGATGTGCAGCTTCTCGTCCTCGCTGTAGCCAGTGAGCGCGATGATCTCCATGCGATCGAGCAAGGCCGGATGGATCGTCCCGAGTTGATTGGCGGTGGCGATGAACAGCACCTTCGAGAGATCGACCGGCACTTCGAGGTAATGATCACGGAATGAGTGGTTCTGCGCCGGGTCGAGGACCTCCAGCAGCGCAGCCGCAGGATCGCCCTGAAAACCCGCCGACACCTTGTCGATCTCGTCGAGCATGAACACCGGGTTGATGGAGCCTGCTTGCTTGAGCGCCTGCACGATGCGGCCGGGAATCGCGCCGATGTAGGTGCGCCGATGCCCGCGGATTTCGGCCTCGTCGCGCACGCCACCGAGCGAGAGCCGCACGAACTTTCGTGACATGGCCCTGGCGATCGACTGGCCGAGCGACGTCTTGCCGACGCCGGGGGGCCCGACGAAGCAGAGGATCGGCCCCTTCATGTCGCCTTTGAGCTTGCGGACGGCGAGGTATTCGACGATACGGTCCTTGACCTTGTCGAGGTCGTAGTGGTCCTCGTCGAGCACGCGCCGCGCTTCGACCGGATCGATGCGATCTTCCGTCGTCACCGACCAGGGCACGTCGAGCACCCAGTCGATGTAGGTTCGCAGCATCTGATACTCGGGGGATTGCGGCCCCATGCGCGACAGCCGGTCGACTTCGCGCATCGCGACCGCATGAACGGTCTCCGGCAGCTTGGCTGCCTCGATGAGCGCCCGAAGCTCCGACAGCTCGTTGCCTTCACCCTCGCCGAGCTCCTGCTGGATCGCCTTCATCTGCTGACGCAGGAAGTACTGACGCTGGGCGTCGGTCATCTCCTGCTGCGCCTTCGACTCGATCTTGCCCTTGAGCTCGAGCAACTCGAGTTCGCGTCCGATCGCGGTGGCGACGGCGTCGAGTTTCTTGACCAGATCGTTTTCCTCGAGGACGACCTGCTTGTCCTCTGGCTTCATGTCGATCAGCGTCGCCAGGATGTACGCCAGCCGGAGCGGGTCGTCGATATTCATCACGACCCCGCGCAGCTCGTCGGAGAGTCCGGACGCGAGCGACAGCGTGCGCTCGACGAGCTCCTGGATACGCCGCACATGCGCGTCCACTTCGATGGATCGCGCGTACGACTCGGGCAGCGGCGTGATCTGTGCGCGCAGGCTGGTTCCGGTGCGGGAGTACGTTTCGGCGCGCACGCGGGCGATGCCTTCGACGATGGTGTTCAGCCCCGTCGCGCCCTTGGCCATCTGCCTGACGATCGCGACCGTTCCGACCTTCTTCAGGTTCTCAGGGCTAGGATCTTCGGTGTCGTCCTCCTGAAGGACGAGCATGAGGAGCCGATCCGTCGCCAGCGCGCGGTTGATGCTCTCGATCGACACCGGCCGGTTGACGGCGATGGGCTGGATCGTGAGTGGAAAGACCACCGTTCGGCGCAGCGGCAGAACTGGCAGCTCTGACGGAAGGTTCGGCGACGGAGGCGCGGCCAAGACTCCCCATCTTATCAGCGGGTCCCTGGTCAATTGACTCGGGCCTTCGCCTGAGAATGTAGTGTCCGGCTTCAGCCCCACGTGTGTAGTGTCCGGCTTCAGCCGGACGAATGTAGTGTCCGGCTTTAGCCGGACCAACCACCCGATGTACGCTACCGCGGTGGATGAGCGCCAGTTCTTCAGCGAAAAACCCGAGCAGCGCCAGGCCCGCTTTCAGTGCCCGCGTTGCCGACGGACCAACGACTACTCGATTCGATGGATGCGCCGGACGAAGAAGGCGCAGATTCCACCGGGCGCAAACGAACGCGATCGCAGTCTCTTCGCCAAGTCCAAGGATCATCTCATCCGGATCGACGATGACCTGACGTGCAAGACATGCGGGAAGCGCTTCGAGATCCCCTCGCACCGCGCGTTGATCTTCTTGGAAGAATTGGAGGGATTACCCCAAGACGACGACGACGAAGAGCCTCAATAAACGCCGGGCACCAATTTGAAGCGGACCTTCTGTCGGTAGCGGTCGTACGAGCCAGCCGTTGTCTCGAGCAACGAGCGCTCCTCGAACGGAATCGCAATCAGCACGTACAACGAACTGATCACCGCGAACGCGAATCGCGTCATCGTCATCGTTCCGACGGCGAATACGATCAGGAACCAGCCCAGATAGATCGGATGACGCACCAGGCCGTATGGACCGGTCGTCTTGAATTCAGGGCTTTGGGCTTTCGGCTCTGGGCTCTTGGCGCGGAAGCCCGGATACACCTGACGAATGCCAGCCAATTCCCAGATGTCGATGATCGCCGCGCTGGCGACCGCGAGCACGATGCCGATGATGTGGAGGACATCAAGGACGGCGGCCAGCGCGCCGGTCGCGCGCCACGTCACGCCGCCAACGGGCTGCCACCACGCACACACCGCGATGAGTAGCAGGCTCGCCACCCACACGTAGATCGATCGTTCGAGCGTCGGGAATCGGCGTGCGATGCGATCGCGCATGCCCATCCGCGCGAACGCGCTGTGATGAAGGGCGAACACCGAGAAGAGCGCGATGTTCCAGAGGATCGGCGCGACGGTGAAGGAGCCCGCAATCTCCTGGCGAAAGGTCACGTCGTAGCTGTACAACGCATAGCTCAGCGACGTGACGAAGACCGCTGCACCACCCCAGGCGCACACACGTTCCGCCGCGCTCGGCGTGTGGGTGAGGCGGTCCACCTCCGTATTATAGTGACGCAATGCCGGCGAACGGAGCCACGCGTGTCGTGATCTCCGGCATCGGTGTCGTTTCGCCGTTCGGCGTTGGACGCGATCGCTACTGGCAGCACATCAGCCGCGGCTGCAGCGGCACACGCGCGATCACCGAGTTCGACGTCTCCACGTATCCCTGTCAGGTCGCTGCATCCGTGCCGCCCGTCAACATGAGCGATGCGCTGGAGCTCGAGGGCGACGAGGATCACAACGGACGCGCCGACCCCAGACGCTACTCGCGCGCCGCCCTCTTCGGCGTCATCGCCGCACGCGAAGCGTGGCGCGATGCCGGGCTGCGTGCCGGCGAAACGGGAGCCGGCGTGCTCATCGGCAGCGGTGGCGGCGGCATCGACGTGGGTGAGAAGCAGTACGAGGACTTCTTCGTCAGCGGCGGCCGCCATGTGACGCCGTATGCGATCGCGGTTGGCATCTGCGGGATGGTCTCGAGCGAGATCTCGATCTCGCTCGGCCTGCGCGGCATGAGCCACGTGCTTTCCTGCGGATGTACGAGCTCGACCGACGCGATCGGCTACGCCTCGTCGCTGATTCGATCCGGCGAGTACGACGTGCTGCTGTCGGGAGGGACCGACGGCTGCGTCCTGCCCGGCATGATCTTCGGCTTCTCGCGCATGCGGGCGGTGTCTACGCGCTACAACGATCGTCCGGCCAACGCCTCGCGCCCGTTCGATCGCGGCCGCGACGGCTTCGTGCTCGGCGAAGGCGCGTGGATGTTCGTGCTCGAGCGCGAGGACCGGGCACGGGCAAGAGGCGCGACGCTGTACGCGCGCATCGAAGGATATGCCTCCACGTGCGACGCGTATCATCGCGTGCAGATGGATCCTGATGGCGCCGAGATCGTCCGGTGTCTCGAGACCGCGCTCGAGAAGGCCCATCGATCTCCCGAAGAGATCGGCTACATCAATTACCACGGCACGTCGACGCAACTGAACGACGCCATCGAAGCCAAATGTGTACGCCGCGTGTTCGGTCGTCGCGCCGACGATGTGCCGGGGTCGTCGATCAAGTCGATGATCGGCCACCCGCAGGGCGCCAGCGGGGCGGCCGGCGTCGCCGCGACGGCGTTGGCGATGACGAACGGACTGCTGCCCCCCACGATCAACCTCGATGATCGCGATCCCGCGTGCGAGATGGACTTCATCCCGCACGTGGCGCGACGCGCCGACGTCGAGGTCGCGCTGTGCAACTGCCTCGGGTTCGGCTCGAAGAACAGCGCGCTCGTGCTGGGGCGTGTCCCATGAAAGAGGTGGTCGTCGTCGGCGCGGGTCCAGCGGGCAGCATTGCGGCGCTCGTGCTGGCCCGCGCTGGCGTCGCCGTGCGCGTCATCGAGCGCGCACGGTTTCCTCGCGACAAGCTGTGCGGCGACACGCTCAATCCAGGGTCGCTGGCGATTCTCGATCGACTCGGCATCGCCGACGCAGTCCGCGCCGGTGCCAGACCGGTGACCGGCATGGTCGTGACTGGGCCGGGGGCGTCAGTATCGGCGGACTATCCACGCGGTCTTCGGGGTGCGTCGATGACGCGGCGCGAGCTCGATCTGCTGCTGATGAATGCCGCGTTGGCGGCCGGCGCCCGCGTCGACCTTGGTGTGACTGTCCGGGAGCCTCTTCGCGATCACGATGGAAACGTGATCGGCGTGCGGGTGGCATCAGACCGACACGACACCGTGATGCACGCACCGCTCGTCATCGCTGCCGACGGCCGCGGCTCTCGTCTCGCGGCCGCGTTGCGGCTGTCATCGTTCGCCAAGCAGCCTCGTCGATGGGCGTTCGGCGCCTATTTCACCGACGTCTCAGGCATGACCGACCGCGGAGAGATGCACATTCGCCCGGACGGCTACATCGGCGTGGCGCCGCTGCCGGGCGGGCTGACGAACGTCGCCGTCGTGCGCGAGAGCCGTCGGTTGCCGGCACCTCAGACCGACCAGCAAGCGTTCGTGCGAGAGACGCTCGGGTGCGACCGCGAGCTCCGCGATCGCTTTGCCGGTGCCACACAGGTCTCGCGCGTGAACGTGCTGGGCCCGCTGGCGGTCGACGGACACACCCCAGGAGCGCCGGGTCTGCTGTTGGCAGGCGACGCTGCGGGCTTTGTCGATCCGATGACCGGAGACGGATTGCGCTTCGCCCTGCGCGGCGGCGAGCTGGCCGCGCACGCGGCGCTCGAGGAACTGGCGACCGGACGACCGATGTACGCGGCGCTCGGCGCCGCTCGCCGGCGCGAATTCTCCGCCAAGTGGCGGGTGAATCGTGCGCTGCGCTCGATCGTTGGGTCGACGGCGTTGCTGCAACTCGCCGCGACCGTCTCACGGCACTGGCCCGTGCCGGTCGAGTATCTGATTGGCGTCGCCGGCGACATCAATCTCGTTCAGGAGGGAACGGCGAGTACGGAGGAAACGGGATCACACAGAGGAATTGGGGGGAACGAGCGGAAACGGGGGATTTCGATCACACGGGGGTAACTGGGTTAGATCACACGGGGTTAACGGGGAATACCGTTGGCAACGCTTGAGAGAGCCGGCACACGAATTGTCCCCATCCCGCGGTGTGGCCCGCAGCGCGACTGCGGCCGGGTGGCAGCCACCCGGCCTCCGCGATCGACGGGCCTCGAACCGCCCAGCGAGGTCTTTTCTGTTTCCCCCGTTACCCCCGTTCCCCCCGTGTGAATATTCCCGTTCCCCCCGTGTGATCGAAATTCCCCGTTTCCCCCGTGTACTCGAATGACGATCGCGATCATTTCGCTCGCGGCGGTCCTGGTGATGATGCTGGGGGAGCTGTGGCTCTCCCGGTCGAACGAGCGATGGCTGTTCGCGCACGGCGCGGTGGCATCCCCCGATCCGGTGTTCGCGACGATGCGGTGGGCCTATCCCGCGGCGTTCGTTGCGATGGCCGCCGAGGGGGTGATTACCAATCCCGCGCTCGGTCCCGTGATGCTGGTCGGCGCGGGGCTGCTCGTGGTCGCGAAGGCCGTCAAGTTCTGGGCGATTGGCACGCTGGGTCGCCGCTGGACGTATCGGGTGCTCGTGCTGCCCGGCGCCCCGCTCGTGAGCGGCGGACCGTATCGGCTCGTGCGTCATCCCAATTACGTCGGCGTCGTCGGCGAGCTCGTCGCGATGGCGCTGCTGAGCGGCGCGCGCATCACCGGACCCCTTGCTGTGCTCGGGTTTGGCTGGCTGCTCCTCAGGCGGATCGCTGCGGAAGAGCGCGCGCTCGGTCTCGGCGCTCGAACGTAAACTATACTCACCAGACGGCGGTATGGGATTACAACAGATGCCCCAGCCATTGCTCGTCGCGCTTCGCGTGCTGACGGTGTGCGCGCTGATTCTCCAGACGGGCACGCCTCCATTGGCGCAGACCCGCGGCGGGGCGGCGCCTGCGACGCCGGCCGACCCGGCGCTGCGCGCGTTGAATCAGGGCAAGTACGACGAAGTCGAACGGCTGTTGAACGCCGCGACCGATCCGCGCTCTATCGCGTTGCGCGCGCGCGCTGACATCGAGCGGGGACGCTACGCCGACGCCGAAAAGCGCCTTGCGCCGGTGGCCTCGGCGCAGCCGACGAGCGATGCCGCCCTCGAGCTCGCACTGCTGCGGCTGTATCTCGGCCGTCGTGACGAGGGAACGCGAATCCTCCAGCAGATTCTCGATCGCGTGCAGCCGCGCACGGCGGCGGAGTACGTGCGCCTGGCCCGCGCGGCGCAGGCGTTGGGCGAATCGCAGGACGCCAACGGACTGTTCCGCAGCGCCAACAAGCTGGCGCCACAGGACGTCGAGGTCAACAACGCGTGGGGGCAGCTCTTCCTGGAGAAGTACGATCCGAAGAACGCCCTGCAATCCTTCCAGGATGCCCTCAAGGCGGACGAAAACCACGCACCGGCGCTCCTCGGGTATGCCGAGGTGATGCTGGGTCAGAACCCACCGAACGCGAAGAAGGCGCTGGAGAAGGCGCTCGAGATCAATCCCGGGTCGGTGCGCGCCCATCTGATCACGGCTGAAGTCGCACTCGACGATCGCAAGCGGGACGAGGCGCGCGCCGCGATCAAGCAGGCGCTGGCGGTCAACCCCAACAGCCTCGAAGCGCGATCGCTCTCGGCCGCCATTGCTTTCCTCGAAGGGCGGCCGCAGGCGATGGACGAGGAGATCAAAGGCATCCTCGCCATCAACCCACGCTATGGCGAGGTCTATCGCGTCATCGGCGATCACGCCGCCCGCAATTACCGCTTCGACGAGGCCGCGACATTGGTCTCGCGCGGGCTCGCCATCGACAATGGGAACATCCACGCCTACGCCGATCTCGGCCTCCATCTGTTGCGCACCGGCGACGAGCCGGCCGCCCGTAAAGCGCTCGAGCGCGCCTGGGAGGGCGATCGATTCAACCCGGTGACGAAGAACCTGCTCGATCTCTTCGACTCGCTCGACACGTTCCAGACGATCACCGACGGCAACATCATCATCCGCTTCGCGCCCGAGGAGATCGGCGTGATGCGTGAACACGCCATCCCGCTGGCGAAGGAAGCGCTGGCGACGCTCGCCAAGCAGTACAACATCACGGTCAACGGGCCGATCCTGATCGAGATGTTCCCCAAGCACGACGACTTCGCCGTGCGCAACGTCGGGCTTCCCGGCATGATCGGCGCGCTCGGCGCCTGTTTCGGCCGCGTCGTCACGCTCGATTCGCCGCGCGCCCGTCCGCCGGGTGATTTCAACTGGGGCGCCACGCTCTGGCATGAGCTGGCCCACGTCGTCACGCTGCAGATGTCGAAGAACCGGGTGCCGCGGTGGCTGACCGAGGGCATCTCGGTGTGGGAAGAGAAGCGCGCTCGCCCCGAGTGGGGCCGCGAGATGGAACTTGCCTTCGCGCACGCGATGAACGAGGGAAAGATCCTGAAGCTCGACGTGCTCAACGAGGGGTTCCAGGATCCGAAGATGATCTCGCTCGCCTACTACGAGGCCTCGCTCGTCGTCGAGCACATGGTCAACAAGTACGGTGAGCCGAAGCTGCATGAACTGCTGCGGTCCTATGGCGAGGGGCTCGAAACCGAGGAAGCCATCAAGGACGCGCTCGGCGTGAGCCTGGCGCAATTGCAGGCCTCCTTCGACGCTGACCTCGAGAAGCAGTACGCCGGTATCCGCGCGGCGCTCAAGACGCCGGAGATCAAAGGCAAGCCATCGGTCGAGGAGCTGCAGAAGCTGGCGGCCGCCGATCCCGGCAGCTTCGCGATTCAGATGCGGTTGGCCGAGGCGTTACGCGAGCGCAAGGACAACGCCGGCGCCATCGCGGCGCTCGAGCGCGCGTCCAAGCTGATCCCGGCGGCGAACGGTGCCAACAACCCGAACACGATGATCGCGGTGATCGCGCTCGAGCAGAAGGACACCGCACGCGCGATCCGCGCGCTCGAGGACGTCCTCAAGGTCGATCACTCCGACGTCGCCTCGGCGCGCAAGCTCGCCGAGCTCGTCGCCCCGCTCAAAGATGACGTCCGGTCCGAGAACGCGTATCGTCGTCTGGTCGCCATCGACCCGTTCGATGTGCAGGCCGAGACCGCGCTCGGCAAGCTCGCGCTGAAGAAGAAGGACGCCCGGACGGCGATTCAGGCGTTCCGCAGCGCGCTGGCCAGCAACCCGCCCGACCGCGCCGAGGCGCACGCCGACCTCGCCGAAGCCTACGTGCTGGCGGGCGACATGGCCGAAGCGAAACGCCAGACGTTGGCCGCGCTGGAGATCGCGCCGGCATTCGAGCGCGCGCAGGATCTGCTGCTGAAGATCGCCGAGCGCCAGTGATCCCGCTTCGTGACGTCATCCCTTCCCGGACGACGCCGGTCGTCACCATCTCGCTCGTCGTCCTGAATGCGCTGATCTTTCTTTACGAGCTGTCGCTCGGCGAGCAGGTGAACGAGTTCATGTTCTCGTTCGGGCTCGTGCCGGCGTACTTCTCGTGGCTGAACGTCGTGACGTCGATGTTCCTGCACGGCGGCTTCCTGCATGCGGCCGGCAACATGCTGTATCTGTGGATCTTCGGCGACAACGTCGAAGACCGGATGGGCCACGGGCGCTTCCTGGCGTTCTATCTTCTGTGCGGCATCGCCGCCGCGCTCGCCCAGACAATCACCGTGCCCAATTCGATGATCCCGATGGTCGGCGCGAGCGGCGCCATCGCGGGCGTGATGGGCGCCTACTTCGTGCTCTACCCACACTCGCGCATCGTGACGTTGGTGACGCTGCTGTTCTTCTGGCAGATCATGGAAGTGCCCGCCGTGCTCTTTCTCGGGATCTGGTTCCTGATGCAGTTCCTGAGCGGCGTCGGCTCGATCGCCTCGGCTACGGCCGGCGAGCCCGCCGGCGGCATCGCGTTCTGGGCCCACGTCGCCGGCTTCGCCGCCGGCGTGCTCGGGGTGATGATCTTCAGACGCCCCGAGCGACAGCGTGTGGAGTGGTGGAACGAGCTCGATAGAGAGAGGTAACCGAGGGTACGGAGATAACGGATTAACACAGAGAAACGGAGCAACGGAGATCGGATGGAGATCGCCACGTCGGCGGTCGGCCATTTGGCTCTCTGAGATCAATTAGCCAACTGGCCGGCCACCGACGTGGCGCCTCCGTTCGTGCTCCGTTGCTCCGTTGCTCCGTGTTGACCCGTTTCCTCCGCAATTTCCGTTGCCTCCACGCGAGGAGAAACCTGGATTGAAATGTCGTTTCTGTGGGACCGAGATCGCCGAGAAGGCGCTGATCTGCTATCGCTGTGGCCGGGCGACGAGTGATCCGGTCGTCACGCCGCCGCAGACCGGGTCGCTGTTTGCGAAGCGCCGGCGTTCGAAGATGCCGCTCGTCATCGGGGCCATCGTGCTGATTGTGCTCGCCCTGCTGGCGTGGTTTCTCCTGGGGATGGGGCCGCGCTCCGGACGGGTGGGAGATGTGAGTAGGACACGAGTGGCCCGGGACGCGCACCCTATAATTGAACTGCGATCAGGCCCCTGGACTCTGGCCCCTGGTCTCTACGAGAGACTGGGGCCTGGGCCCTGGGCCCTGAGGCCTTGAGAAGGAATGTGGCTGTCCGCTTCGTGCTCGCCAGCGTCGTGGCCGCCGCGGTCGTCTTCTGTGCCGTGCAGGACCGGGAGATGGCAGCCGGAGTCGGGCGCTACGTCGCAGCCCAGCGCGCGGCGCTCGCTGGTCGCGGGCCGGCGGTCGGCGTCGACGAGGTACTCGCGCCTGCGGCCCGGCAATCTGTCCGGCGGGGCCTGATGTGGGGCGGCCTCACCGGTGCGGTGGGGCTGATGGCGACGGTTGCCGCCGCGCGGAGGCCGCATCGTGGATGACCTGATCTTCGACTGGAACGTCGAGTCGCCCACGCCCAAGCCGCCGGTCGTGCTGCTCAACGACGAGACGCTGCGCGACGGGCTGCAATCGCCCTCCGTGCGCGCGCCCTCGATCGATCAGAAGCTGCGCATCCTCCACCTGCTCGATCGCATCGGCATCGACACCGCGGACATCGGGCTCCCCGGCGCCGGGCCGCACGTGGTGCAGGATGTTGAACGGCTGGCGCTCGAGATCCTCGACTGCCGCCTCAAGGTGCAGGCCAACTGTGCCGCACGCACGCTCATCGCCGACATCCAGCCGATCGCCGACATCGTCCAGCGTACGGGCCTTCCGATCGAAGTCGGCTGTTTCATCGGCTCGAGCCCGATACGCCTCTACGCTGAAGACTGGACGGTCGACTATCTGCAGCGCTGCACCGAAGAGGCCGTCGGCTTCGGCGTTCGCCAGGGACTCAAGGTGATGTATGTCACCGAAGACACGACGCGATCGAACCCGGATACGCTGCGTCGTCTGTTCGAGACTGCTATCAACGCCGGCGCTCATCGCGTCTGCATCGCCGATACGGTCGGCCATGCCACGCCGGCGGGCGCGCGCGCCGTGGTGCGGTTCGTGAAAGGAATCATCGACGAGATGGGGGTCGACGTCGGCATCGACTGGCACGGCCATCGCGACCGCGACATGGGCACCATCAACAGCCTTGCCGCCCTCGAGGCCGGCGCGAGCCGCGTGCATGGCACGATGCTCGGCATCGGCGAGCGCGTCGGCAACACGCCGATGGATCTGCTCATGGTCAACCTGGTGCTCATGGGGTGGATCGAGCGCGACCTGACGCACATGAACGATCTGGTCAAGACCGTATCCGATGCGACGGGAGAACCGATTCCCGACAACTATCCCGTGTTCGGCCGCGACGCGTTCCGTACGGCCACCGGCGTGCACGCGGCCGCAGTCGTGAAGGCGTTCCACAAGCGCGAGCCCGATCTTGCCGATACCGTCTACTCCGGCGTGCCGGCACGGCTCGTCGGGCGTTCGCAGCAGATCGAGATCGGACCGATGTCGGGCAAGTCCAACGTCGTGTTCTGGCTCGAGCAGCGTGGCATTCCCGCCGATGAGGATCTGGTCGAACGGATCTTCCGGCGCGCCAAGGCGTCGCGCACGGTGCTCACAGAGGACGAGATCCTTCGAGAGGCCGGAAGACGTCGAACAACGGAAGAAGTGCAACGGTAAGTGAGCGGCTTCTGGTACGGCGTTGCCGCCTACGGCATCTGGGGGCTCTTTCCGCTCTACTGGAAGCTGGTCCAACACGTCCCCGCCCTTCAGATCCTCGGTCACCGAATCGTCTGGTCGTTCGCCGCGCTCGCAGCGCTGACGACGTTCGCACGGGGCGCACCAGCGCCTTCCCTGTGGCACGTGCCTGCGCGAGTCATTGGTGTCTACGCGATTGCCGCCGTGCTCATCGGCATCAACTCGTTCCTTTACGTTTACGCGGTGAACGCGGGCTTCATCGTCGAGACCAGCCTCGGCTACTTCATCGCGCCGCTCGTCAACGTGTTGCTCGGCGTTGTCGTGCTTCGCGAGCGGCTCAGGGCAGGGCAGTGGCTGGCGGCGGCCCTGGCTGCCGCGGGCGTCGCCTATCTCACGCGGGCGTACGGATCGGTTCCGTGGATTGCGGCTGGTCTCGCGACGAGCTTCGGCAGTTACGGCTTGGTGAAGAAGAAGGCGCCGCTCGACTCGCTGCGCGGGCTGACGCTCGAGACCGCTGTGCTCGTGATTCCTGCCGCGGCGTATCTGACGGCGCTGCAAGTCGACGGTCGCGGCGCCTTCCTCCACACCGGCCTCGTCTCGGATCTGCTGCTCGTAGGCAGTGGGTTGGTGACGATCAGTCCGCTGCTGCTGTTTGCCAGCGCGGTGCGGCGCATTCCGTTGTCGGTGGTCGGGCTCCTTCAGTACATCGCCCCGACCATCCAGTTCCTGCTTGGCGTCTTGCTCTACCACGAGCCGTTCTCGCGAACGCAGTTCATCGGCTTTGCGATCGTGTGGATCGCGCTCATCGTTTTCAGCGTCGACGGACTGCGGGCAGGTGGCTTGCCTCCAGGAGTCGTGGCGGTGGATGAAGCGTAACGTAGGTCAAAGGTCAAAAGGCAAAGGTCAAAGGTGAAGTCAAAGGTGTAGGTCTAGGTGTAGGTGTAGGTGCGAGGTTCAAAGTCATACGTACAAGGTCAGAACGAAACGGTTCTACACTCGGCGATGCCGCTCCTCTCGATACGTTCACATCGACGCCGCTCTTACACCTTGCACCTGAAGCTCGACCTACACCTGCACCTACAGCTACACCTAGACGTTTGACCTCACCGTTGCCCTTTGCCCTTTGACCTACGTGCGCGTCGCATGATCACGATCCATCAGGCGAGCCCTGCGGACGCGTCCGTCGTCGAGGAGATCCTCGTCGAAGCGGCTACCTGGGTGGACGCCCTCGGAGTCGTGATGTGGGAGGAAGGCGAGCTCGCGCCTGCGCGCATCGAAGCCGAGTGCGCCGCGGGCCAGTTCGTCATCGCCTATGTCGATGACGAGCCCGCGGGCGTGATCCGGTTTCAGCTCGAGGACCTTCTGTTCTGGCCAGACCTCCTGCCGCAAAGCGAGTCAGCGTTCGTTCACCGTCTCGCCGTCCGGCGGCGGTATAAAGGGCAAGGTGTCTCGACGGCGCTGCTGCAATGGGCGGTGGAACGCGCGCGTGCGCTTGGCCGACGGCATCTTCGTCTGGATTGCGACGAGTCACGGCCGAAGCTGCGCGCGCTCTATGAGCGCTTCGGATTTCAGCTGCATAGCTTCCGTCAAGTCGGCCTCTACTACGTCGCGCGTTACGAGTACCCGATTTAGAGGGAAGGTCTCTGTTCGACTGCCTCTACAATGCATTGCGACCATGACCCGCGAGGCGCTCCTGGCGTTCATGCGAAGCGAACGGTATGCCGTTCAAGCCTCGGTGTCGACCGGCCAAAGCCCTCAAGCGGCCGTCGTGGGGATCGCCGTGTCCGATTCCTTTGAGATCGTCTTCGATACGTCGAGCCGCTCCAGGAAAGCGACGAACCTGCAGCGCAATGCCGCCATCGCGTTCGTGATCGGTGGCACACAAGACGGCGACGAACGCACCGTGCAGTACGAGGGTCTTGCGACCTTCCCGACCGGCGACGAGCTGCAACGCGCGCAGGAGCTCTATTTCAGTGTGTTCCCCGACGGACGCGATCGGCTCGCGTGGCCGGGGCTGATTCACATCCGGGTCATGCCGGTCTGGATTCGCTACAGCGATTTCAACGCGCAGCCTCCGGAGATCGTCGAGTTCAAGGCGGATGCGCTGCGATGACGTTTCCAGTGTGGATCGCCGTCGGACCATGGCGCCTGCACCCTCACGCGGTGTTCGAGCTGCTGGCGTATGCCAGTGGCGTCGCGCTCTATCTCGCGCTGCGCCGTCGGCGCGGCGACGCGATTAGTGACGCGCATCGATGGTCGGTGCTGACGGCGACCATCGTCGGCGCCGCGATTGGAAGCCGGCTGTTGGCGTGGTTCGAGAGTCCAGCCGCCGACGGCGTCATCGAGGCATTCGGCGGCAAGACGATTGTGGGCGGTCTGCTCGGCGGATGGATCGGCACCGAGCTGGAGAAGGTCCGGCTCGGTATTCGCCAATCGACCGGCGATCTCTACGTCTATCCGCTCGTCGTTGGCATTGCCATCGGTCGCATTGGATGTTTTCTCTCGGGGTTGCCCGATCGCACCTACGGGACCGCGACCACTTTGCCGTGGGCGGTGGACTTCGGTGATGGCGTGACGCGACATCCGACCGCACTCTATGAATCGCTCTTCGTGCTGGTGCTTGGCGCCGCACTGTGGCGAGTCGAGTCTCGTCTTGCGCCTGGACAGCGGTTTCGAATGTTCATGTTCGCGTATCTGGCCTTTCGCGTCGCCGTGGACACGATCAAGCCAGGACTGCCCGTGGCACTTGGGCTGACGGCGATTCAGTGGGCGTGCGTCATCGGCGCGCTCTATTCCGCGTGGCTGTTGTCGAGGAAAGAGGCCGTTGTCGCGCTGCGAGGCACGACGTGACCGATGCGCAGGCGGACAAACAGAAGCGTCCGACGTGGCTGCAGGGCTTGTTCATCGGAGGCGCCGGTATCGTGCTCGGCATCGGTGGCTGCGCGGCGTTCATCGCGGGTCTCGACGCGAATAGCGATGTGGTCGGGGCGATCGGTGCCGGCGTCTTCGTCATCGGACTGGTCACCGCAGTGGTCGGCGGCATCTGGTTCATTGTCGGTATGGTGAAGGACTTCGTCCAACAGGCCGTCAAGCGTTGACGCCGGGATGTGACCATGTCTGCGCACACACGGCCGTATCTGTTCTACGACGTCGCGATCTCGATCTGCTCGACGTGCTACCGGCGCGCTGACGCCAAGATCGTGTTTCAGGACGATCGCGTCTACATGATCAAGCACTGCGCCGAGCACGGCTTCGAGCGCGTGCTCGTGGCCGACGACATCGACTACTACCGGCGCTGCCGCGAGGTGTTCATCAAGCCGCCGGAAATGCCCCAGCACTACAACACGCCGGTGAAGTGGGGCTGTCCGTACGACTGCGGCTTGTGCACCGACCACGAGCAGCATTCCTGTTTGACCCTCGTCGAGATCTGCGACTGCTGCAATCTGCGGTGCCCGGTGTGCTATGCCGCCAGCGGGCCGGAGCGTCAGCAGTTTCGATCGCTCGTCGAGATCGAAGCGATGCTCGACGCGGTGGTCCGCAACGAAGGCACGCCTGACGTCGTCCAGATCTCGGGCGGCGAGCCGACGCTGCACCCGGAGTTCTTCCGTGTGCTGGACATGGCGAAGACCCGGCCGATCCGCCACCTGATGGTCAACACCAACGGCGTGAAGATTGCCGAGAGCGAGGCCTTTGCCGCGCGTCTCGCCGAGTACATGCCCGATTTCGAGCTGTACCTACAGTTCGACTCGTTCGAGCGCGACCCGCTCGTCGCCCTTCGCGGCGTCGACCTGCGCGCCGTCCGGATGAAGGCGCTCGAGCGGCTCAACACACACGGGATCTCGACGACGCTGGTCGTGACGCTCAGAAAGGGGCTGAACGACGGCGAGATCGGCCGCGTCATCGACTTCGCGATCCAGCAGCCGTGCGTCCGTGGCGTGACGTTCCAGCCGATTCAACACGCGGGCCGTGCCGAGGGATTCGACCCCGCTCGCGATCGACTGACGCTGACCGAAGTACGCCGCAGGATTCTCGAGCAGACGTCACTGTTCCGCCCCGAAGACGTCATCCCGGTGCCGTGCCATCCCGACTCACTCGCGATGGGCTACGCACTCAAGGCGGCAGGGAAGGCGACACCGTTGACCGGACTGATCGATCCCGACGTGCTCATCAACGGTGGCCGCAACACCATCGTGTTCGAGCAGGACGATGCGGTTCGCGACGGAGTGTTCAAGCTGTTTGCGACGAACCACTCGCCGCGGTCGGGGGCGGCCACGCTGCGCGATCTTTTGTGCTGTCTGCCGTCGGTGCAGACGCCGGAGGGGCTCGGCTACGAGAACGTCTTCCGCGTGCTCATCATGCAGTTCATCGATCACCATGCCTTCGACGTCCGCTCGGTCAAGAAATCGTGCGTCCACATCGTCCATCCGAAGGACAAACGGATCATCCCGTTCGACACCTACAACCTGTTCTATCGGGATGAGCTCGAGCAGCAGGTCCTGCAGCCGCTCAGGGCAGAACGACAGGCCCCAGGGCCCGGGGCCCATGCCCCAGTAGGAATAAGGCTGGGCCCTGGGGCCTGAGCCCGGGCCCTGGGGCCTGCTAATATCTCCGTGGGCCGACACGGGCGGCCCACGGTCCGCGTCAAGGGTCGAACCCACCCGGTCGCATTTGTTTCACCTGTCAGAGAACCTGACTTCCAGCCCGAGCCTTGCGGACACCCGGGCGTTTGTGGAAGGAAGGTGTCTATGTCCACGCCGCAACTCCCGGATCGCGCGTCGCTCGAGTATCTGAAGAAGCTGGCCAAAGAGCGGCTGCGCGAGCTGCGGTCCACCAATCCGGTCGCCAGACTTGCCGACGCGCAATATGCGGTTGCGCGAGAACACGGCTTTTCGAGCTGGCGAGCACTGAAAGCCGAGGTCGATCGCCGCCGCGCACCCACCGTCCAGGCATACTTTCAGGCCTGCGCGAGTGGCGACCTCAATGCACTTGGCGCGCTGCTCGACTCTGATGCGAGCCTCGTTCGCGAGCGAACGGCTGATGGGAGCACCGGCTTGCATCAGGCCGTTAGTCATCCGGCAGTCTTGAAGCTGCTGATCGATCATGGCGCCGATCCGAACCTGCGCGACGTCGGCGATAACGCGTCTGCGCTGCATTTCGCGGCTGGTGGTGGTCACCTCGAAAGCGTTCGAGTGCTGCTCGACGCCGGTGCCGACGTTCACGGCAGCGGCGATGTGCACAAGAGCGACGTCATCGGCTGGGCCGCGCGAGAGGGGAATCAGGCAGTCGTAACCCTCTTGCTCGAACGCGGGGCTCGGCACCACATCTTCTCGGCCATCGCACTGGGTGACGTGGATCTGGTCGAACGGCTCGTCGATGAAAACCCGGACTGTCTCGCGCGGCGCCGATCACGATTCGAGAACCAGCAGACGCCGGTACACACCGCGGTCGCGCCGCCGGATGGCCTCGGTGGCAAGCCAAACTACGAGATCCTGGCACGCCTGATCCAACTGGGTGCCGATGTCGATGCCGTCGACGACAAAGGGCGCACGCCGCTGTCGATCGCCATGCTGCGTGGCGACCGGGAGGCGATCCGTCTGCTCAGAAGCGCCGGCGCACAGGAGCCCGCGCCCGTCCAACCGGTTCGCGCGGAAGGGCTCGGTGAGTCAGTGCGCAGGTTCGCGGTGTCGCTCTACGCACCCGACATGCGCGCGACTGTCGCGTGGTATGAAGCGATCGGCTTCGTCGTGGACAGCCGATACGAGGACGATGGTGAGTTGGATTACGTGGCGGTGTCGTTCGGTGCCGCCTTCGTGCATTTCAGCCGCTTCGGCGAGCCGGTCAGGGGCGCCTCGTTGTGGCTCTATACCACTCGCATCGACGAGATCTACCAGCGGCTGAAGCAACTACAGCTTCAGAACGTACAAGCTGACGCCGCTGAGGAGAATCGCGTCGAGGTCCGCTTCGACCAGGATCTCTACACACCGTTCTACGGCGGACGGCAGTTCGATATCGAGGATCCGAACGGCGTCAGTTTGCACTTTCTCCAGCCGAATTGAGCCCTCAGAAGGCCGCTCGAGGCGGCCTCTCCGGGCTACGCTGTCGATCGGCGTGCTGCCAGCGCCGCTTTCACTCGTTCCGGAGTGAACGGCACCGTGCGGATGCGCGCGCCGGTGGCATCGAAGATCGCGTTGCCGATCGCAGCTGCGACGACGGTAATCGACGTCTCGCCGGTGCCACAGGCTTCTTCGTCAGGCTGGTTGATGAGCACCGCCTCGATCTTGGGGATGGCGAAGCCGACCGGCAGTACGTGATACGTGCGCCAGTCGACCGAGGTGATCTTCTCGTTGTCCCAGGTCACCTCTTCGCCGAGCGCGCGGCTGATGCCTTGCAGCGCACCGCCTTCGACTTGATTGCGCATGCCGTCTGGATTCGAGATCGGGCCGCAATCCTGACCGACAACGAGACGGGTGACGCGGACCTGACCGGTGTCCTGATCGACATCCACGTCGGCCACCATTCCGACGTAGCCGTTATCGCCTTCGTAGCAGACGCAGGCGATGCCGCGTCCGCTGGCCACCCCGGTCTGGCGCAGGCCCGGGCGCGGGGATGGCCGTGTCTGCCAGTTGGCCGCTTTCGCCGCCGCGCGAATCGCTCCGCTCAACCGCGGGTGATTCAGGTGTTTCAGCCGATACGCCACCGGATCGGCCTTCACGTGCGCGGCGATTTCGTCCATGAACGACTCGTGCGCGAACGTGTTCTGCAGGCGTTCGGGTGCGCGCAGCGGGCCCGTGAAGAACGGCGACCGCACGCGGTGCGAGAGCACGCGTTCGCTGCGGACCGTGCCGGCGCCGTTCTGCGAGTCGCGCACCCGGCCGGTGATGTACGACGGAGCGGTATTCGATCCGTTGTTCAGCGGATTCGTCGGGGCTGGCGCGGGTGTCCGCGGGTTGAATGGCGCCGGGTTGAGGCCAACCAACGATCCGGTCACGACGTTACCCGGGGTGTTGTAACCGGGACGCCCACCCCGCGCCGCCGACCACGCCTCGTAGTCCCACACCGCGATGTTGCCGCTGCCGTCGAGGCCGACGCGCTGATCGATCACGAACAGGTTTCCGTAGTTCTCCCACGCCATCTCGTCCTTGCGCGACAGCTGCACGCGCACGGGCTTTCCGACCGCCTGAGACAACAGCGCCGCGTCATAGCTGACGGTGTCGGCACCGTTGATGCCGTAACAGCCGGCACCGCGCGTGTAGATCACGCGGACGTTCTCCTGTTTCAGTCCCAGCAGCATCGCCGTCGTGTTGCGCGTGGGGTAGGCCGACTGCGTGGCCGACCACACCGTCGCCTTGTCGCCCTGGACGTCGGCGACCGCACACGAGCTGCCGATCGATCCGTGCATCTGATACGGGTGCTGGTAGGTTGCTCGCAACACCGTCGCCGACGCCTTCAACGTCGCATCGACGTCGCCCGAGTCCACCAGCAACGTGTCGGTGGACGGCTCCATGCGAATCTGCTGATAGATGCCTTGCTGCGGGGCCAGCGCGTTCGATGCGGCCGTCCAGTTGACCTTCAACGTGCTCGCCGCCTGCATCGCCTGCCATGGCTTTTCGGCGACGACACCGACGAAGTTCTGTTTGAGGACGACCTTGACGAGACCAGCAAGGCCGCGCACCGAGGATTCGTCGACGCCGGCGACCGTGGCGCCGACGGTCGGCGGCCGGACGACCGCGCCGTGCAGCATACCGGGCACGCGGACGTTGTGGACGAACTCGAACCGACCGGTGACCATGTCGCGCATGTCGACGCGTGGCACCGCCGTGCCGAGCACCGTCCACTCGCGCGGGTGCTTGCGCGCCGCCTTCGGATCGAGCTGGACTTCGAACTTCTTCCCGCCAATCAGCTCGGCGTAGGTGACACGCCTTGACTGCGGGCCGTCGCTGGCGGTGATAACGCCATCCTTCGCGACGAGACCGCTCGCCGACCCACCGAACCGCGTCGCTGCCAGTCGCACCAGCGTTTCCCGAGCGGTCGCTGCGGCCAGCGCGAGATTGGTCTTGTTGAAGTTCGTCGGGTGCGACTGCTGCCCGGACGTCGTCCCCTGGTCGGGCGTCATCGACGTGTCGCATTGGATCAGCCGAACGCGGCTGAACGGCACGCTCAGTTCCTCGGCGATCAGCTGCATCTGCGCCGTGTACAAACCCTGACCGAAATCGCACTTGCCCGTGTATGCCGTGACGATGCCGTCCTGGCCGATCGCGATCCAGGAGTCGAGCTGAGTGCTGCCGCTGCCGTTGAAGCCTTGCGCCAGCACGCCGCTGAACCGATCGGCGACGGCGGCGGACGTGAACGTCACGATCAGCGCGCCCGAGCCTTTGAGAAACGCGCGCCGCGTGAAGCCGGCGCTCGCGAGCGCACGCCGTGCGTCTGGTGTGAGCCGCGTCATCGTGACACCTCTTTCGCGTAGCGATTCAGCGCCTTGAGCATGCGCGCGTTGACGTAGCAGCGGCACAGCACGCCCGAGAGCGCCTGCTGGAGCTGCGGCTCGGTCGCCCGCGGGTTCTTGTCGAGAAAGGCCTTGGCAGTGAGGATGACACCGCTCAGGCAGAAGCCGCACTGCGCCGCCTGCTCGTCGATGAACGCCTGCTGAAGCGGATGCGGCTTTTCCGGCGTGCCCAGGCCCTCGAGCGTGGTGATGTCGGCCGTCGCGACCGTGCTCACCGGCGTAATGCACGAGCGAATCGCCTGACCGTTCGAGATCACCGTGCAGGCGCCGCACTGACCCAGGCCGCAGCCGAACTTCGGTCCCCGCAGCGCGAGGTCATCGCTCAGGACGAACAGCAGGGGAGTGGCGGGGTCGACGTCGACGTCGTTCGGACGACCGTTGACCTTCAGCGTGTA
>DASRJR010000192.1:0-15953 GCA_035649395.1 Vicinamibacterales bacterium
GCAGATAGGATCGGCGAGAAGACCAGCGTTGCCGCAGCGAAGGTCGAGCACAGACTGAGCGAGACGGCAGTCTCGGCGAAGATCAAAGCCAAGCTGGCGCTCGACGACGACATCAAGGCGCGCGCGATCGACGTGTCCACGAACGGTACGACGGTGACGCTGAGCGGAACGGTCGCCTCGAAGGCCGAGCGCGCTCGAGCCGTCGAACTGGCGCGAGCGACGTCTGGCGTGACGAGAGTCGTCGACGAGCTGCAAATACCCTAGGAATCGGGAATCAGGAATCAGCCAATGTAGTGTCCGCCTTCAGGCGGACGACGGCGTTAGCCATCGCGACGAAGTGTGTCGACACGTCCGGTGAGCTGGTCTGGTCCAATCGAGACATAGAGCTCGCGCTCGGTCACGGACAGGCTGAGGGCGAGCCGTCGTTCCAGTCGTGTGACCAGCGCGCTCACGAGCGCGCGGTCGATGGCGTACAGTTCCAGCGCAAGGGCGTTGTGGATCTTTCGGCCGGCGAGCTGTTTCAGGAACTGCGCCGGATCCTTGTGCGAGTAGACGACCACGCGTTCGGCAAGTTTGGACGCTTTGTGCAGCCGGTCGGCGTCCGGAGTGCCGATGTCGATCCACGTCTTGAGGGCGCCCGTCAGATCGCGAACCGCGATGGCCGGTTCGTCTGGCGTCGAGACGCCACGTGAGAACTCGATCCCCTCGGTGAATTCCAGCAGGTAGGCGAGCAGGCGAGCGATCAGGTACTCCTCGGACTCGGACGGATGACGCGCCATGCGTACCGCCAGTGTTTCGTAGATGTGGCGGTCAGTGTCGGCTAGTTCGACGTCGAAGTTGTAGATCGTGGCCGTGAGTGCCATGGGTGAAGAGTGGCCACGAAGAACAGCAAGAAATGTGGCCACTGAGAACACGAAGAACACCAAGCTTTACCGTATTGCAGCTCGTTATTCTTGGTGTTCTTAGTGGCCTATTTCTCCGTGTGCTCCGTGGCCCGACTCGATCTTATCTGGCACGCCGCGAGTTCGGACAGAAAGGCGCACGCGCCCACAGCTTGTACGCTGCCTCGACCCTGCGATAGAACGAGACGGCCGGTGGCGGGAAGCGGCAGGATGATGAGGGAAACCACCCCCGCGAGACGGGTGATGAATCGGCGCACGCGGTACTTATCGGCCGGACCGCGCGTGCGCCGACAGCGCTTCAGAGTTCGAGCTTACCCGTGCTATCTCCGAAACTTTCCTGATGCACGCCCAGCTTGTCGAGCAGCGACAGCATCAGATTCGACATCGGCGTGTGCGCCGGGTAGGCCAGGTGGCGATCGCCCTTCAACTGACCTGACGCGCCGCCGGCGACGAGGATCGGCAGCGGATCGTGATCGTGCTGGTTGCCGTTGCTCATGCTGCTGCCGTAGAGCACTACCGAGTGATCGAGCAGGTTGCCGTCGCCGTCCGGCGTCGACTTCAGCTTCTCGAGGAAGTAGCCGAGCATCTGCACGTGATAGCGGTTGATCTGCGCAAACGTGTCCATCCGGGCGCGCGCGTTGGAATGATGTGACGCGGTGTGGAAGCCGTCGCGGATGCCGCTGCCGGGATAGACGGCGCCGCTGGTGTCGCGCGCATACATCATCGTCGAGATGCGGGTGATCTCCGCCTGATAGGCGAGCACCTGCAGGTCGTACATCAGCTTGATGTGATCCTCGAACGCCTCCGGCACGCCGACCGGCGCCTCGGGCACGTCTGGATTGTTGGCCGACTGCTGCGTTGCCTTCTGAATGCGGCGCTCGATCTCTCTGACGTTCTCGAGGTATTCGGTGAGCCTGGTGCGATCGCCGGCATCGAGGCCGCTCTGCAGCCGCGAGACCTTGTCGGTAACGGCGTCGAGGATGCTCTTGTCCTGCTGCTTGCGCGAGAGCCGCAGCGCGGCGTTGGAGCCGTCGCCGAACAGCCGCTCGAACACGACCTGCGGGCTGTTCTCCATCGGCAGCGGCAATGTCTCGTTCCGCCAGGAGATCGTGTTGTAGTAGGCGCAGCCAAAGCCCGCGCCGCAGTTCAACGCCACCTCCTCGATGCACACCTCGATCGAGGGGAGCGGTGTGTCCTGTCCGATGCGATCGGCCAGCACCTGATCGACCGTCTTGCCGCCGTGGACGGTGCCCTTCTGCGGCTGCGATCCGCTCAGGAACACCGCGGCCGAGCGCGCATGATCGGCGCCCGCATCGGACCCTTTGCCGCCGGCCATCGGGTGCGCCAGATTGCTGCAGATGACCAGCCGATCGCGGAGCTTCTCGAGCGGCTTCAACGACTCGGTGAAGGCGAAGCCGCCGCCTTCCGTCGCCGGCGTCCACTTGTCCATCGTCGCGCCATGCGGGATGTAGATGCCGCAGAAGCGGCTCTTCGGCGTTCCCGCGGTCTTCACTAGCGCAGTACCCGCCGGAATCATCGAGTCCAGCAGCGGCAGCGCCAGCGTGACGCCCATGCCTCGCAGGAAGGTGCGGCGTGGCAGATGCTTCTTCGTGATGAACATGTGTGTACTCCGGGCCGCCTCAAGGCGGCCCCCACGAGTCCGGCTAAAGCCGGACACTACGCACCGGTCCTCATCTGAAATGCCGGGCTCTTCACGATTCCAAGCACGAGATCCGAGAAGCGATAGCGGTTCTTTGCCGCGTCTCGCATGATCGTACGGACCGTCGGCATGTCGTAATACCTGGTCTCACGGCCGACGCCGTACATCATCAGCTTTTCCGTCATCGCGGCGACGAACACGTCCGATCGATCGAGCATCGCCTTGCGCAGGCTTGTCGCTCCATCGATGACCGTGCCGTCGACGAGCTGCCCGGAGGCATTGATGGCGACGCCTTCATCGATCGTGCGCCAGCCGCCGACAGCGTCGAAGTTCTCGAGCGCCAGCCCGATCGGGTCCATGATCTTGTGGCACCCGGCGCACGCAGGGCTCGCGCGGTGCTGCTCGATCCGATCGCGAACCGACTTCGCGGTAGCGGTCGGCTTCTCCTCGAGCGGCGGCACGTCGGGGGGCGGTGTCGGCGCCTGGCTTCCCAGCAAGTTCTCCAGAATCCACTTGCCGCGGATGACCGGTGACGTCCGGTTCGGATTGGACGTGACCAGCAGCAGGCTGCCCTTGCCCAGCAGACCACGGCGCGCATCGTTCGGTACCGGCACGCGACGGAAGTCGGGGCCGTAAATGTTCGGGATGCCGTAGTGCTTCGCGAGCCGCTCGTTCACGAAGGTGTAGTCGGCGTCGAGCAGATCCAGCACTGAGCGGTCTTCGCGCATGACGCTTTCGAAGAGCAGCTCGGTTTCGCGTTGGAATGCCTGGCGCAGGTTGTCGTCGAAGTCGGGAAAGACCGTGATGTCGGGATTCGCGCTCTTCAAGTCGCGCAGGAACAACCACTGGTTGGCGAAGTTCGTCACCAGCGATCGCGCTTTCGGATCGGCGAGCATCCGCCGCGCCTGCTTCTCGAGCACCGCTGGCTGATGCAGCCGCCCGTCGATCGCCAGCTTCAGCAGCTCCTCGTCGGGAATCGACGACCAGAGGAAGAACGACAACCGCGACGCCAGCTCGGTGTCGCTGACGCGATACGGCGTGTTCGGGGCGATGCCGCCCGGTGTCGGCTCGAAGCGGAAGATGAACTCCGGGTCGGCCAGGATGCGGCGCAGCGCCATCTCGACGCCCGCCTCGAAGTTGCCGGTTCGCTTCTTCTCTTGCTGATAGAACGTCGTCAGAGAGTCGACGTCTGCTTCCGTCGGCGTGCGCCGGAACGCTCGACGCGCCAGCGTCGAGATAATTTGCCGCGCACATCCGTCTTCGCTCGCGCTGACTTCTGGCGAGCCACGACGAGATCCCGCCGTAGCCTTGGCGGAGGCGGATGGAGTTTCGTCGGCGGCGCTCTTCGGAGCGCAGACGAAGACACGGCGGCGGCTGGGTGTTTCACTGATACCAGCAGGGTTATACGGCCCGGTGATCACGACGCGCGATAGGTGTGGCGCGGTGGTGTAGCCGTACTGCATGCCGATGAACACGTCGTAGGTGCTCGAGACGGGACGGCGAACGAGGTCCTCGTTGGCGGCGTAGCCCTTGTGAAGGAACGCCACGCCGATCGCTTGCGGGCCGGCTTTGACCTTCAGCTTGAACTCGAGCCGGATGTCCGGCGTCATCTTCACGCGTTCTTCGATCGGGTCGGTCGGCGCCGGTTTCGCTGGATGCGAGCCGGGGCTCTCGCGCATGAAGAACATCGGCACTTCGTCGAGCTTGAACAGCTTTACCCGCTGGCCGTTCAGCGTGACCTCGAGCTCCTCGCCTTCGGCGCCTTCGCCGAACACCTGGCCGAAACTGAGCTTCAGCAGCGACAGCTTGATTTGATACTCGCCGTCCACGGGGAAGTTGTGCCGCACCGTTGTTCCGCCGCGCGTGCCGAGCGGCTGGCCTTCGAGCGTCTGGTTCTGACTCAAGTCGCCCTTGATCGTGTAGGTCACCTGGTTCGGTGACGCGTCACGTTCGCCGACAGCGAGCCGGCTGATTTTCGCCGCGGCCGACACGTAACGTTCGAGCAGCGACGGCGAGACGCCGAGCACGTCGGCGATGTTGTCGAAGCCGCGACTGGAGTCGTCTGCGGGCAGCAGGGTCGTCGTGTCGACGTCCAGCGCCAGCAGATCGCGAATCGCGTTTCCGTACTCGACGCGGTTCATGCGGTGCAGCGGCGCCCGCCCCGGACTCGGGTTTGCGGCGGCGGCTCGATCGATGGCGGTCTCGATGGACGAAGCGAACGTGTCGAGCGCGGCACGCTCGGGACGCTTTGCGCCTGCGGGTGGCATCAGCCCCGCGCGGACTTTGCGGATGACTTTCTCCCACGTTTCCGCGTCCGCGGCGATGCGATCGGTCGACAGGCTCTCGAGTGAGAGTCCACCGGTCTTGAGGCGATCGTTGTGGCAGGTCTCACAGTAGGTCCGGCTGAGGCCGGACACGTCGGTTGTGGGCCGCGTAAAGGCGGCCCCCACGTTGGCCGCCCCTACGTTCGCAGTCGTCTCGTTAGACTGCGCGACGAGCGCGGCCCAGGCGAGCGTGACGAACGCGAACGCGATGGCAACCCGGCGCTTCATTTGGCTGCCGTCGATTCGGTCCGGCTAAAGCCGGACGCTACAGTGCTGGCAGTCGTTGACGCAGGCTGATTGGCCATCAGCTTCTTCAGGAGCGCGATCGCATCGGGCTTGGCCACCGGCGGCCGGATCGCCAGGAACGTGCCTTCAGCGAACGTCATCGGTGTTCTGCCGCCGACGTCGGCGATATCGAGCTTGGCACCGTGGTCCGCGAGAATCTGGATGATCGAGACCCAGCCGCGGTTTGCCGCACCGTGGATCGCGGCGAGCTTCAGCGTGTTCGTCGCGTTGACGTTGGCGCCGCGCTCGAGACACAGCTTCACCGCCTCGACGTAATCCGCCTCGGAACGGGTGTAGGTCTGTGCGGGAATCCAGTTGATGCCGGCGGCCGCCATCAGCGCCGTCGAGCCCTGCGCGGTCGCGATATTGGGATCCGCGCCGTGCTGCAGCAGCGCTCGCATGACCTCGATGTCGCCCGAGAGCGCCGCGCGAATGAACGGCGTCTGCCCATCGAAGTTCACCCACGAGCCGTCGAACTGCATCAGCCCGTGAACAGGAGTCGTGTCGCTCCTCAGATTCGGGTCCGCGCCGCCCTTTGCCAGCAGCGCCTTGACCAGGTCGAGCGGGTCCCGGCCGTCGCTGTACAGGAACGGATACTTCTCGTGGTTGAAGTTGCGCAGCTCGATCGCGGCAAACAGCGGCGCACGGTGATAGTCGTCGGCCAGATTCGGATTGGCCCCTCGCTCGAGCAACTCGGTCGCGAGTGCGACCTGACCGTTCAGCAGGGCGATCAGCAGCGGCGTCGTGTGATTGCCCGATGACTGGTTGATATCGGCGCCGAGCTCCAGCAACAAGCGCGTCGCCGCGACGTTGCCATCCCGAACGGCAAACAGCAGCGGGGTCATCCCGCCATCGGCGGTTGGCAGCGCGCGCTGGCGGATGATGCCGTTGCCGGAGGCGCCGCCGGCCCGGGCGGGAACGTATTGACCCTTTGGCGTGGTGACGTTGGTGCGGGAGTTGACGTCGGCGCCGCGCGCGACCAGCAGCTTGACGACGTCGGAGTGGTTCTCGGTGATGGCCCACATCAGCGCGGTCTGGGAACGCACCGAGTCCTTCGCGTTGATGTTGGCACCGCGCTCGAGCAGCAGTGTCACCGTCTCGAGGCGTCCGGTTCGCACGGCTGTCATCAGTGCCGTCTCGCCAGCCGGTGTCGCGGTGTTGGGATCCGCGCCGGCGTCGAGCAGGCGCCGCACGATCGCCGTGTTGCCGTTCAGCGCGGCGAGACCGATCGGCGTGACGCCGTACCGCGTTGCCGCCTTCACGTTGGCGCCGCGCTTGATCAGCGCGTCAACGGCCTTGACATCGTTCTGACGAACGGCCTGATGGAGCGGGGTCGTTCCATCAGGTGAGTTCTCACTGGCAGTCGCCTGTTCACCGTACGAAACGGCGTACCCGCCGACGCCCGCGAGAAAACCAATGAGTACGAGGCGCGCAAGCCGGCGCATCCGCCCTCCTTCTTCTGAGGACGTATTATGCCCGGCGATGTGGTTGGGGTTGAAGGACTATCCTGCGCAGCCGCCGAGGAATCTCGACGACCTGAGCCACCCCTGATCGGGGTAGTAGGCGAATACGAGACCAGTGCCTTTCACGCGGTCGATCACGGCGCGGGCCACGCCTTCGCGCAGGGCAGGACATCCCCAGCTTCGACCGAGCCGTCCGGTCGTCCGCGCAACCTCCTCGCTGACGTACGGTGCCCCGTGCATCACGATGGCGCGCTCGAACGCCCGATCGTTGAAGCCCACGTCCAGACCGCGCAGCCGCAACGAATAACCGTTACGTCCGACGTATGTGTCTTCGGTAAGGAAGAGCCCGAGACTCGACTGATGCGAGTCGGGCTCGTTCGAGAACAGCGTCGACAGATTCTCGCCGCTGCCTTTTCCATGCGCGACCAGCTCTTCGTACAGAAGCGTGCGGCTGTGCAGGTCGAAGACCCACAGGCGCTTCGTGGTGGACGGTCGGCTGTAGTCGATCACAGTCAGCGTCGATGGGTCGGTGATCGAACCCGACTTGACCGCGCACGAGACGGCGCCGAGCGCGAGGTCCAGCACAACCGGATCGATTGAACCGCGGTCCTCGGCACCCCATGTATCCAAGCTCTTCGACGTCGAAACCTCTACAGGGGCTGAGTCCGAACGCTCATCCGCAGGCACGGACGAGGACGTCGCGTTCGAGGGAATGGCAAGAGCGGTACACACGAGCGCCAGCAGGGCGCACACCGACAGCACACGGGCGACACGGGGGGAGGGTTTCAACAAAAAATCGTCGCTTAGCGAACGTCGTGGAGGCGGGTCTTAAGACCCGCCGATTCGCGTGTTTTCACTATAGCAGGTGGGCGTCAGCTCAACTGGACTTGGCCCAGAGGAGCGCCGGACCACGCGTAATGTTTGTCACCGGTCTCGGCAGTAAGATGAGGGGGTCATGAAGTCTGACCCTTCGGGGTCATTCGGCGCACAACTGAAAGCACTTCGAGAAGCGGCAGGTTTCACGCAAGAGGAGCTTGCGACGATTGCCGGCCTGTCCGTGCACGGCGTGAGCGCGCTCGAACGCGGCGAGCGGCGACGGCCCCACGTCGAAACGGTGCGCGCGCTCTCCGCGGCACTCGACCTGCCGGTCGAGGCGCGCGACGCGCTGTGGCGCAGCGCGCGGGCGCCTGCCGGCGACACCGCGATCGCTGAGCCCTTCGTCCTCTCGCTCCAATTCCCCCTCACCCCGCTCATTGGCCGCAGCGCCGATCTCGACACGCTGCGACAGTGGCTTGCGGATCCCTTGGTCCGCCTGATCACGCTCACCGGCCCGGGAGGGGCCGGCAAGACGCGCCTCGCGATCGAGATCGCGCGCGCGCTCGCCGCCGAGCGGACGACCCGCGTGACGTTCGTGCCGCTGGCGGCGACGAGAGATCCGGCGTTCGTCGCCTCCGCCATCGCCGAGGCGCTCGGGCTGCCGGACGCGATTGCCGGGGACCTGGCGATGCGGGCCCGCGCCGCGTGCGACGGCCGGTCCACGCTGCTGCTGCTCGACAACTTCGAGCAGGTGCTCGACGCCGCGCCGCTGATCGCGGAGCTGTTGACGTCGGTGGCGGCGCTTCGAGTCCTCGTCACCAGCCGCGCGCCGCTCCACTTGCGCGGAGAGCGCGAGTACTCCGTTGGACCGCTCGAGTTGCGACACGGGATACAGGCAGGGACGCCCCAGGATCTGGCAGGCGCACCTGCCGTGCGGCTCTTCGTCGAACGAGTTCAGGACGTGCAGCCTGGCTTCCGCCTCACAGCGAAGAACGCGTGGATCGTGGCCGCGATTTGCCGCCGGCTCGACGCGCTTCCGCTCGCCCTCGAGCTCGCAGCCCCCTGGATGAAGGTGCTGTCCGTAGACGATCTGCTTCATCGGCTCGAGCAGAACGTCCTGTTCTCGACCACCGGCCTTCGCGATCTCCCGGCGCGGCAGCAGACGATCAACGCGACGGTCGCGTGGAGTTACCAGCTCCTCGAGAAGAACGAACAGCGGGCGTTCCGCCGATTCGGCGCGCTGCCGGGCCGGTTTCCGATCGAGGCGGCCGCGGCCGTTCTCGGGGATCGTCCTGACCGCCCGGCGGGCAGCGATGATGCGCTCGCAGCGGCGGCTGGATTGATCGACAAGAGCCTGCTGATGCGAGCCGAAACGTCGGTGTCATCACGACCGATGTATCAGATGCTCGAAACCATTCGCGCCTACGCGGCGCTCGAGCTCGCGGCCGCCGGCGAGCGCGACGAGGCTATAGAGGGCCTCGCGCGCTATTGCATCGCCGAAGCCTCGCGCGCGGCAAAGGGTCTGGTGGGACCGGGACAAGTGGCCGCGCTGAACCGCGTGCGCGACGATCTCGAAAGCTATCGCGCCACGCTGGCCTGGCTCATCGAGGGCGGCCGGGCCACCGACGCGTCCGACATTGCGTGGCACTTGAAGTACTTCTGGATGATCCGCGGACACGGGCTCGAAGGCCTCCGCTGGTATGAGCGGATTCTCGAGCTGCCTACGCTTCCCGCCGCGGCTGAATCGAAAGCGCTGCTCGGGGCCGCCTCGATGTGGTGGACGCAGGGCGAGTTGGAACGCGCCCGCACCGCGGTCGGCCGCGCGCTCTCGCTGGCTGGCAGCGTCGCCGACGCCGAAACGCTCGCCCACGCCGAACACGTCTCCGGTCACGTGGAGCACGCGCTCGGCTGTGAGGACGCGGCGCATCAGATGTTCACCAGGAGCATCAACCGATTCCGCGCACTATCGCTTCCGTCGGGTCGAGGCACTGCGTTGAACGGGATGGCGGTGCTCGCACTTGCGCGTGGCGACGCCGATCAGGCGGAGCGCCTCCTCGCAGAAGCGACTTCCGTACTGCGACAGGCCGGCCCGTGGTTCCTGACCTGGGCGCTCTATGTGCGTGCGATCCTCGCGGTCCGGCGAAGCGATCCCGACGGCGCGATTACGCTGGTTCGTGAAAGCCTCACGTGCATTCGGGATATTCACGACACGTTCGCGTTCGTCCACTCGCTCGTCCCGCTCGCCGCGGCTGCTGCGCTCAAGCGTGACGACGAATGGGTGGCGCGAATCCTGGGCGAGCGAGACGCCGTCACCGAACGTACGGGAGTAACTGTTTCCGACAAATCGGTGCATGACCTGCTGAACCAGGCCGAGCGTGACGCGCGCGCACGCCTCGGCCCCGATAAGTGGGCCTTGGCGTACACCGCGGGTCGCACCAGCTCCATCGAGGCGGTGCTGAACGACATCGATCGCGATCTCCACAAAGCCGACGTGCCCAAAGCGAGCCGCGGCGCGACGACTCGACGAGGGCGACACACACAGGCTCGTACGGAACATCGCGTCCCTTAATGCACGATGTCATGCAGCGGCGGCTCGATCACGATGCCGCGAACGGGCGACGTGGTGATGCGTCGGCCTTCCGAGCGAATCTCCATCATCCGGCCTACGCCGATCCAACCAACCTTGAGGCAGCGTCGTTCCGTAATCGACCCGTCGAGTGAGGCACGCTCTGGATTGCGAAAGAACTCACCCCCCTGAACGCAGACGTCGGTCGCCTCGACGATCACGACGCGGTACAGCGAGTTCATCGTCCGCACGAGCAACGTCGTGAGTGGCGGCAACTGTCCCAGCTGCACGCCCTCGCTGTGATCGACAACGTCTTGGGCGCAATTCACGGTGTGCCTTGCTGGCCGTCACAGGAGACGCGGGGGTTCCAGTCGACGAATGCGCCGTTCGGGTTGTCGCGCCATGCCCACACATGCAGCTCGTAGTGTGCCGGCAGGCCGAAGCGATTCGGACTGTCGACGAACTGCAGCAGGTGTCCCTCGAGCACTGGCGGATCGTTCGGCGCGTGCGTCAGGTGCCAGAGGTCAGCGAAGACGATGAACTCGACGCCGACGAGGCGAGCGGTGCCGTCTCTGAACTCATAAATGAGCGCTTCCGGGTGAGCGGCCTCCACTGCACCATCCATGAGCAACGCCGGATTGACGAAGTGGACGCCCATCGCGCCCGCCTCGGGCCCGCTCACGCAGCCCAGAACCGGCCCGTAGTCGGGGGAAGCATTCCGGACGTCGCGAAATTGTTCGGTGGCGCGACGAACCGTTTCGACCAGCGCGGATGATGCGCCGGCCCCATGCGCCTCGTGTTGCGCCGCGCCGAGGTCTGCATGAAATGCCGGCAGCCCTGCCAGCAGGGCGAAAATGGCGACAGAACGTACCCGGTCCATATGAAATCCTCCGGAGGTGAACGCCGCGGCTTCCGCGACGTCTACACCTCACCTAACCAGGTACGCTCGTGAGATATTCCAGCTTCTCAACTGGACTTGGAAGACGAGCCTGAACGTGAGCTCATCTGCTGAGCGTCGTAGCCGTACACATCAGGCCACGTGTCGAAGCCGCCATCGTCTTTTGGCCACGCGGTGAAGTAGACGATGTGGACTGGCAGTTTCTCTTTCAAGCCGACCGGCTTCTCCTCTTCGGCGTGCATCGCCTCTTGAATGCGCTCGTCGTCCCATTGCGGCGAATCGCGCAACAGGTATTTCGCCAAGGCCTCTGGCTGTTCGAGCCGCACACAGCCATGACTCAACGCGCGGCCTTGACGGGAGAACAGCGAATCGGCCGGCGTGTCGTGCAGGTACACGCTGAAGGGGTTCGGGAGCAGAAACTTCACATGACCGAGCGCGTTCTGCGGCCCTGGTCGTTGGCGGAACAACAGTCCTTCCACCTCGCGTTCGTCATCCCAGTCGACCGCCTTGGCGTCGATGGGCTCAGCGCCCTTCTTCCCCTTGCGCAGGATCTCGATGTTGTTCCGCTTGAGGAACGACGGATCGCGCAACAGCGCCGGCACCGTCTCACCTTCAGCGATGCTGTCGGGTACGTTCCAGTACGGGCTGAAGACAATCGTTCGCATGTCGGCGCTGAAGATGGGCGTTCGGCGTTCGGGCTCGGATTCCCCGACGACGACTTTCATGTCGAGCACGGCGCGCCCGTTCTCGCGCACGGCGAGATGAAAGGCCGGCACGTTCACGAGAATGTGCCGCGCGCCGAGATCGTCGGGCATCCACCGCCACCGCTCGAGATTGATCGCGAGCAGGCGAATCTGCTCGTCATTCGGCGCCGGCTGGGCACGAAGCCATTGCAGCGCGTGCTGCAGCGCGGTGTACTCGGGATGTGCCGGCTGCACTGACGCGAGCCATCCACTCTCGCCGTTGGCGGCGCGCTCGAGCAGCGCGGCGAAATCGGGCGGCTGTCGCCGCTTCTTCCAGCGGGGATCGAGCTGCTGCGGGCTGCTGCGACCGATTGCCACGTCGCGGCCCAGCGCGAGCAGCGCGGTCGTCATCCGCACGTCGAGCCGCGCGAGATCAGGAGGCTCCGGTGTCGACTCCTCTGCGTCGTGGTTGGAGGCCAGCATGCGCGCGATGTCAGGCTCGCCGTAGTCCGCGGGGTCGAGCCCGTGATCGGCCGCCGACTTCAGCACACGCAGCGCAGCGGTCGCTTTCAGTGAATCGCGATCGTCGACCCACGCTGGCGCTTGGGCACGCGCCTCGTAAAAGCGTTTCAGATCTGCCCAGACGTGCTCGTCAACCGACGAGGGTCGGGCGCCATTCGCCAACTGCCGAATAGAATCGCTGACCGCCGGAGGACGTTCCTGCGGCGCACAACCGCTGAATAGAAGAGCCGCGACAATGAGAATCCGCCATCCCATGAGGGGAGACGGAGCAAGGAGTGCGCCAGCAGGTTACTTGCGTATCGTTCCAGTCACGCCTTCGGGTGAGCAATTGAATGGCTCGAGCTTCAATGCCGAAGGCGCATATTCCAGGGTTCCGCGGTCGAACGGTCGAGTGAAGAAGTCCGGATCGAGAAGGTCGACCTCGACCACGAGGCGTTGACGCGCAGCATCGAGGTGCAGCCGCTCGACCGACGTCAGCGCCGCCGAGTGGAGCAGGCCTCGAGTGGGTTGGCCGGGCTGTTCGACATACTGGTTCAACACGCCGGCGGCGTAGTTCGCCGTCTCGATGACGAGCGTTTCGCCGTCCCAGTGACCGATCGAATGGCCGAGCGACGTGCGCGGACCGTTCTTGGGATGGTCCTTCGCATTCATGTGGATGACACGGCGCACGTCCATCCACTCATGACGGAGCACGACGTCAGTGCCCTCACGCACGATCTCGAGCGGCGTGCCAGGCGCGCCCCACACGCGGCGGATGGCGACTGGATCGCAGCGGAACGTCGGGTCGTCCTTGAACGGGTCGTAACCGGCAATCGCTTTCTGACCCGCGGGCGTGAGGGAATTCATCATGGGCTGCGGCCCGCTGGTGCTTCGGTTCGGGATCGGCGCGAGCAGCCACGTGCCGAAGATGTCTTTCCGTGCGGCCAATACCGGTGCCGGCGGCCGCGCCGCTCCGGTCGGACCGTTCACGCTCAACTTGCGGCCGTCCTCGAACTCGACGAAGTCGAAAAAGCACATGTAGGGGCTGTGCCGCGACATCGATCCGGTGACACGCACCTTGGTGCCGGTCTTCAGCAGCTGCGGCGTGATCCCGTTGCGCGAGAGCTGCGTCACGCCATGCGACTCGCAGACGTACTCACGCGTCCTCCCGTTCTCGTCGACCGCGGCGATATGGACGTAGCTGTGCGGATTCTGGGCCTCGAACTTGGTGATCGTGCCCGAGATGTTCGCCGGCTTGCTCGAGTCGAAATGGGGCGCGAAACTGTGGTGCGCCGAGGCGCCCGCCACCAGGAGCACGGTGCTCACGACGACACCGGTTGAAAACGCGATTCGCATGGAGCGAGTATACGCTCCATGACAGAAGGCCCCAGGGCTCAGGCCCCAGGCGCCAGGCCTGGCCCAGATCGAGCCTTGAGACGCACTGAGGCCTGAGGCCTACTAGCCACTGAAAGCGAGGGCTCGATGAGGACGCTCGTTCGAACTGCGGCATTGCTCCTGATGACGGCGGTTGCGGCCGCTCAAGGCAACACCGATTGGCATGCGTCGTTTCCGGGGTTCAAGATCGCAGGCAACCTCTATTACGTCGGGACGGCGGACCTGGCGGTGTATCTGGTTCGCACGCCGCAGGGGAACATTCTGATCAACTCGGACTTCGCCGAGGACGTGCCGACGGTACGTAAGAGCATCGAGCAACTTGGCTTCAAATACGGCGACACGAAGATCGTCCTGATCAGCCACGCCCACGGCGATCACGACGGCGGTGTCGGCATCATCCAGAAGGACACCGGCGCCCGCGTGATGGTGATGGAGGGAGACGTCGCCGACGTCGAGAGCAAGGCGACAGGCCGGCCCGCGGCCAAAGTCGATCGCGTGCTGCGCGACGGCGATAGGGTCGAACTGGGCGGCTCGACGCTGACCGCCGTGTTGACGCCCGGTCACACCAAAGGGTGCACGACCTGGACGATGCAGGTGGAAGAGGGTGGGCGGAAGCTGAACGCCGTGATTATCGGCAGTCCCAACGTCAACGCCGGTTATGTTCTCGTCGGCAACAAGAACTATCCTGCGATCGCCACCGACTACGAGAAGACCTTCAAGGTGCTCAAGAGCCAGCCGGTCGATCTCTTCCTGGGCGCCCATGGCGCCTATTTCGGCATGAAGGCGAAATACGAGCGGATGAAGAACGGCGACGCGAAGGCGTTCATCGATCCGGCCGGCTACAAGGCCTACGTGGACGAGCGTGAATCGGCCTTCCGGAAAGAGTGGGAGAAACAGAAGGCTGCGGCGAAGTAGGGCGCGCCAGCTCCGGCCCTTGTGTCAAAATCTCCGAGGAGGTTTCGTATGAGGCGAACCGTCGTTGCCGCGCTCGTGCTGAGTTTCGTTTCGATCGCTCTCGTCGGCACCGCACGGGCCCATCATTCGTTTGCTGCCGCCTTCGACATGAACAAGCCGGTGACCGTGCAGGGAACTATCGTGCAGGTCCGGCTCGAGAACCCGCACTCGTGGTTCTTCCTCGACGTGAAGGACCCCAGCGGAAAAGTGGAGCGGTGGGCCTTCGAAGCGGGGACGCCGAGCGGGATGGTCCGCAACGGCTTCAAGTCCAGCATCATCAAGAAGGGCACCGAGGTCACCATCAAAGGATTTCACGCGAAGGATCCGTCCGCGAACATGGGCATGCTGAGAGAGCTGATCCTCGCCGACGGCACGACCTACGGCATGTTCGGCTCGGTGCAGGGCGCGGGGCAGTAACGCGGCAGGTGCGAACATGACACGTCGTCTGATCGCAGCGATCGTCACGACCGGGTGCGTCATTGGGCTGGTGTGGCTCACACCGGCCGCGGATCTGGCTGCGCGCCAGAATACACAGGGGGCTGCAGCCACGCCGCCGGCTGGTCCAGCGCCGAAGCTGTCCGACGGACATCCCGATCTCTCCGGTGTGTGGTGGGGCGGGGCCGATGTCGGCGCGGCGCGCGGCCGCGGCGCGCGCGGCGGCGGGCGAGGCGGAGCCGGAGGCGCGCGCGGAACACCGCCGCCCACCTTCATGAGTCTCTACAAGCCGGAGTTCGCGGCCAAGACGAAGCAGCTCGGCGACAAGGACGATCCGACCTTACGCTGCGTCCCGACGGCGTTCGGCACGCTCAACGTCAGTCTCTGGGACGTCGGCGCCGTGGGACAGATCGTGGCGTCGCCGAAGATGGTGGTGATGCTCACCGAGACGTTCCACGGATTCCGTGTGATTCCAACCGATGGCCGGACGCATCGTGACGACGCGCCGCCGGCGTATCGCGGTGATTCGGTCGGCCGTTGGGACGGCGACACGTTCGTCGTCGACACGCGCAACTTCACTGACAACACGTGGATGTCGGCAGAGGGGCGCGTCTCGCCACACTCGGATCAACTGCACATCATCGAGCGCTACCACCGCGTCGATGCCAACACGCTCGAGATCGAAGCGACCGTCGAGGATCCCGAAGTGCTGACGGGGCCGTGGACCGCGCCGAAGCAGACGCTGGTTCTGGCGCCGTTCGATCGCATCATGTCGCTCAACTGCTCGGGGATCGAGACGCAGGCGCTGATGGACGCAGCCGCGAAGCAGGGAACAAGCAAGTAGGTTTAGAGAAGGCAAGTCGTCATGCGCTCGATGTCGCACTTCAGACTCGTGATCGTGACGTTGGGCGTGGTCGCGGTGTTCCCGATCAGCGGCCTTGGTCAGGGCCGCGCCGAAGTGGCAGGAGGCCCGCTGACGGGTCCGCCCGTCGTCGGCGCGCCGTTTTCAGCGTCGGCAATGACGACCATCACGGGAGTCCGTGCCGACGGAACACGATTCGAGCGGAGTAT
>DASRJR010000193.1:0-23447 GCA_035649395.1 Vicinamibacterales bacterium
CAGCTGCCGGCCCAGCTGAAGCTGCGAGGGTCGGTCGAGAAGTACTTGCTGAAGGAAGCCGTCCGCGATCTGCTTCCCGACGCGATCATCGATCGCCCGAAGAGCGGCATGCTGGTGCCGGTCGAAGCGTGGTTCAAGGGATCGCTGCTCGGCCACGCGCGCGAGCGATTGCTCGATGGTCTGACGCAGTACGGGCTGTTCGATCGTGCGTATCTCGAGCGTCTCCTCGGCGGCCGGTTGCCGGGGCTCCATCCGCGCCGCGGCGTCAAGATCTGGATGCTCGTAACGCTCGAATCGTGGTTGAGATCGGTCGGAGCCAGGTGAGAACCTGCGCTACTTTGCCCGTTCCTCCGCACGTGCCGCCGACAACATGCCACGGATGCTGTAATTGCCCTCGTGGCAGGCGTACTCGTGCAGCTCGCCGCGCGAACGCTTCCAGTTGATCACCGCCGTCCACGGTTTCGTCCACATCGTCGGGTTGTCGACCGTGAACGTGTACTCGAGGGTATCGTCGGCGATCCGGCGGAAGCGCTCGACGAGCCGCAGATGCTCGTCCGACAGCGTGTTGTAGCCGCCCATCGGGTTTCCCTTCGGATGGAAGTTCGTCGTCTCGACGACGAGCGCGTCTCCCTCCCATCGTCCGCGTGAATCGCCGAGATACTGCTGCACTGACGATGACACGTGCGCGCGGCCGTCGAGCGGGATGATGCGCGCGTCGTGGATCTTCTCCATTTGAATCGCGACGTGATCGGGCGTCTGGACGATTCGATAGACGCTCATGTAGGCGGCGAACAGATCCGGAAAGCCGTAGTGGATGCAGCGATCCTGGAGCGACAGGTCCTGCGCCTTCTCGGCTGGACGTCCGAATCTCGCCAACCCGGCCCCGCGTGCTTTGGCGCCCGCCGCTGTGGGCGCCGGCAGCCTGCCGTCGGCGGGATCGATGATCAGCGACGTCCGGTGCTCGAAGTACCGGTCGGGCAGCCAGTTCTGACTGTAGGTGCCGGTGTTGCCAAGACCGGAGGGTCGAGTGTCGGCGAGCAGCGCGAGGTAGAGCGCATCGCCGAACACCGCATCGGCGTCGGGCGAGAACAACGTGCGCGCGCGACGCTCCATCGAGGCGAGTTCGTCATTGGACAGACGCGGTTTGTCGGCGAGCTGACGCGGCCGCTCGAGTGGCGTCGCGCTGTTGTTCTCCCACACGCCTTCGAGATCGGGGCGGCCGTCAGCCGTGCGCGGCATTACCCAGCCGCCCGTGCGAGCGCTCCGCTCCGGCGACTTCGGTTGCTGGCCTTCGACATTCCACGAGGAAAGCGCCACGAACGCGACGATGACGACGAGGGTCGATCGCATGCGGCCCCTATGCTCGCTCGAAATCTGACGGCAGGCCAGCCTTTCCTTTTCCCCGCACATGCAGTTTCGACCAGTCGCGCGCCCTGAGAAGCGGTCACACTGTCCTGGCTTGCGGGCAGCGCTGTTTCCCACGCTTTCATCGATGCGGAGCAGGACAGTGCACTCGCGTCACCTCAACGCCTGGCACGCCAGGTGCTCCCGTTAGAGCGCAGCGATTACGCAGGGAGGGGATGATGCGACGCCATTTAATGTGGGCACTCGGAACGGGTCTCGTGGTGGTTGGGTTCGCCGCACCGGCACGCGCGCAGGTGCACGTCGAAGTTGGTGTCGGGACGCCGCGCGTCGGGGCTCATGTCGTCATTGGGCAGCCACGCCCGTACGTCGTGGAGCGCGTCTACGAACCGGTTTACTACGAACCCGTCTACGTCCGACCGGTCTACGTCGAACGCGTGTACGTTCCGTACGATCGCCGCTGGAAGGGCAAGCACGGGCACGGGTGGGGAAGGCCCGAACGCGGATACTACAAGGATGCCCGCTACGCGCGCCGCGAGTACGAGAGGGATCGGCGCCAGGGCGGCCGCGACGGACGCTGGTGACGTGAGCACCCCGAGCGAACGAAGTGAGTCGGCGGGTCCGCCCCGAGCGAGCGTAGCGAGTCGAGGGGTTGACCCCTGACGAGCGGATTGCATAGCCTGGGACGTTGTGATCCCAGGCAAGCTCGTTCGCTTCTTGGAGCAGCACGCCAACGTGGCGTTTGCGGGCGTTCGTGATCGCGATCTCGTGCCGTTCGGACATCGCGTGTCCGGATGGCACGTGGGTCCGGATCACCGGACGCTCACGGTGCTGGTTCCGCAGGACTCTCCTTCCAGACTCCTCGAGTCCCTCCAGCACAACGGAGAGGTGGCCGTCACGCTCGAGGAGTTCCCGTCGCACGAGACGTATCAGTTCAAAGGCCGCTACCTGCGCCATCGGGCCGCAGCGGACGGCGATTTCGAGATCGTGGAGCGTTTCCGCCGGCGCTGGGTCAAGAGTCTCAGGCCATTGCTTCCCGACGGCGCCGAGGACGCTCTGAACGGGTTCTTCTCTCCACCATCACTGGCCATCGATTTCGAGGTGCTCGAGATCTACCTGCAGACGCCTGGGCCAGGTGCCGGGACGCGCCTCGTCCCACCGATGGAGCGATGAGATGCCTTTAACCCGTCTGCCATCGGACATCCGTCCAGTGCTCGACAACGGAACTCCCGCCGCGATGGTGACCTGCTCGGCCGACGGGAAACCGAATGCCACCGTCATTTCACAGGTCTACTACGTGGATGAGACGCACGTCGCGCTCTCGTTCCAGTTTTTCAGCAAGACGATCCGGAACGTTCGCGAGAACCCACGCGCTTTCGTGACCGTGTTCGATATCGGGGGTCAGGCACACTGGGAGCTGGAACTTCAATTCGAGCGATCCGAAACCGAGGGGCCGATCTTCGATGCAATGGACATGCAGATTGAGGCGATCGCCTCGATGACGGGCATGTCGGGCATTTTCAAGCTGCGCGCGGCCGATATCTACCGCGTACTCTCAGTGCATCAGGTGCAGCACCCCGCGGTGACCGCGTCGCCCTAGGGACGCCCAGGTCTCATGAGTCAGATCGACACGGAGCTGGCGCGGAAGACCGCGGAGGTTCGCATCCTGCAGCGCGTGTCGGCCGACATCAACTCCACGCTCGACCTCGATGAGATCTGTGACGTCGCGCTGCGGACGATGGACGAGCTGTTCGAGTTCCATCACGCGATCATCCTGCTGCTCGAGCCGGACGGCACCACGTTGAAAGTCGTCGCCAGCCGTGGCTACGAAGGCCAGGCCATCGGCGGACGCGTGCAGATTGGCACCGGCGTGATCGGCATGGTGGCGCGAAAACGCCAGATGATGCACGTCAACAACCTCGGGCAGCAGCGTGCCTATGTGGCGGCGCAGCGTCGCGAGATGGAAAAGGCCGGCCGGCAGCTTGGCGAGACGATCCCGGTACCGGGGCTGGCCAACGCCGAGAGTCAGATCGCGATTCCCTTGCTCATCCGCGACGATCTGATCGGGGTGTTCTCGATCCAGAGCCCCGTGCGGCGTTCGTTCGGCGAGCATGAGCGCGACCTCGTGACGATCATCGCCAATCAGATTGCGAGCGCACTCCACAACGCGCGGCTGTACGAACAACGTCGACTCGCGGCGGCGGCCCTGCAGGACGCGAACGCGTCGCTCGAGGCCCGGGTCGCCGAGCGGACCGCGGCGCTCGAACGCGAGCTGCGCGTGGCCCAAGCGCTCCTGAGCGAAGCACGCACGCGAGTGGAAGGGCCGCTGCTCGGCAACAGCGCTGCGGTGCGGGCGCTGCGCGACGCCGTTGCACGTCAGTCCCGGTCGATCGAACCGCTGCTGCTCACCGGTCCCACCGGTGCAGGCAAGGAAGCCGTCGCGCGTGCCGTGCACGACGCGTCGGGGCGCGCAGGTGCGTTCATCTTCGTCAACTGCGCCGAAGTCACGACGCAGTATCGGCAGGGCGATGCGGCGGCGGCGCACCACGAGACGAAGGAATCGGCGCTCGGCAACAGATTCGAACTGGCAGCGCGCGGCACGATTTTTCTCGATGCGGTGCACGAACTGCCGCAGCCGCTGCAGCACGCGCTACACCGCGCGATCGAGCGCGATCGCACGCCACGCAGCGAGACCGGCGCGCCCGACGTGCGGCTGATCGCCTCGACGACCCACGAGTGGCGGCAGCCCCCGCCCGGGGTGTTCCCGGCGCTGTTCGACGCGCTTCGTGCGAACCGCATCAGCGTGCCTCCGCTCGCCGATCGACGTGAGGACATCCCGGCGATCGTCGAATATTTCGTGCGTCGCCATGCCCGGCGGCTGGGGAAAGTCATCGACCGTGTCTCCGCCGACTCGATGCGCCGGCTCGAAACGTATACATGGCCAGGAAACATCCCCGAGTTGAAAACCGTGCTCGAACGGGCCGTGCTCGTCTGCAAGAGCACGGTGCTCGAGGTCGACGCCGAGCAGTTGAACGAAGCCATGGCCGTCGGAAGCTACCGGCTGGTCAGCCAGCTCGGTTCGGGCGGCATGGGCGAAATCTGGCTCGCTCGGCACCGGTTCCTCGTCCGTCCGGCCGCCGTGAAGCTCATTCGACACGATGTCGCGCCAGGGCCGGCCCGCGATCAACTGGTGCGGCGGTTCGAGCGCGAAGCGCACGTGACTGCCGGGCTGCGCTCGCCGCACACCGTGCAGTTGTACGACTTCGGCGTCAATGAGAGCGGCAGCTTCTATTACGTCATGGAGTATCTGGAGGGGCTCGATCTCCAGCGGCTCGTGACGCGTTTCGGGCCGCAGTCCGCCGAGCGCGTCATCATGCTGATGCGGCAAGCGTGTCGGTCGCTCGCGGAGGCGCACGAGCGCGGGCTCGTGCATCGCGACATCAAGCCGGCCAACGTGTTCGTGACGCGATTGGGTACGGAATTCGATTACATCAAGATCCTCGACTTCGGCGTCGTCAAAGAGCAGCAGGCCGGGCGCGACGCCACGATCCTCACCAATGCGGCGATGGTGCAGGGCACGCCCGCGTTCATGCCACCGGAAATCGTGATGGGAGAGACCCCGATCGACGGCCGGGCGGATCTGTACTCACTCGCGTGCACGGCCTATTGGGCCCTGACCGCAAACACGCTGTTCGACGCGACGACGCCCGCGCAGATGCTCCTGCAGCATGTTCAGGCGCAACCGGCTCCGCCTTCAACGCGATCGGAGTTGTCGATCCCCAAACGGTTCGAGACCATTCTCATGAGCTGCCTCGCGAAGGAGCCCGCCAAGCGGCCATCGTCCGCGCTTGACCTCGAGGCCCAGCTGGCGCAGGTCGTCTGCGACGCGCCATGGACCAACGAGATCGCGCAGCATTGGTGGGAGTCTCACGCGCCCGAGGCCGTGGGCTCGAACTGACCGCGATGGCAACGCCAGACGAAATCGGGCCCGAGCAGACTGTTTGTTAGAATCCCGCACGTTCCTGCTTGATGCTCTCCCCAGGCGTTCGCCTCGGTCCGTACGAAGTCATCGCCCCACTCGGAGCAGGCGGGATGGGCGAGGTGTATCGCGCGACCGATACCAACCTGAAACGTCAGGTGGCTCTCAAAGTGCTGCCTGCGGCGGTCTCGAGCGATCCTGACCATCTCGCTCGCCTCCAGCGCGAGGCAGAAGCCCTCGCGGCGCTGAACCATCCGAACATCGCGCACATCCACGGGCTCGAGAAGGCGGACCCTTCGACAGGCTCAGGGCAAGGGGGCCTCGCCCTTGTGATGGAGCTTGTCGAAGGTCCGACGCTCGCCGACCGTATCGTCGGTGGCGCCATGTCGCTGGACCAGGCGTTGCCGATCGCGACGCAGATCGCCGACGCGCTCGAAGCCGCACACGATCGCGGGATCATCCACCGCGATCTGAAGCCGGCAAACGTCAAAGTCCGCGACGATGGCACGGTGAAGGTCCTGGACTTCGGCCTGGCGAAGGCGATGGAGCCCGCCGCTGGCGTGCGCGTCGACGTGACCGGCTCCCCCACCATCACCTCGCCGGTGGTGATGTCAGGCGTCGGCATGATTCTCGGGACCGCGGCGTACATGAGCCCGGAACAGGCCCGCGGCCTCACCGCCACTCGCCGCAGCGACATCTGGGCATTCGGCTGCGTCGTCTACGAGATGCTCACCGGTGTGCGGCTCTTCGACGGGGAGACCGTCACCGACACGCTGGCCGCAGTGCTGACGCGTGAGCCCGAATGGACGCGCGTGCCGGCGCCGGCTCGTCGGCTCCTTCGACGATGTCTGGAGAGAGACCCGAAGCGTCGGCTCCGCGACATCGGTGATGCGATGCTGTTGCTCGACGAGTCGTCTGAAGCATCGACCAAGAGAGCGGCGCCAACGCTGCCGTGGGCGATCGCGGCAGCAGCGGTCGCGTCGCTTGCAGCGACGCTGGTGTTGTTATGGCCCGCGCCAGCGGCACGCCCGGTCGTGCGCGTGCCGATCGATCTTGGCAACGCTGCGGAAAACGTGCTCATCTCCGTCGCCATATCGGCCGATGGCTCCAGGCTGGTGTTCCACAGTCGAGACGAAAACGGGCGACGCCTGCTCGCGACTCGCCGGCTCAACGAATCGACGACGACGCTACTGGCGGGAACTGAGGGCGCGGACCAGCCGTTCTTCTCGCCCGACGGCGAGTGGATCGGGTTCTTCGGCGGCAACCAGCTGCAGAAAGTGCCGGTGCAGGGTGGAGCGCCCGTCGCGTTGGCCGCCGCACGTGTTCCTCGCGGTGCCAGTTGGGGTGACGACGGGAACATCGTTGCGGCCTTGACCAACGGCGGCGGTCTTTCGGTCATCGCTGCTGACGGCGGTGTGCGGGCGTTGACCACGCGATCGCCGAGCGGCGACCCCACACATCGCTGGCCGCAGGTGCTGCCCGGAGCAAAGGCAGTGATCTTCACCGCGAATGCCCCGACCATCAATTCGTACGAAGACGCCACGATTGACGTCCAGTCTCTGGACACTGGCGAGAGAAAGACCGTGTGGCGTGGTGGCTACTTCGGACGCTATGTGCCGACGCAGCGTGAGCGCGGTCATCTCGTTTACATCCGCGGCGGCGCGCTGTTCGCGGTGCCGTTCGATCCGGTCCGCCTGGAGATCCAGGGTGCACCAACGCGGATCCTCGACGATGTGGACGCCGATCCAGGGAATGCCGCGGGTCGTTTCGATTTTGATCGGACGGGCACGTTCGTCTATCAAGCCGGCACCGGCCAGCTGCCATGGTCCGTCGGGTGGCTGGACGAGTCCGGGAAGGTTGAACCGTTATTGTCGAACCCGGGGCTGTACTACAGCCCGCGTGTGTCGCCGGATGGCCAGCGGCTCGCGATCGGGATCGACAGCGGTAAGGGCGCCGATATCTATGTCTACGACTGGAAGCGGGACGTGCAGGCGCGCCTGACTTCGCCCGGACAGGGCGGTGCCGACCCGGTGTGGGCTGCCGATGGCAGGCACCTGCTCTTTCGGAGCTTTGGGAGTAACGCCGGATTCTGGTGGGTTCGAACGGATGGAGGCGGTCCACCGGTGCGGTTGCTCACCGCGAATGTCGAGGATGTGGGGCCGGACTCCCTTTCGACAGACGGTCGGCTGTTGATCTACAGCGCGCAGGGTGACGGCGGCAATAGCGAGATGTGGACCGTCGCGCTCGATCAGGCGGACAGCGACCATCCCAAGCCGGGAACTCCACAGCCATTCTTTCATTCGCCGGCCGAGGAGAGGAGACCAGCATTTTCTCCGGATGGGAGGTGGGTGGCCTATCAGTCCGACGAGTCCGGGTCCTCGGAGATCTACGTGCGTGCGTTTTCCAGCAGCGCGTCTCCCTCGGGCGGCAAATGGCAAGTGTCCAACGGCGGCGGCAACGAGCCCGTGTGGTCGCGTGCAGGTCGGGAACTGTTCTTCATGGCCGGCGGTCGCGTCATGGTCGCCGAGTACCAGACCTCGAACACCACGTTCGTCGTTGGCAAGCCGCGCGTCTGGTCGTCGCCGCCGCGCGTAGGCGACACGGGCTTTTCGAAACACGACGTCGCACCAGACGGACGGCGCGTGGCGATCCTGACGCGACTGCAGCCCGAGCCGGTCGAACGAGTGCCTCGTCTGAATCTGCTGCTCAACTTCTTCGGTGAGATCGTCCGGCTTGCTCCGATGAAGTGAGCCGTTGTTGTCTCTGCCGTTTCGGGACGTTCACATCTACCCGCATCCGCCTGATCCGCAGCCAAAACAACTGTGATTGTCGCGTGGGCCCTCTCCGCTTGCGTGGCGGTGCTCTTGCACAACTCTGAAGCGGGACTATGAGTGGATACCAAGGAGGAACGTCATGCATTACCGCGACGTCGCGACCATCAGCGTTGTCATGCTCGCGCTGACTGCTGGCGCATGCGAGCGGAACCTCTCGGGCTCGCGCGACACGAACGCCCGTGAGGAAGCGGCCAGCCCGGATCGCAAGGCCGAAATCCAGCGCGACCACGAGCGGGACATTTCTCGGCTCGACGAGCGCGTGGCAACAATCGAACGTGACTACGCCGACGCCAACCAGAAGGTTGTGAGCGGCGACAGAACTGCGACGGCCGCATTGCGCGAAGAGGTGAAGGAAGACGTGGCCAACGTCAAGAAGGCGGTGACCGACCTCAGAACGACGACCCCAGAGAACTGGTGGGATCGAAATGAAGCGGCGATGAAGCAGACGGCGGACGACGTCGAGGCCGACGTCTCGCGGCTGGCCGGCAAGGTCACGTCGCCACACACTCCAGCGACCAAGACCGCCGAAGGCGCGAGCACCGAGCCGTTCACGTCGCGACGGGACAAGTTCCTTGCCGACCTGCGCGCCCGAACGGAAGCCATGGAACGTGCATTGGACAATGTCAAAGCCAAGGGGGCGCAGCAGACTGAAGTCGACGACACGCGCGCCCGGCTGAAGAAGTTGAGCGGCGACATCGACAGGCTGCGTTCCGCGTCGGCCGACGATTGGTGGGACGTGACGAAGTCGCGCGTGACCGAATACGTTGACCGTGTCGAAGCGTCGATCAAGCGGTTGGACGACAACAAGAGAGGGTAAGAAGGGCCAAGTAGCGCAGGGTCGCATCGGGCCCCGCGAGCGCGTTACGGCGGCCGTCACGTCGTGACGGCCGCCCTTTTCCTATCGCCGGCCGTGGCCTTTGCCGTTTCCGCGGCGGCCGTGATCACGCTCGCGGTGGCCGTCCCATCGATGGTCGTGCACGACCCGACCGCGAGGTCCATCCCAATACCCGGCGAAGAACATGCGTCCGTCGTACTGCGCAGCCACCCACCGGGCGCCTGGGTACGGCGGTCGTGTCCAGTATCCGTCGTGCCACACGTAGCGCCGCTCGACCGGGTACCAATATCCCTCGACCCACACAACTTCCGGTTCCGGTGGAGGTGGAGCCACGTACACCACGCGAGCCGGCGGCGGCGGACCAATCTGGATTCCGATCGACACTTGCGCCGAGACGACCGAGCCGCCGGTCAGCAGAAATGCCACGACGAGCGCTGTCCGCTTCATGAACGTACCTCTGCTCAGGCGGTTCGCAATTTCCAGTCCACCGTGCGAGGACGGCCAAACCGGCGTGGAATCGCAGCAAAGGGCCAGTATTGGACCCGCGACGGCCGTGACCCTCGAGGGTGTTTTTCAAATGTGAAAGGCCTGGATCGCAAACTGTGATTGGCCCCGCATGACGCCACACGCGACGAGCGTTGCCGTGGGAAGCCATCTGGAGCAGTTTCGCGCCATCGCCGTCCGGCAATGTGCTTGCACGCCATCGACGTCACGAGTCCGGGCCGTCGAGGCCTCGCGACATGAAGGAGAAGCGCATGATTCGCGTGCCGTTCGTTATTGCGGTTCTGATGGTCGGATTGACGGCGCCGATGGCGGCGCAGCGAAACGCCGCGAACGACGCGGCGGAAATTCAGCGGCTTCAGGACACCGCATATCTGGTTGAACGCGATCTGGCGTCGCTCGGCCAGCGCGACACGCTGCGCGCCCAGCAGTTGCAGACACAGCTCGACGAACTCAAGGACGAGATCATCTATCTCAAGGTCAAGCAGCGCAAGGAAGGCTTCGTTCAGCGGCGGGAGTACGCCGATGTTCGCGATCGCCTGGAAGGCCTGCGCAGCGAAGCGCGCATGGTCCCGGCTCCCGCGCCTGCGGTTGCCCGACGGCAGACGGCACCGCCAGCACCGAGCGTCGTGGAGATTCCGGTCGGGACCGAGATGGACGTGCGCCTGACCGATAGTCTCGACTCGGGCAAGGCGATGGTCGAAGACCGTTTCGAAGGCACGACCGTCGAGGACGTGCGCGTCGATGGACGCGTCGCGATTCCCGCCGGATCGGTGGTCCGCGGCGTCGTCACGGATGTGAATCCCGCCACGCGCACGAATCGGACGGCGCGCATGACGGTGACCTTCGATCAGGTCACGGTGCAGGGCGAGGATCATCCCATTCGCGGCACGGTGACGGAGGCGATTGAAGGCAGCGGCGTCAAGGGCGAGGTCGGCCGCCTTGGTGTGGGCGCGGGGGCGGGCGCCGTCATCGGCGGTCTGCTCGGTGGCGTCAAGGGCGCCCTTCTCGGCGTGGCGATCGGTGGCGCCGGAACGCTGGCGGCCACAGAAGGCAAGGAAGTCCGCGTGCCGCAGGGATCGGTCTTGCGCGTCCGCTTGGACTCGCCCGTGAAGATGTACGCGGCGAGATAGGATCCGTCACCCTTACTTGGCTGACCCCAGCACGAACCCGATCGAGCGTTCGAGCGGATTGAAGAACTGACCGAACGCCGACGATCGGATGTTGCCCTGCACGTCGCGATCGGCCGTCGCGCCAAAGACGTTGTAGACCTTGATGCCGCCGCGGAAGCGGTACTTCCAGACGTGCCAGGGACGCGACAGCGAGAAGTCGAACGTCCTCACGGTTGGAAGACGTCCAGCCCGGTTCCGTGCCCCGACAAAATCCTGGAACTCGTCGACGGCCGACCACGGGAACCCGGTTCGGACCTCGATCGTCGGCGCAAGGTCCCATCGGCCGGGCAGACCGATCGTCCCCCACACCAGCAGCCGATGCGGCACGTCGGTGGGAATCAGATTGTGTTCGTCCGGACGAATGATCGGGTTGCGGAAGTTGCCGTAGAACTGATCGTAGTTGTTCAAATCCGCGGAGCCGTGCGACCGCACGTACGACACCGTCAGGTCGCGGCGTTCGCCTCCAAGGTACCGCCCCGTGGTTTCCACCTCCCAGTACCGGGAGACGCCGGTGCTCATCAGATGCACCTCCCCGCGCGTGGGGTCCGGCTCGAGAATGTATTCGTGCGAACCGCTTCGTCTCAAGTAGTTGGCCTTGAACAGCACGCGCCGGCCGAATCGCTGGTTCCACTCGATATTGCCGGCGACCGCTTCGGGTGTTCGCAAGTCAGGTGAGGGGACGTTCACGAGCGTCACGGGCGCGCCCAATTGGGCACCGTCGCCCCCGAAGCGTGTGACGACGCGTGATTCGAATTGACTGAATGCGCCGACGTTGAGCGGCGTGCGCTGTCGAAACTTGCCGACGCCGCCGCGAAGAATCCCGCGCCCCTCGGGCAGCACGCTCACGGACATGCCGCCGCGCGGCGACCAGTTCACACGCTCGACGACATCCTCGCGGTCCATACGAGCGCCGAGCTCCAGCGTGACGCGTGGATGGATCCGCCAGCGGTCCTGAACGAACAGCGCGTACTCCGCCGCGCTGACGTCCTGTGCCGTCGGCGGCCCGAAGACGTTGCGCTCGGCGAGCGAGCCGTCGAGACGACGGATCTCGACGGGCCGGCTCGTGCTCGTGCCGGTGTAACGAGAGTCCTGGAAATCGAGTCCGAACTTGAAGAGATGCGGACCGCGCCAGTTGTCGACCGACACCGAGAGGGCCTCGACCCACTGTACGCTCCTGACTTCGCGCTCGTGATCGTTGAAGAAGCTGCCGTGCTGCGACTCCGGCGTGTAGACCATGGGCTGGCGGCCGTCGGTGTTCACGTTGATCTCGAACCACCGGCCGGAGAGCGTGCTTTCGAGCACCATGTTCGACGACAGGGCGAAGCGATCCTGCACGCCCACCGACGTGCCACTCTGGTTGAATTCCGGCGTCACCTCCGGCGGGCGGAAGGTGTTCATGGTGAGATGTTCGATCCGGCGAGGGAACGTGACCACGAGGCCGCCGAGCGTATGTCGGGTCGAGAGCACGCCGTCGACGCGAGTGAACGAATCGAAGCTCGTGAGCCCGATGTCCGGTTCCCCGGGTAGGCTCTTCACCGGGTCGTTGACGTAACGGAACTGGACGTCCTGCGAGACGAACAGACGATCCCGCTTGAGCGGACCGCGGATCGAGAAGCGTGGCTCGAACCCGCGCACGCCCCGCAGCCCTCGAAACCGGGGGATCAGGTTGCCCGGCTTGATTTCCCAGTCGTTCGTGCCACGCCGGGTCCGAATCTGGATCAAGCTCGTCGAGAATCGCCCATGCTCCGCCGCGAACGGGTTGGCGAGCATCTCGATCGACTCGAGACTCTGCCCCGGCAGCTCGAGATCGAAGTCCCCGGACGAAGGGTCGATCAGGCTGGCGCTGCTGATCTGCAGTGCGCCTTGCGTCGCCTGTCCGCCTTTGGTGCGGAGCCGGCCGTCCGGACCGCGCACGACTCCAGGCAACAGCGGCAGCAGGCTCTGGAAATCATCACCCTGCAGCGGGGCGATGTCGAGCACGGACCCAGACAGCATGTCGCTCGATGAGACGGGCTGAACGCTCTGTGTCGGGGAGATCGGCGTTCGCACCTCCACCGCCGGCGCGACGAATGTCAGTTGAATGTCGAGCAGGACCTGCGCGATCTCACCTGCGCGAACGTCGAAGGGCGTCGAGTCGGTCGCCGAGAATCCCGGTCGTGTCGCTTTCAGCAGGTAACGCCCTGCCGGCACGTCGGCGAACGTCACTTGGCCCGCCCCGTCGGTGATCGTCCTGGCGAGGACCACCTTGCCATCGACTGACAGCAGCTCGACGTCGACGCCAGCGACGCGCACGGTCCCCTCGAGCGCGGTGACCGTCGCCACCACACGGCCGTCCTCGGTCCGCTGCTGCGCCTGCGGCGCCGCTTGACTCGCTGCCGCGGCACTTCGCGATAGCCACAAAAGCGCGACCCCTGCTGCCACGACCACCCGCCGCAGTACTCGAGACGTTTTCATGTCCGTTCGACATTATTCTCTGCTCGCCGTTGCGGCAACCTTTGTCTGCCGGTTGGGCGACCTTCGGCGGCGGTCAGTCCCTGCGTTGCTGAGAAACCTAGCGCTGAGGCTGGTATTACCCTTGCCTGCAGCGGGGGCGTGCACAACGCTCCAAAACGATTGTCGAAAGACGACGCGATCGTCTTATGGAGAATGCAGCGCGCCAACGGCCAGCAGGCTCATGCGGTGATCGATCCGAAGTCGAACGGAGCCGTCGTCGTCTGGTTCGTCAACAGCCGTCCGATGGGGTATCGCACATTCAACGATTGGACCACCGCGCTGGGCTGGAGCGAGCGGCTGCAGGCCCAGAACTGGGCGGCGGGCTGGCGCACGTCTGACTAGCTGACGGCCTGCGGGAACAGGTGAGTCAGCGACTCGCGAGGAACTGCCGCGCGGCGGCGAGTTCCGGTCGGTCACCCTCCGCGTTCGCGGTCTGCGCGAGCAGCTTCCGATAGTAGGTCAGCGCGAGCTTTCGGTTGCCCGCGTCCGAAGCGGCGCGGGCGGCGCCGGCGAGCGAGCGGAAACGGTTCGGTACGACGCGCATCGACCGTTCGAATTCCCTCAGCGCTTCACGCGGTCTGCCGACGTCGATCAGCAGCTCTCCCAGCAACTCGCGCATGGGCCACAGGCGATTCTCCATGGCGACGTGCTTCTCGGTGCGATCCTCCCGGTTGGCCGCCTCCCGCATCGCCACGACCGCGTCGTCCTTTCGCGTCTCGCCCAGGGCGACCCACGCACTGGCGGCCTGCTCGAGGATCGCGACCTGCTCGGCCCAATACGGATCGGCGCCTGGGGCGGTCAGTTCCTGACGAAGACGGGACAACTCGGCAAGGTCACGTTTGGCCGACGCGCGGTCGTCGCTGCGCGCTGCGCCGACAACCCGGCCGAACCAGACGATCGCTTCGGCTTCCTTGAACGGCGTGCGGATGGGCGGCAGCGCGGCGGCTTCCTTCCATGCGCCTCGCTCGAGCGCATACCGAACCGGGATCGCGGCGTAGGCCGTGTGCGCCGTGATCCGCTCCTCCGATGACATCGTCGCAATCATGTTGCGCTGATCGAGGATGGCTTTGGCCTGACGATCCTGCGCCAGCTGCAGGTAGGCGTAAGTGAGAAAGTCGAGCGCGTGATACCGGGCGACGATCGTCGCGGTGTTGGCTGCCGCTTTCGGGTTGCTCGTTTCCGCGTAGGAGATGTTGGCGCGATCCGCCACGAGGTTGGTCTGAATCGCCTCCGGCCACATCCCGAGCGTCGAAAAGATGTGCGACGGCATGTGCAGCGCGTGGGGCGCCGATGGCGCCAGCTTGGCGTAGCGTCGCGCCGCGGGGAGACCCTTTGCCGCAATCGGGGCGTAGTCGTAGCTGTGAATCAGGTAGTGAACGATGCCGGGATGGTCGGGCTGACGTCGCTGCAGCCGCTCGAGCAGCGCCGCCGCTTTGAGCTGACCTCGGTACGTCGTGTCGGTGAGGTCCACCGCCTCGAGCAGCGATAGCGCGTAGAACACGGCAATCTCGCTGTCGTTCGGATACTTGGCGTGGAGCGCCTCCATCGCCGCCGCGTATCGCCGCGTGCGCGTGAGCTGATCGACGGTGTCGTGACCGTCGAAGAACGGGGCGAGCGCGTCGATCCAGTCGCGCTCGCGCGCGGTGTTCGGCGCCGCGGCTCGCGCTTTCTGGATCGCATCGTAGCCGCGTTTGAGCAGCGCTGGCGCGAACGGCGCCGTCAACGGATTTGGCCGCGTGCTGATCGCGACGCCCCAGTAGGCCATCGCGCACGACGGCTCGCGATCGGCGATCGCCTGAAACGCCTTGTCGGTCTCGGGGTAGAAGAACGAGTGCAGCATCGCGAGGGCGCGATCGAACTGGGGCTGTACCGCGGCACTGCAGGAGGTGTCGACGTGCACCGCCCCGAAATGCTCACCGGCGTGGTCGTGTCCCGCCTGCGCGTCTTGTGCGCGAACGGACGTCGCGATCGCCAGGCTGATCCCGGCGATAGCCAACAGCAGGACTCGCTCGGTGTTCGAAGTCATCCTAATAACCCCTATCGTGATCGGAGCAAGCGGAGCAAGCGGAGAGAATTCAACACGGAGAAACGGGGAAAACGGAGGCATTCACACGGGAGCGACTGCACGCCGGGTGGACGTATCGATCGAGAGGAGGCTGCGATCGCGAGTGCCTGATGATGGTGTGGCACTCGTGATCCCAGCCTCCTCTCGATCGATACCGCGCGCCGCGCGGCCGGCCTGACGGGCCGGCGCCACCCGGCTCTTAGGCGATCATGCTCCAGCCGCAGGCGAAGCCATCATCAGCATGAAATCGTGAAGCTCCGTTATCCCCGTTCCTCCGTGTTGATCTAACTCCGTTTCTCCGTACCCTCGCATTGAGCTGCCTCCGAATTGCCGCTACCGCTGCCGACATCCGACGATGACCGCGAACGGCGAGCGGCGCCACGGCACGTCGACCGTGAAGCTGGCGCGCTCGAGCAAGCGCATCTCGTCGGCGAGCGGCAAATACGTATCCTCGTCAGCCCACGATTCGTAGACCCGTCGTCCCCCGGCACGGCCACCGAAGCTCTTGCCGAGATGCGCGAACCAGACGTCGAGATCGCGCGCGAATCCGCGCCGTGTGGACGCCGGTGCGCAGTCGCCGTTGATCAGCACGCCGCCAGCGCGAAGCGCGCGGTAGCAGCGGCGATAGAACGCGAGCTTGGCGCGTGGCGTTCGGATGTGATGCAGCGAGTAGCTCGCGACGATGGCGTCGCAGGGCGGCAGCTCGACGTCCAGAAAACTGCCCGTCGTCATCGTCACTCGCCGTGACAATCGGCCCAACCGCGTGCGTGCAATTGTCATCATGCCAGGGTCGGCGTCGATGCCCCATACACGCGCGCCAGGCGTGTGCTCCAGACACGCCCGCGCGAGCGCACCGGTGCCGATGCCGAGATCGACAATCAGACGAACCGGACGCGCCGCATGACCGAGCGCGCGAGCGACTTCCGGAATCAGTTCGTCGTAGAGCGGGATCAGCGAACGAATTCGCGTGTCGTATTGTGCAGGCGAGACGGCGAGGTGCGTCGCAACTGACATCACGAAGATTGTAGCTGTGTGCCACCGCCTCGGACGGCGTGCTGTCGACCTCGCGATCGTTTCGCTGGACGGTCCAGCCGCCGATCGCCGTATCAATATCGCTGGTGGGTCTACGACGGCACGAGCTGGCAGATGCTCCGCGACTGGACGCCGTCTTCCACTCTCACCTGGACACCGACGACGGCCGACGCCGCGTATCGGATCACGGTATGGGTCAAGAACGCGGACTCGGTGACGACCGCCTGGGACGGCAGCGCCTCGATGCCGTTCGTGATTCAGTAGCGGATCCGATCCGTATGCTACGCTTCACGGCCTGAGAGCCGTGACGCTCGAACGACCGCACACCATCCGCCGTCTTGCGCTCATCGCACTTGCCATCTGCACCGCGCTCGGCGTCGTCCGTCCCGGCGCGGCAGTCGAGCCCGAATCTGGGCTGCAAGCCACGGGCGCTGCGCCGCCGCCAGACACGCTGGAGGTGCTGGAGGTACGGCCAAACGTTTTCATGATCGCCGGCGCCGGCGGGAACGTCGGCGTCCAGGTGGGCGAAGACGGCGTCGTGGTCGTGGACGCAGGATCTTCCGCCAGTGCTGCGGCCGTCGTCGCCGCGATCAAACGGATCACGCCGCAGCCCATTCGCTACGTCATCAACACCGGTCCCGATGCCGACCATGTGGGCGGCAACGAAGTCCTGTCGAAGGCCGGCGATCAATTCTTTCCAGGCACACGTGCCCGCGGGTCGCGGCCGGACACACTGAGATCGATGGCAGCGATCGTCGCGGTCGAGGGCGTCGAGCGGCACATGATCGCGTCCGCTGAATCGGCGGGGCGCTCGCCGAGCGGGTTGCCGACAGAATCATTTCATTACGCGCGGAAGTTTCTGTACTTGAACGGCGAAGCGATCGAAGTGTTGCAACAGCCAGCGGCACACAGCGACAGCGACGCGTTTGCATTTTTCCGGCGATCGGATGTCGTGGCCGCGGGCGATGTGATCGACGCGCGCCGGTTTCCAGCGATCGATGTCGAGCGCGGCGGCAGCATCGACGGTGAAATCGCGGCGCTGAATCGGCTCGTCGACCTCGCCGTCCCGTCGGTGCCTGTCGTGTCGCGTGAGGCGGGGACGATCGTCATTCCCGGCCACGGCAGGCTCTACGATCAGTACGACGTCATCGAATACCGGGACATGGTGACGATCATCCGCGACCGCGTGCGGGATCTCGTGAACGCCGGACGATCGCTCGAGCAAGTCAAGGCCGCCGGCCCGGCCAAGGGCTACGCCGGGCGCTATGGCAACGAGGGCGGCGACTGGACGACGGACAAGTTTGTTGAGGCTGTGTACCGCAGCCTCGTGAAGGAGAAACGGTGACGCGGTCGTTCGTCGCCGGGCTGGTTTTCGCCGTGGTGGCGTTCGGTGCGCCCGCTTTCCTCGATGCGCAACGCTCCCTCGATCCCGCGCGCCAGGGCGGCGGCGCGTCACCTTCGGCGCGCGAGTCGGCCCCGATCGATCTGACCGGTTACTGGGTGTCCTACGTCACCGAGAACTGGCGTTATCGGATGGTGACGCCGGCCAAAGGCGAGTATCGTCGCATTCCGGCGTCGCCGGCGGCCGTGCCAATCATCAACGCCTGGGATCCGTCCGCGGACGAGCGAGCCGGCCAGCAATGCAAGTCGTACGGCGCCGGCGCGATCATGACCGTGCCCGGCCGTCTCCACATCACGTGGCAGGACGCCAACACGCTGCGCATCGACACTGATGCGGGTACGCAGACGCGGCTCTTTCGATTCTCCGCGCGTCCTTCGTCGCCGCGGACCCGTCCGTCGTGGCAAGGTGAGTCGACGGCACGCTGGGAGCCGGTGGCCGCTCCTGACAAGGGCGGCAGCCTGCGCGTGGTCACATCGAACCTGCGCGCCGGTTACCTGCGCAAGAACGGCGTACCCTACAGTGAGCGCGCCACCGTCTCGGAGCACTTCGACATCGCGCCCCTTCCCGATGGCGGTGAGCTGCTCCTCGTCACCACCATCGTCGACGATCCGGTTTACCTGAATGCGCCATACGTCGTGAGCCCGCATTTCAAGAAGGAGCCGGATGGCTCCAAGTGGGACCCAACACCATGCTCGTCCAGGTGGTAGCAGGCTGATGAAAACCCGGCGAGTAATTCTCGGGTTGCTCCTCGTCGCGCTTGGGGCGCGCACGGTCTTCACACAGGCCGGGCCAGCGGTGCTTCCGAGTCAGTTCGAATTCGCGGGCTCGTGGGCGCCGATCGGGACCGAAGATGTGCAGAACGACTCCGTGCCGGTGGACTACCTCGGGCTGGCATTGACGGAGGACGCGCGGACGCGGGCGCTCTCGTACGACGAGTCGCAGAAGTCGATGGTGGAACGGCAGTGTCAGGGTTGGGGCGCGGCCTATGCGGTGCTCGGTCCGTTCGGTTTGCGCATCTCCAGTCGGTCGGACCCGGCCACCAATCGCGTCGTGTCCTACTCGATCGATGCGTGGGAAGACTGGAACGAGATGACGATCTGGATGGACGATCGTCCGCGGCCGTCCGTGAACGCTCTGCACACACAGGCAGGCTTCACCCTTGGGCGCTGGGAAGGCGGCGCACTGGCCGCGCGCACGACGCACATCAAGGCGGGCTTCATCCGCAAGACCGGCGTGCCGCTGAGCGATCAGGCGACGATCGATTGGCGTTTCTTTCGCCATGGCGACGTGCTGACCGTGCTGATGGTGGCGCGCGATCCGGTTTATCTCGTCGAGCCCGAGATCATTTCGAAAGGCTTCCGGCTTTCGAAGGTGCCGCTGGACTACCGGGATCCGTGTGTCCCCGGCTTCGAAGGACGCGAACCGGGCGACAGCGTGCCGCACTTCGCGCCGGACGAGAACCCGTTCCTCGACGAGTTCATGAAGCTGTACAACCTGCCTCGCGAGGCCGTGCTGGGCTATCGCGACACGCTGTATCCGGAGTACCGCAAGAAGATCAAGGACACCTACGTGCCGCCGCCGCCGTGCTCCGCCGACTGCGGCGTCGCCGGCAACTTCGTCCGCCGGCGCGGACCGACACCGTAGTTTGGGGTCAGGCCTGGGGTCAGACCCGGGGTCTGACCCCAGCTCTGACCCCAGCTCCGACCCCCTACTGCACGTTCAGCAGAGTGATGTCGAATACCAGCGTGGCGTTGGGCGGGATCGGGGCGCGCCCGGCGCTGCCATAGGCGAGATCGGGTGGAATCACCAGACGCCGCTGTCCGCCGACTCGCATGCCGATCAGGCCGATGTCCCAGCCACGAATGACCGCGCCGGTGCCGAGACGGAACTGGTAGCTGGCACTCGAGTCGAACTGCATGCCCTTGGCCTCGGGTCTGCTCGCGTCGTACAGCCATCCCGTGTACGAAACGGTCAGGAAGTTGTTCGCCGCCGCGCTGGAGCCGGTGCCGACGACGAGATCGGTCTGAGAGAACGGCGGGCCTGCCGGCGTTGGCGTCGTCGGGCTGTCGTTTCCGCCGCACCCCGGGGGAAAAAAGAGCAGAACGAGTAGACCGAGTGGACCGAGGAAATGCCTCATCGTTCTGAGTGTAGACGATTGCCGTATGTAGAATTCGGCATGCCTGTGCGCCCGTCTGCTGCGTTCTGTCTCGCCGTCGTGACGGCGGCGGTGTGGTCATTTCTGGCGCCGGCACGCGCTGACGGCCAGGCCCCTGCATGCGACCGTGCGTGTCTCGAGCGCGCGCTCGACGACTACATCGACGCGCTCGTTGCTCGGCAGCCGGCTCGTGTCCGCGTGTCTCCGTCGGCGAAGTTCACCGAGAACGGCCAGCGGCTCGAGCTGGGCGATGGGCTGTGGCGCACCATCACCGGCCGCGGACGCTATGCGCTGAAGATGGCCGACGTCGGCGCTGGGCAGGCGGTGCTCATGGGCACGGTGCGCGAAGCGGACCTGCCGACGATCCTCGTGGTCCGCGTGAAGGTTGCCGGAGAGCGGATCGCCGAGATCGAGACGCTGGTCATCCGCAATCAGATGGCGGCCGAGAGTCTCGACGCGATCGGTGAGCCGCGGCCGGTGTGGACGCAGCCGCTGTCGGCTGCCGATCGCACGTCGCGCGCCGAGCTCGTGCGCGTGGCCAACATGTACTTCTCGGGCATCGAGCGCAACGACGGTCGCGGCGACTATCCAATCGCCGACAGCTGCGCACGGCTCGAGAACGGCGTCGTCACGGCAGGCGATCCTGCGGCGGTCCTGGGGCCGGGCCAACCGGTTTCCTCTGGTCGGCCACGACTCGGCTGCAAGGCGCAGTTCGAAACGGGCATGTTCTTCTACGTTACGCGGATCCGCGACCGGCGATTCGTCGTCGTCGATCCCGAGCGCGGGCTCGCGTTTGCGTTCGCGTTCTTCGACAACGGCTCCGGCGAGGCGCGCAACGGCACACTCCGCGATGGCACCAAGGTCGTGTCGGGCCCCGCCATCCCGTGGACGTGGCAGATCGCCGAAGTCTTCAGGATCGAGAAGGGATTGATCGTCGCCGTGGAGTCTGTGCTCCACCCGGTGCCGTATGGAATGGGTTCCGGATGGAGCACGTGGGAAGAGGCGATGTCGAGCCGTCCACGCTGGTAGTTGGGTTCGCGAGCCTGCGCGAGATCCGATGGCCGTCTTTCGCACCATGACTCAATTCGACGGCCTCTGGCGTAATCCGGCTTTCCTGCGCTTCTGGGCAGCCGACACGGTCTCCGTGTTCGGGTCTCTCATCACCCGCATCGCGCTGCCGTTCACGGCCATCCTCGTGCTCGATGCCCGCGCCTTCGAGATGTCGTTGCTGGTGCTGGCTGATCTCGTGCCGTCGTGCCTTGTTGGTCTTCCGGTGGGTGTTTGGGTGGATCGCCAGCGGCGTCTGCCGTTGATGATCGTCTCGGATGTGATGCGTGCGGCGGTTCTCGTCTCGATACCTATTGCGGCTGCGTTCGACGCGCTCACGCTGGCGCATCTCTACGTCGTCGCGTTCGTGGCGAGTGCGTTGACGGTCCTCTTCAACGTGGCACAGGTTTCTATCCTGCCCTCGTTGGTGCCGCACGAAGATCTGCTCGAGGCCAACAGCAAGACCTCCGCGACTCAGTCTGTCTCGGAGATCGGCGCCTTTGGCATCGGCGGCTGGCTGGTGCAGTTGCTCAGTGGTCCCGGCGCGATCCTGATCGATGCCGTGTCGTTTCTGGCGTCTGCCGTGTTGCTGCGCGGCGTGGCAGTCAACGAGACGGCGCCGGATACGAAGGAGCGCTCCCGGATGCGACAGGAGATTCTCGCGGGCCTGGGGCATATGTGGCGCCAGCCGCTGCTGCGGGCGACGGCTGTGGCGTCGTCGGCGGGGTGGTTCGGCTTCAGCATCTTTGGGGCGCTCATCAGCCTGTTCTCGCTCAGGGAGCTCGGCTTCGAAGCCGGACCGCTCGCGATGATCTACGCGGTCGGAGGCGTCAGCTCGCTGGTGGGCTCTGTCCTTGCGAGACCGGTCACTCGCGCGCTGGGCGTAGGTCCTGCGATGATCGCCGGGCTCCTGGTGGCGGGGGTGCTGTTGATGCCGCTGGCTGCGGCGCAAGGCCATGGCGCGTTGGCTGCGGTCTGCCTGCTGGTACAGCAGCTGGGGGATGGAGCGGTGCTGGTCTTCATGATCAACGAGGTCAGCCTCCGTCAGACCATCGTTCCGCCAGGCCTCATGGGCCGCGTGAACGCGAGCGCCGAATTCCTCCGTTCGATTGCGCGGCTCTCGGGCGTCCTTGTCGCGGGCCTGGCGGGTGAAATCATCGGCCTGAGGGCCACGCTAGGTCTGGGCGGCGCTGTCGTCACCTTAGGCGCGATCTTCCTTGCGCTTTCGTCGCTCCGGTCTCTGAAAACCATGCCAGCCAGTGCGAGACCCGCGTTGCACGGTTGAACCGCTCTGGGGCATCGAGGCACTGAAAAGGTACGCGGCGCCTCGATGCCTCGTCGTCGTCACGCGCGCCGCGGCACGGCCGCGGAGGGGTGGGCAGTCCCCATGAAACGAAGATACAGATTCGCCGGAGCGCAGACTCGGCCCACGACGACCGAGATCAAGGCGACGGTGAAAAGCCCTTCGAAGAACCAGGCTGTTCGCGTTGCGCCCACCAGCAACGCTGCCCCGATGACGAGCGTGACCGTCCCGGCCATTGCTTGCGCGAAGCGTCGAGGCGCAGGCGCAACCGGGACTCGCGGCAGGCCACGCGAATACGCGAGGCAGTTGTAGGCCGCGTCGAAGAGATTGCGTCTCGGAACGATCGTGCCCCACCACAACACGGCCGAGAGCGCCAGAAACAGCCACGCGCTTTGAAGCACGAGCCCCAGCGCCATCACGCCGGCGATCGTTCTCGGTTGGAACATCAACGCGACATACAGGCGATGGTCGGGATGGAGTGTTGCGAACCCCTGCGAACGAATGAACTGGATTTCTGATTGGCGCATGACACCCTCCTGTTTTGGGTGATTGAAGCGTTCAACTAGTGCAAGAGGACGAAGAGGCCCGTCACCACCAACGCGGCTGCCCACACCCGGTCCATGTCGAACCAGGCGGTGCGAAGGACGTGGAGGCCCAGCTTCCGGTAAACAACCCACGCCGCGAGCGTCATCACGACGAGGTACGCGATCGCGTGGATCACGATCGCCGTCGCGCCCACGGTGACGACGTTCGTGACCGGCGCGATGTGGTGTGCGTGTCCGTGACCCGCCGCCGACAGCGATGCCGCCCGCGGCATTACGAACGGCAGCACCATGAGTCCGGCACCGTGGGCCGACGCCATGAGAAACGACCAGGCCGTCAGGTCGCGAAAGCCGACCTGCATGCCTCCGAACCGCGGGTGGCGGTGACGCCGCAGGCGGTAGAGTCCCATCGCGATCAACAGGGCCGCGACGAGGACGGTGAGCGCGTCGGGCGGCACGACCACCTGCGCCAATCCGACGGTCACGAGCACGACGCCGACCGACACGGCGTGACCAGCCGCGATCGGCGGCAGCGCGCGCCACACACCGCGCGCACTGCCTTGCTGCAATCCCAGCGCGACCGCGAACAGCCAACCCATGCCCGGGTTGATGCCGTGATAGGCGCCGAGGAACACCATCGCCTGCCAATCCATGACGACCTCCCTCTGCGATCAGGCGTAGCAGAACGAATCAGAGGAGGCGTCGCCACCTTCGAGTCGCACCTG
>DASRJR010000194.1:0-3006 GCA_035649395.1 Vicinamibacterales bacterium
CCCCCGGTCCGATGCCAGGCAAGATTCTCCGCATCGATCCGAAGACCTGCGTTGGCGAAGCGTACGAGCCGCCTTTCGATCCGGCAGCCGGCGTGGTGGGCTACACGCCGCGTGGCATCGACGTCGATTCGAACGGCGTCATCTGGACGGCGCTTGCGAGCAGTGGTCACCTGGCAAGCTTCGACCGACGCAAGTGCAAAGGGCCGCTGCAGGGGCCGACGTCGACCGACGGCCAACACTGCCGCGAAGGCTGGACGCTATACCCGGTGCCGGGTCCGCGCTTCAGAGGTGTGCGCGGCGAGGTCGCGGTCGACTTCCAGTACTACAACTTCGTTGACCGTCACAACGTGTTTGGCCTGGGCGCCGACGTTCCGTTCGCTAACGGTACGAACTCCGACTCGCTGCTCGCCTTGCAGCCCGACGGCAGCTGGCTGGTGATGCGCGTGCCGTATCCACTCGGATTCTTCTCGCGTGGCATGGATGGCCGGATCGACGACCCGAACGGTGGATGGAAGGGGCGCGGTCTCTACGCCGACTACGGGCCGAACGCGACATGGCACATCGAGGGTGGTCTCGGCACGCGCAGCTCCGTCGTCAAGTTCCAGCTGCGTCCGGACCCGCTGGCGAAGTAGTCGACATGCGCGCACATCGCCTTCACAACATCGGGCTCGCACTGGCGGCCGTCAGTGTCATTGGCACCACCGCTTTGGCCCACGTCGATCTGTCTGGTGCGTGGGGACAGCGATTTCACGAGGACCTGCCCGAGCGCGGCGCCGGGCCCGAGATCGGTGACTATCTCGGGCTGCCGATCAATGCCGCTGCGCGACTGCGCGCCGATTCATGGGATGCAGGTAAGTGGACGATGCTGGAGCGGCAGTGTGAGCCGCACCCGGCCGACTACGCACCGCGTGGCCCTGCGAGCCTTCGCATCTCGAGCACCGTCGATCCCGTTTCTCAGGATGTGATCACGTGGGAGACCACGATGATGTGGATGCTGCCGCACCGGGCGATCTACATGGACGGTCGCGCCCGTCCGTCTGCCTACGCGCAGCACTCGTGGCAAGGCTTCTCGACGGGCGAGTGGGACGGCGACATGCTCAAGGTGACAACCACTCACCTCAAGGAAGGATGGCTTCGACGCAACGGTGTGCCGCGCAGCGAGAAGGCCACGCTCATCGAGTACTTCATCAGGCATGGGGAGTACCTCACGCTCGTCACCATCGCGAAGGATCCGGTGTACCTCACCGAGCCGTTCGTCCGCACGTCGAATTGGGTGGCCGATGCGGGATTTCAATTGAGCCCCTTCTCGTGCATCCCGACACTCGAAATCGAGCGCGCACGGGACGAAGTGCCGCATCATTTGCCCGGCGAGAACCCCTACCTCACTGAGTTTGCGCAGCGGCACGGTCTCCCGTCAGAGGCCGCGCGTGGTGGCGCCGAGACTATGTACCCGGACTATCTGACCCAGCTACACGAAGCAGGTGTGCGGTGATACGACGCGTCGCATGCGGGATCGCCGCCGCGACTGCCGCGGTGTGCGCTGTCGCAGGACCGATGGCCGCCGACGATCCTGGTTCACTCGAGGTGCTGCCTGCACAAGGCAATGTTCACGTGCTCGCCGCTGCCGGCGGCAACACGACCGTGCAGGTCGGATCGGAAGGTCCGCTGGTCGTCGATACGCAGCCCGCGGCTCTGAGCGAGAAGGTGATCGAAGCGGTTCGGAAACTCAGCCCGCGTCCAATCCGGCACATCGTGTTGACCAGTGGCGGCGATCAGCAGGCTGGTGGCGCGGCGAAGCTGTCGAAGGCCGGCCGCTATATTCGCGTGATCGACACGATCGATCCGCGCGGCATCGACATTCGTGCCTCGATCATCGCGCATCTCAACGTGCTGAACCGGATGAATGCCGACAACGTGCCCTCGGACTCGTGGCCGACCGACACGTACTTCACGCAGGAGTGGTCGATTTTCTCCAACGGCGAGGCCGTACAACTCGTCCACGTCGAGTCGGCGCACAGCGACGGCGACACGGTCGTCTTCTTCAGACGATCCGACGTCATCAGCACTGGCGCAATTTTCGACGCGAGCGGATATCCGCGTTTCGATCCGGCACGTGGCGGGAGTATCGCCGGTGTCATCGAAGGATTGAATCGTGTGCTCGATATCGCCGTGCCGGGAGAGAACCAGGAGGGCGGCACGGTCATCGTCCCGGGGCGAGGTCGTCTGAGCGATGAAACCGATGTCGCCAACTATCGCGACATGGTGACGATCATCCGGGATCGCGTGCGTGCCCTGGTCGCGAAAAGGATGTCGGTCGAGCAGGTGCAACAGGCTAAACCGACGTCCGATTACGACGGACTGTTCGAAGCTCGGAACGACTGGACGCGCGAGATGTTCGTCGATGCCATCTACCGCGATTTGACGAAGTCCGGAGAGCGCGATTCAGCTGGTGGACCCAAACAATGAGTTATCGAGCCTGTCTTGCGTTCGCCGCCGCCATCGTATTGGCCAGCATGGCTGGCCCGGACGCCGTGTGGGGGCAAGGCAGCGGCGCTCCGCCGACCACGCCACGTCAAGGTGCCTTGATCGATCTCACGGGCCAATGGGTGTCGGTGATTACGGAGGACTGGCGATGGCGGATGGTGACGCCGCCGAAGGGCGACACCGCCAGCGTGCCGCTCAATCCGGCCGGCCGGAAGATCGCCGACGCGTGGAACCTCGACGCCGATCGTAAGCGCGGAGAGTTGTGCAAGGCGTTCGGACCTCCAGCACTCATCCGACAGCCTGGGCGCATACGGATTCGATGGGACGGTGACGCTGCGTTGCTACTTGAATTCGATGCCGGCACGCAGACGCGTCGGCTGAACTTCGGGAGCGCACGCACTCAGGCCGGACCCACACGTCAGGGTCAGTCGGCGGCACGATGGTTCCGCCAGCCTCAGAATCGAGGCATTTTCGGTCGTGGAAATGCAGCGACTGGCGGGTCGCTCGAAGTCGTGACGACCA
>DASRJR010000195.1:0-3398 GCA_035649395.1 Vicinamibacterales bacterium
CGGCATCTGCATCTATTCGGCGGACATCGAGCACCGTAAGCGACCGCAGCCGTTCAGCCAGCGAGTTCGCGACTGGTTTCGTTGACCGCTCGATTAAACTTGGGAGCTTCATCGTTCTTCCATGAAGCTCCCTGTCCGCGATGCCTCCACCGACGAGTTCGCTGCCGCGCTCGACACACTGCTGCCCGAACTCCAGAGCGACCGCGCGATCCTGGCCGCGCTGCTGGGCGGCAGCCTGTCGCACGACCGTGTCTGGGCGAAGTCGGACATCGACTTGCTGCTGATTACGGTCGACGACAAGCTCACGGGGGCACCCTACATCTCGCTCAATGCGGGCGGGGTGAACGTCCACGCCCTGGTGATGCAGCGGGCGGAGTTCCGCAAGCTGGCCGAAGGCGCGGTGCACCAATCGTTCATGCACTCGTTTCTTGCCAAGAGTCGTGTCTTGTTCACGCGCGACGACACGATCCCCGAGCTGTGCGCGCGCCTCCACCACCTCGGTGAACGCGATATGTCGCTGGCGCTGCTCGACGCTGCCCTGGGCGCGGTGCCGTGTCTCTACAAAGCGCACAAGTTCCTGCTCACGCGCGGCGATCTCGACTACACCTCGCTCTGGATCCTGTATGCGGCGACGTCGCTCGCCAAGATCGAGGTCATCTCGGGGCGCAAACTGGTGGACCGCGAGGTCATTCCGCAGGCCCTGGCGCTCAACCCGTCGTTTTTCAAGACGGTTTATACGGACCTCTTGAACACGAAGAAGACCAGGAAGGCCGTCGAGGGAGCGCTGGCCGCGGCCGATGCGTACGTGGCCGCGCGTGCGCCGCGTCTGTTCGCGCCGGTGCTCGATTACCTCCGTGAAGCCGCCGAGATCCGTTCGGTCAGCGAGTTGGAGAGCCATTTCCAACGCTCGTTCGGGATCAGCGGCGTCACGACCGCGTGCGAATACCTCGCCGACCAGGGACTGCTCGTGAAAGCGTCATCACCCGTACGCGCCACCAAGCGCAGCTCGGCGTCGCTGCAGGAGCTCGCCTTCTTCGTGCTGCGAGAGGACGACGATGGCGAGTAAGGCGAGCCCACGGTCCGTGCAGAAGAGCAACGGTGCGCCGAAGACGAACGGCGTACGGACGACCATCGCCGTGCAGGGCGCACGCGTCCACAACCTGAAGAACATCTCGGTGCAGATCCCGCGCGATAGTCTCGTGGTCGTTACCGGACTGTCAGGATCCGGCAAGTCGAGCCTCGCCTTCGACACGATCTATGCCGAGGGCCAGCGTCGCTACATGGAGTCGCTCTCGAGCTACGCCAAGCGATTCGTCGCGCACGTCGCCAAGCCGGACGTCGACTTCGTCTTCGGTCTGTCCCCGGTGATCTCGATCGAGCAGAAGACCGTCGCCAACAACCCACGGTCGACCGTGGGCACGATGACGGACATCGCCAGCCACTTGAATCTGCTGTTCGCGACGATCGGCCAGCCGCACTGTCCACGTACGGGCGAGCCGACGCCGAGCCGCACGGCGAGCCAGATTCTCGAGGCGATTCTCGCCTTGCCCGAGGGAACCGAGATCGAGCTGCGCGCGCCGGTGTTCAAGCTGTACGGCGAGGACCTCGATGTCGTCTTCACCGACGTCCGCAAGAAAGGCTGCCGCACGCTCATCGTCGATGGCAAGTCGATCGACATCGCGGACGAGACCGACCTCGACGCCGCCGACGTCGAGCACATGGACGCGGTGGTCGACCGGTTTGTCGTGGCGCGTGCACACGAGAAGGCGATTCGCGCCGGCATCGTCAGCACGCTGCTCGTCGGCGACGGTCTGATGCAGGTGCACGTGGTCAAGGGTGCGTCGAAGGCCGACGCGCAGCGGCTGTACTCAGCGCTCTGCAGCCCGACGCACCACTTCGTCTACGGCGACATCGGACCCGAGTTCTTCATGTTCAACAATCCGGAGAGCGCCTGCCGAACGTGCGGCGGTCTTGGCGTCGACAAGCTGACGCACCCGGATCTGCTCGTGCCCGACGTCAAGCGGAGTATCACCGACGGCTGCTTCGTCAAAGAAGCGTTCCGCTACAACCCCGAGACCTGGGATGGCATGCAGATGTTCAGCCTGTCGAAGGCCATCGGGTTCTCGCTCGACACGCCCTGGAAGGAGCTGCCCGAGCGCGCGCGCAAGGCGATTCTCTACGGCATCGAGCCAAAGAAGATCAAACTGATTGCGCCGCCGGGCGCCAAGGACTCGCGGGGCAAGTGGGCCGGAAGGGAGGTCGGCTTTCCAGGCATCGCCCGACGCATCGAACGCTGGTACCGGCGCTATCGGCAACGAGGCGAGGCGAACTCGAAGATGGAGCAGTGGCTCGACAAGGTGATGGTCGAGCACACCTGTCCCGACTGCAATGGCACGCGGGTACGGGCGACGCGGCTCCTCTTCACCGTCGGCGGAAAGCACCTCTACGACGTCGGACAGCTCCACTTCGACGAGCTGCATTCGTTCGTGCGCATGATCAAGCCAGTAGGCCGCGGCGCGGACGCCGGCCGGCAGGTGCTGAACGAAATTCGCAACCGTGTCGAGCTGCTCCTCGGCATCGGGCTCGACTACCTCAATCTCAATCGGCGGTCGAGCACGCTCTCGGGCGGTGAATCGCAACGCATCCGCCTGTCCACGCAAATCGGGTCTGGGCTGATGGGCATGCTCTATGTCCTCGACGAGCCGAGCATCGGCCTGCACCCGAAGGACAACGCCAAGATGATCGCCACGCTCAAGAGCCTGCGCGACATCGGCAACACCGTGATCGTCGTCGAGCACGACGAGGACACGATTCGCGCGGCCGATCATCTCGTCGAGATGGGGCCTGGCCCGGGGGTCCACGGCGGAGAAGTCGTCGTGCAGGGCACGATCGACGACCTGCTGCGCAGCAAGCGATCGCCGACGGGGCAGTTCCTCAGTGGTGCACGCGGGATCGACACACCCATGCGCCGCAGGACAGGCAACGGGAAGGTCCTCACGATACGAAACGCGCGCGAGAACAATCTGAAGCGTGTCGACGTGACGTTCCCCCTGGGCACCCTCATCGCCGTCACGGGCGCATCGGGGTCGGGCAAGAGTTCGCTCGTGAGCGAGATCCTCTACAAGGCGCTCTGGAAGCGACTCGTCGATACCCGCGCGCTTCCGGGCGAGCACGACGGGGTGGACGGCCTCGAGCACGTGCACAAGGTGGTCAACATCGATCAGTCGCCGATCGGCCGCAACAGCCGCTCGAATCCCGCGACCTACGTCGGCTTCTACGACACGATCCGGGACCTCTTCACGGCGGCGCCGCTCTCGGTCGAACGCGGCTACAAGCCGGGGCGATTCAGCTTCAACGTGAAGGGTGGACGCTGCGAGGAATGTCAGGGCGAGGGCGTC
>DASRJR010000196.1:0-4133 GCA_035649395.1 Vicinamibacterales bacterium
GTCCTCGGGCTTCGCTTTCGGCGCCGCAACCGACCGCGCCTGCGCGAACGGACCCGGACGCCCCTCCTCACGTGCCCGCAGCGCGCGATCCCACAGATCGGTGTTCGTCGAGAATCGTCCCTGGAGCGTGTTGAACTTGAATTTCTGCCCGTAGTTGCTGATGTGCATCCGGTCGATCCGCTTGACGTGTCCCTCGACCCGCTTGCGCGATTCCCACGGCGGACGCGGCGTACGGCCGGCGAAGTACATGTTGTACTCCGCTTCGAGCTTTCTCAGTTCGGTCTCGAGCGAACGCAGTTCAAGATCGATGTCGGTGGATTCCTTGGCCAAGGCGGATCAATTCTGACACGTACAAGTGGAAGAAGTGGAAAAGTGGAAAAGTGGAAAAGTGGAAGTCGAGAAGTGAGTAAGTCGAAAAGTACATCGTGCAGAAATCGAGACAGCCGAACCGAACTGCTACCGGCGCACTTCTCCGACTTGGAAACTTAAAACTTGCTCTTACTTTTCCACTTTTCCACTTCTTCCACTTTTCCACTTTCTCAAAAGATCGTCGCAATCGACCTCGTAGCGAGATTCAGCACGGGCGTGGGCAGGATGCCGAGGACGAAGATCGCGACGATGGCCAGTGACAGCGCGGCCATGCCGACCGGGGTGATCGGTGCGGGCGCGTGGGCGGTGTCGCGGTCCGACATGTACATCATCACGACCACGCGCAGGTAGAAGAACACCGAGATGACGCTGGTCAACACCCCGATGATGGCGAGCGTGTAGTAGCCGGCGCTCACTGCGGCGCTGAAGATGTACCACTTGCCGATGAAGCCGGCGGTCGGTGGCAGACCGCCGAGCGACAGCAGACACACCGTCATCAGCGCGGCCAGCGCCGGACGCGAGTGCCACAGGCCGGCGTAGTCGCGCAGGCTGTCGTTCGGCTTGTCGCGCGCGCCGAGCATGGCGATGACGCCGAACGCAGCGAGGTTGGTCACCGAGTAAACGAGCAGATAGAACAGAATCGACGCCTTGCCAACCTGATTCCCCGCCACGAGACCGATCAGCAAATAGCCGCCGTGCGCAATGCTCGAGTACGCAAGCATGCGCTTCAGACTGCTCTGCGCGACGCCGACGATCGTGCCGAGTACCATCGTCGCAATGGCGATGGCCGCGACGACGTCCGCCCATCCGGGCCCGGCGGGCGACGGCACACGGAACGGCTCGAAGCTCGAGAGGAACACCCGCACGAACGCGGCAAATGCCGCCGCCTTGACTCCGGTGGACATGAAGCCGGTGACGATCGCCGGCGCCCCTTCGTAGGCGTCGGGAGTCCACATGTGGAATGGCACCGCCGAGATCTTGAACGAGAAGCCGACCAACAGCAGCCCCAGCGCGATCAGGATCATCGGGTTGCCGGTCATCGACTGCGCCGACAGATACGCGCCGACCGCGGTGAGCCGTGTGCTTCCGGTCACCCCGTAGGTGAACGCGATGCCGTAGAGGAAGAACGCGCTCGAGAACGCGCCGAGCAGGAAGTATTTGAAGGCCGCCTCGGTTCCGGCGAGGGTGTCGCGGCGGATGCCGGTCAGCACGTAGACCGCCAGCGACAGGATCTCGAGCGCGATGAAGATCACGAGCAGATCCGTCGCCATCGCCATCATCATCATGCCGGCGATCGAGAACAACACCAGCGCGTAGTACTCGCCGGCCGGCAGGCCGTCGCGGTGAATCACCTGCGACGAGAACGCCACCGTCAGCAGGCCGACCACGACCAGGACGAACGTCACGAACAGGCCGAAATTGTCGGCGACGATGACGTCGAAGGCAACCAGGTTGCGATCCCACAGGAAGCCGGCCGAGAGCCCGGCGCCCGCCAGGACGATGATGCCGAACCACCCGATCGGCATGCGCTCGCCTTTGCGGCGGAACGCTTCGGCGGCCATCGCGGCCAGCGCTCCGAGCGTGAGGCAGAGCATCGGAGCCATCGCGTCGAGGTTCGAGTTCAGAAATCTCATCGTGCGACGCGCTCCGACGGTTGGCGTCGTTCTGGCGACACGGCTTGTCGTGCCGGCTGCGTTGTCTGCACCCGCTCGACGACCTTCCGCACCGACGACTCCATCGGCGCCAGGAAGAGCGCCGGGAAGACACCCATCACGATCGCCAACGCGCACAGCGGCAGCACACTCGCCCACTCGCGCGGGCGCAGGTCGGGCAGCGTCGCGTTCTTCGGGTTCGTGATCTCACCCAGATAGACGCGCTGGAACATCCACAGCATGTAGACGGCCGAGAAGATCACGCCCAGGCCGGCCGCGACGACGAAACGCGGCTCCCACAGGAACGCTCCGAGCATCGTCAGGAACTCGCCGATGAAGCCGTTCAGCGCGGGCATGCCGATCGAGGCGAGTGTGATGATGAGGAACGCCGCCGTCAGCCGCGGCATCGCGTGCTTGAGGCCGCCGAACTCCGAGATCAGACGCGTGTGCCGCCGGTCGGACAGCATGCCGACCATCAAGAAGAGGCCGCCGGTGCTGACGCCGTGCGCGAGCATCTGGTAGACGGCGCCCTGCATCCCCTGCACGTTCATCGCGCAGATCCCGAGCACGACGAAACCGAGGTGGCTGACCGACGAGTACGCCACCAGCTTCTTCATGTCGGGCTGGACCATCGCGACCAGCGCGCCGTAGACGATCCCGACGACTGCGAGCACGGCGATCCAGGGTGCGAACACGTTGGCCGCGGCCGGGAACAACGGGAACGCAAAGCGCACCAGCCCATAGGTGCCCATCTTCAGCAGCACACCGGCCAGGATGATCGAGCCGGCCGTCGGCGCCTGCACGTGCGCATCGGGCAGCCAGGTGTGGAACGGGAACAGCGGCACCTTGATCGCGAACGCGAGCGCGAACGCGAGGAACAGCCACCGCTGCGTCTCGGGCGCGATCTGCAGGGCGTAGAGCTTGACCAGGTCGAACGTGTAATTCCCCTGCCCCGGTCCCACGCTGTACATGTAGGCGAGCGCGAGGATGGCGATCAGCATCAGCACGCTGCCGGCCATGGTGTAGAGCATGAACTTGATGGCGGCGTAGATGCGCTGGTCGTAGCCCCAGATCCCGATCAGGAAGTACATCGGGATCAGCATCGCGTCCCAGAACACGTAGAACAGGAACAGGTCGAGCGACAGGAAGACGCCGATCATCGCGGCGTCGAGCGCGAGGATCAGCATCGAAAATTCCTTCACCTTGCGCTCGATCCCTTCCCACGACGACAGCAGCGCGATCGGCGTGAGGAACCCGGTCAGGACGACGAGCAGCAGGCTGATGCCGTCGATGCCGACGGCATACTCGATGCCGAAGGCGGGGATCCAGGGCACGCGCTCGACGAGTTGGAACTCGGAGGAGGTCGGATCGAAGCGCGCCCAAATCGCCAGCGTGACGGCGAACCCCAGAATCGACATCAGCAGCGCCAGCCAGCGGATCACGCCGTCGCGCCGCCCGTCGGCGTTCGGGATCAGCAGGAGCAGGAGCGCACCCGCCAGCGGCACAAGCCAGGAGAGACTCAGCATCGTCGGCTCATCTCCAGAGGTAGTAGCCGAGGATGACGATCACCCCGACGAACAGCGAGCCCGCGTAGGTGCGCACCGAGCCGGTCTGCAGCCGACGCAGCGTCGTCGCGCTCGCGTCGACGATGGCACCGACACCGTTGACGGCGCCGTCGATCAGCTTGACGTCGAAGCCGCGCCACAGTCCTTCCGTCGAGACGACCTTGATCGGCTGGACGACGACCGCGTCGTACAGCTCGTCGACGTAGTACTTGTTCAACAGCAGTTTGTAGAGGCCCGGATACGTCGCAGCAAACCGTTCGGCGATGACGCGGCGCTTCACCCAGACGCGGAACGCGATCAAGATGCCGAGCACTGCGATGACCGTCGAGACGCCTATCAGCGTCAACTCGAGATTCGCCTCGGCTGTCGCTTCGCCGCCGGCCTCGCCGGCAGCAGCGACTTCGGCACCAGCACGGGCCGGCGCCTCGAACGCCGGCTGCAGCCACGCATGGAGTTCGTTGTGACCGCCGAGCACATGCGGAACACCAATCCAGCCCGCGGCGACAGAGCCGATCGCGAGCACGATCAGCACCAGCGCCATCGCCGG
>DASRJR010000197.1:0-11072 GCA_035649395.1 Vicinamibacterales bacterium
AAAGTGTGCCGCCGTCCCGGTGCTGGAGAACGTGGCGGCGATCTTCTGACAGATGATGCCGGACTTGCCGATGCCGGTCACGATGACGCGGCCGCGGCAGTCGAGCAGCAGCTGCACGGCCCGCTTGAAATCACCGTCGAGTGCGCCCACCAGCTCCAGGATGGCGGCGGCCTCGGTCTGCAGCACGCGCCGGGCGAGCGAGATGTCGATGCTCACGCGCGGACTCCGCCGGCGCGTGCCGGCTCCTCCGCGTTGGCGCGCACCGCCCGCTCTATTCGCGTGAGCTTGCGCAGCAGCGGTTCGAGCGCGTCGAGGCGCAGCGCGTTGCCGGCGTCGCTCTTGGCGCGCGACGGCTCCTCGTGCACCTCCATGAACACCGCGTCGACGCCCGCGGCCACGCCGGCCGACGCCAGCGGATCGATGTACTCGGCCAGGCCGGCGGTGACGCCATCACCCGCGCCCGGCAGCTGCAGGCTGTGCGTCACGTCGAAGACGACCGGATACCCGAAGCCTCGCAGAATCGGAAACGCCCGAACATCGACGACGAGGTTGTTGTAGCCGAAGCTCACGCCGCGTTCGGTCACGAGCACCGACTCGTTCCCCTCGGCCGTGATCTTCTGAATGACGTGCCGCATGTCCTGCGGCGCGAGGAATTGTCCCTTCTTCACGTTGACCGTCTTGCCGGTGCGGGCGGCGGCGACGAGCAGGTCCGTTTGCCGGCACAGAAACGCCGGAATCTGCAGGACGTCGACGACCTCGGCGGCCGCGCGGGCGTGGCCAGGCTCGTGGATGTCGGTGAGGACGGGGAGGCCGGTCCGCGATTTCACATCGGCGAGCGTCCGCAAGCCGTCGTCGAGGCCCGGCCCGCGAAACGAGCGTCGCGACGTCCGGTTCGCCTTGTCGTACGACGCCTTGAAGATCAGCGGCACCCCACAGCGGGCGGCGATGTCTTTCAACGCCGCGGCGAGGTCGAGTGCGTGCGCCGCGCTCTCGATGACACAGGGGCCCGCGATGAGCGCGAAGGGCTGGCCGTTGCCAACCGCGAAGCCCCCGATGGAAACCGCTCGCACGGAACGTATTCTATCGATTTAGCGCAGCTACTTGTGCCGTTTCCAGCCGGCCCGTCTTGTGCCGGTACGCCGCGTCGACGAAGCTCGCAAACAGCGGATGCGGCTTGATCGGCTTCGACTGGAACTCCGGATGGAACTGCACCGCGAGGAACCACGGGTGCGACGGCAGTTCGGCGATCTCGACGAACTTGCCGTCGGGTGAGCGGCCCGACACCCGCATGCCGCGTTCGAGCAGCGCCGCTTCGTAGAGACAGTTGAACTCGAAGCGGTGACGATGGCGCTCGTGAACGAGCGAGGTGCCATAGATGTGCGCGGCCATCGAGCCAGGCGCCAGCTCGCACGCATAGCGGCCCAGACGCATCGTGCCGCCCAGTTCGTCCACGCCGAGCAGGTCGCGCAGCTTGTAAATCAGCTTGTGCGGCGCGTTCTCGTCGACCTCGGTCGAGTCGGCGCCTTCGAGGCCGCAGACGTTGCGCGCAAACTCCACTGTCGCCCACTGGAAGCCGTAGCAGATGCCGAAGAACGGCACGGTATGCTCACGCGCGTACTCGGCGGCCTTCATCATCCCTCGCGTGCCGCGCGACCCGAAGCCGCCGGGGACGAGAATGCCGTGCGCACCGTCGAGCAGCGCGGCTCCGCCCTCTTTTTCCAGCGCCTCCGCTTCCACCCAGTTCAAGCGCACCTTCAACCGGTGGGCGAACCCGCCGTGGAACAGCGCTTCGTTGAGGCTCTTGTACGAGTCCTCGTACCCGGTGTACTTGCCGACGACGTGAATCACGAGCTCGTCGGCCGGGTTCTTGATGCGATCGACCAGTTCCTCCCATGCTGCCGTCTTCGCCTGCGTCAGTGGCATCCCGAGTTGTTTCAGGATGATCTGGTCGAGGCCCTCGGTCTTGAGGACGAGCGGCACCTCGTAGATCGTGTCGACGTCCTTGGCGGTGATGACCGCTTCTTCAGGGACATCGCAGAACAGCGCGATCTTCCGTTTGATGTCGGCATCGAGGAATCTGTCCGTGCGGCAGAGCAGCACGTCCGGCTGAATGCCGATCGAGCGCAAATCGCGGACGCTGTGCTGAGTGGGTTTGGTCTTCAGCTCGCCGGCTGTGCCGATGAACGGCACGAGCGTGAGGTGGATGTAGAGCGTGTTCTCGCGGCCGACGTCGAGACGGAACTGACGGATGGCCTCGAGGAACGGCATGCTCTCGATGTCGCCGACCGTGCCGCCGATCTCGACCAGCAGAATGTCGACGTCGCGGCCCGCCATGCGGATCGCGTCCTTGATCTCGTTGGTGATGTGCGGAATGACCTGAACGGTCCGTCCGAGGTAGTCGCCGCGCCGTTCCTTCTGGATGACCGACAGGTAGATCTTCCCGGTCGTCCAGTTGCTGTTGCGCGTCGCCACCATGCTCGTGAAGCGTTCGTAGTGGCCCAGGTCGAGGTCGGTCTCGGCGCCATCGTCAGTGACGTAAACCTCGCCGTGCTGGTACGGGCTCATCGTACCGGGGTCGACGTTGATGTAGGGGTCGAACTTCTGCAGCGCGACGGTGTAGCCGTGATCCTCGAGCAGCCGGCCGATCGATGCGGCCGCCAGTCCCTTGCCGAGCGAGGAGACGACGCCGCCGGTGACGAACACATACTTCACGGGCTTCGTGGGACGTCCATCAGGTCGTTGGGTCATGCCACCTCACATGTGCGCGGCCGCGGCCGTGCGGCGGCGAACGCGCTCCAAATCCTCGGGAGTGTCAACTTCGATGGAATCGAACCTGGTCTGAACCGCGCGGATGCGGAAGCCGTGCTCGAGCGCGCGCAGCTGCTCGAGCGATTCGGCGCGCTCGAGCGGCGTCTGCTCGAGCCCGGCGAAGAGCAGCAGAAACTCGCGCCGGAACCCGTACAGGCCGATGTGTTTGAACGCCTGAGCAGGTCCGCGTGGGTGCGGGATCGGCGAGCGCGAAAAATACAGCGCGTTGTCCTGCGCGTCGACGACCACTTTCACGACGTTTGGATTCGCCAGTTCCGCGGGATCGGTGATCGGCTGCCGCAGCGTCGACATGACGAGCGATCGATCGGCGTCGAGCGGTTCGATGATCTCCGCGATCATGTCGGGCTCGATGAGCGGCAGATCGCCCTGCACGTTGATCACGAGCTCGCACGGCAAGTCGCGTGCGACTTCGGCGATGCGGTCGGTGCCCGTGCGATGACCGGATCCGGTCATGCGCACCACCCCGTGAAAGCGCTCGACGGCTGCCGCGATTCTCGAATCATCGGTGGCGACGACCACGGCATCGACGCCGCGCGTCGAAGCGGCGCGCCGGTATACATGCTCGATCATCGGACGTCCGGCGATGTCGGCGAGCGGCTTGCCGGGAAATCGGCTCGACTCGTATCGAGCGGGGATGAGGGCGACGATTCGGGGGGGCGGTGACGTTCTCTGGAATGGATCGAGGAACGTGCCAGGGTGCACGACGAATCATAGCATAGCGGTCCAAGGGCTCCGGGCTGTCCGGCAGGCGCGTTTCGACCGAAATGCTACGATAGCGGTGCAAAAGCTTCGGGTCATGACCTGGCGACTGTATGCGTTGGTGTCGGGTGGCGCGTTCGTGGCCACATACCTTTTTTCCGGCCAGCCCGGCACGCTGACGCCTGCGCGCGCACCGCAAGCGCGTCCTGCCGCGGCGTCGCCCTCGTCGAGCAACGCCGAGAGCGAGATTCAACTGCTGGCGGCCCGGCTCGAGGCTCGCGTTCGTCAGGCGGCGAGCTATCAAGCGCCCACTCGAAATCCGTTCGAGTTCGGCCACGTCCCACAGCCTGCGCCGAAGCAGGTCATTGCCCCGAAGCTGCCGGAGCTGCCGTACGTTCCTCCGCCACCACCGCCACCGCCCTTCACGTTGTCGGGAATCGCCGCCAACCATGTTGATGGCGCGCTGCAGCGCACCGGGATTTTCAGTGGGTCGAACGGTGTACAACTCGCGCGAGAAGGCGAAAGCGTCGGCGGCTACAAGGTGGTCACGATCGACGACAACGCTGCGCTCCTGGAGTCACCGGCCGACGGAAGACAACACAGGCTCACACTGTCGAGATAGCGCCAGCAGGTTCACACCCGCACGAGACGTACTTCACTCATTCCTTCCGCCTTGCGCAGCTCGTCGATCACCGAGTGCGGGATCGGCTCTGTTTCGTCGACGATAACGACGCCGACGGCGCGATCGCCGTCGCGGCCGAGCGCGAAGGTGGCGATGTTGACCTGATTCTGGCCGAGGATCGTTCCGACACGGCCGATCACGCCCGGCACGTCTTTGTTGCCGAACACGATCATCGTGCCGTCGAGCGGTGCCTCGACCCTGATCCCATCCAGTAATACGAGCCGCGGCGACGAGCGCTCGAAGATCGCGCCCTCGATCCAGCGGTCACCCTGGCTGGTGCGCAGGATCACGGAGATCAGGCTGGTGTAGTTGCGCGGCCGCGTGCTTTGCGACTCCACGACCTCGATGCCGCGCTCGGCAGCGACCGCGGACGCGTTCACCAGCGTGATGCCCGTTGAGAGGATCGGTTTGAACACGCCTGCGAGCACGGCATTGACGAGGAGGGTGTTCTTGCTCTTGCTGTCCTGCGCCAGATCGCCGTAGTAGCGGATGCTGACCGCATGCACCCGGTGATCGTTCATTTGGGCGATGAACGTGCCCATCCGCTCGGCCAGCCTCGCGAACGGCTGGAGGCGCTTGAACTCCTCCGTCGAGAGCGACGGGAAGTTGACGGCGTTGCGAATGACGCCGTCTTTGAGGAAGTCGCGCAGCGCCGTCGCCGTCTCGACGCCGACCAGCTCCTGACCTTCGCGGGTCGACGCGGCGATGTGCGGTGTGGCGACGACCTGAGGCAGTTTTTGCAGGCGATGGTCGACGGTCGGCTCGGTCTCGAAGACATCCAGTCCGGCGCCACCGACGTGACCCGCCTCGATCGCATCGGCCAGTGCGGTTTCGTCGATCAGATCGCCGCGCGCGGTGTTGATGATCCGGATGCCCTTCTTGGCACGGGCAAGCCGCTCGGCATTGACCAGCCGGCGCGTCTGCGGTGTCGACGGCATGTGCAGCGAAATGTAGTCCGAACGCGCGAACAGGTTGTCGAGCGACACGAGCTCGACGTCGAGATCGGCGGCAACGTGTTCAGAGATGAAGGGATCGTGCGCGACGATCCGCATCCCGAACGACGCGGCGCGTCGGGCCACTTCCTGACCGATTCGTCCCAGTCCGGCCAGTCCCAGGACCTTGTCTCGGATTTCCTCGCCGAGAAACTTCTTCTTCTCCCATTTGCCCTGCTTCATCGCCGCGTCGGCTGCCGGCACGTTGCGCGCGAGGGCGAGGATCAGCGCCATTGCCAGCTCGGCAACACTGATGCTGTTGGCGCCAGGCGCATTCATCACGATGATGCCCCTGGCGCTGGCGGCGGCGACGTCGACGTTGTCGACGCCCGTTCCGGCGCGTGCGATGACGCGCAGCATCGGGGCGGCGTTGATAATCGCCGCCGTCACTTTGGTTGCGCTGCGTACGACGATCGCCTCCGCATCCGCGATGTCATGTATCAGCTGCTCGGGAGACCTTCCAGTGCGGGCATCGACGTCCCAACCTTCCGTGCGAAGCAAATCGAGGGCAGAGGGAGGCAGGTCGTCGGCGACGAGGATCTTCACGGGTGGTGAAAAGTATAATCTGTCGGTTTTGTCGATCGCGGCGGCGGTCCGAGGAGCGATCCTCGCGAGCTGCTGCGAGCGCGAAGAACGTCGCCAGTGTGCACGTCGAAAAATTTGCGACGAACGAGGACGTAACAATCGCACTACGATGGTGCAAATCGCTAAAACTCTCAGGTATTTCCTGTAGCGCGGGCGTCAAACGAGGCGTTTTCAACAGAGTTTTCCACAGAAATTGTGGATATATCAGACGATCGCTGTGGGACAGTGACCTAAAGAATGCAGGTGCGACCAGCAGCGAGATGAGGAGCGCATGAATCGCAAAGTGACAGTGGTTGGTGGCGCCGGCAATGTCGGCATGACCGTCGCGCGCGCAATCGCCGAGAAGGAGTTGGCCGACGTCGTCATCATCGACATCGCCGATCAGAAAGCGGCCGGCGTCGCACTCGACATCTACGAGACGTGCCCGATTATCGGATCGGACTCGCGGCTCGTTGGCGGCGGCGACTGGAGCGCCGCAGCCGGTTCCGACATCGTCGTGATCACGTCGGGCAAGCCACGCAAGCCGGGGATGAGCCGTGACGATCTCGTGCGCGACAATTTCGAGATCATGAAGAGCATTGCGCCGAACCTCGTGCAGCACTGCCCGAACGCGATCGTCGTGCCGGTGGCCAATCCGCTCGATGCGATGTCACAGGCGCTCTATCGACTGACCAAGTTCCCTCGCGAGCGCATCATCGGCATGGCCGGCGTGCTCGACTCGGCGCGCATGAGCACCTTTGTCGCGATGGAGCTCAAGGTGTCGGTCGAGAACGTGCACTCGTTCGTGCTCGGCGGCCACGGCGACACCATGGTGCCGCTGCCGCGGTACTCGACCGTCGCGGGAATTCCGCTCACCGACCTGCTGCCGAAGGATCGGATCGACGCGATCGCGAAGCGCACTGCGGATGGGGGCGCAGAGATCACCAAGCTGGTCGGCACGAGCGCGTGGTATGCGCCCGGTCAGGCGGCAGCAGAGATGTGCGAAGCGATCCTCAAGGACAAGAAGAAGATTCTCCCGTGCTCCGTGTTCCTGCAGGGCGAGTATGGGATTCGAGATCTGTTCGTCGGCGTCCCAGTGAAGCTCGGGGCGAGCGGCGTCGAGCAGATCATCGAGATCAAGTTGACGGCAGAGGAAGACGCCGCATTGAAGAAGTCGGCCGCGTCGGTGAAGGAATTGGTCGACGTGATCGGAATGTAGCGACTGTCGGCGGGTCTTCGAGACCCGCCGGTCGTTCACTTCCCCTGACCCGGAGGCGGGGCACCACCTGCTGCGGGCGGCCCTCCAGCAGGCGGACCGCCGCCACCCGGACCCTGGCCACGCGGCGGCGGCGGGGCGCCTGGCGTTCCCGGCTCCACGACGGGGATCGCGGCTCCACGATGACAGGTCGCGCAACCGACAGCGGCGACCTGATCGGCCGGCTTCGACGCGACAGCCTTCTGAATCGCCGGATTGACCTCGCGCACCATCCGCATCATCGCGCGCGCAACGTTCTTGGTCGGTTTCGTGTCGCCGGCGAAGTCGTTCATCGGATCGCCCGGACCGTTGAACACGTGGCAGTGATTGCACGTCACGCCGAGCGCGGCGGAGAAGTTCTGCATGATCTGCAGCACCTGCGCGCGCGCCATGTCCTTGGGCAGCACCTGGAGGTTCTGCGGTGGCGGCTGCGGCGCGCCACGGCCGTCGCCTCTGCCCTGGCCCTGGCCTTGCGGCGCCTGCGCAAATGCCACGAGCGACCCCGCCAGTACGAGGACGCCGATCGCGGTTGCTCTAAACGCGTAACGGTTCATGCCGATCTCCGTGCGAGAGTTGATGTCAAATACTGCGAACTTCGGCGAATTGTAACGCAGAACTCAGGGCCGGTCGCTGTCGCGACCGGTGGGGCTCGCTCACGCGAGTAGGGCGGCGCTCCACCGCGCGAAGCGCGGCCCTACCGGGAGCGTAGCGACCGGCCTCACCGATCCGGAAGGATCGGTCCCGCCGTCGAGTCGCGAAGCGACGGGCCGTGGATACAATCACGCGATGATTGTTCATATCGTCTTCTGGCGTCTGCACGAACGGTCGGCAAATGGGCAGTCGAAGTACGAGAACGCGCTCGAGATGAAGCGCCGCTTCGAAGCGCTCGTCGGCGTGATTCCGGGACTCTTGAAATGTTCCATCGGGATCGACTTCGCGCACACGCCGGATTCGTCGGACGTTGCGCTCTATTCAGAGTTCACGTCGCGCGACGCGCTCGAGGCGTATCAACCACATCCGGCTCACCAGGAGATCGTCGCGTTCCTCAAAGACGTGCGCACCGAACGACGCGTCGTCGACTACGAAGCTTGACGGTCGCTGGCGCGGGTGACTACGATGACGTGCTGGTTGCTTCACGTTCGGAGCCGCACATTCCCCTGTGAAAATCCACGAGTATCAAGCCAAGTCAGTCCTCGCGCGCTTCGGCGTGCCGGTGCCGCGCGGGGAAGTCGCCACCACCCCGGCTGAAGCCGGCGCCATCGCCAGGAAACTCGGCGGCGGGCTCTGTGTCGTGAAGGCGCAGATCCATGCGGGCGGACGCGGCAAGGGTGGCGGCGTCAAGGTCGCGAAGTCCGCCGAGGAAGCGGAGCAACTGGCCACGACGATAATCGGCATGACCCTGGTGACGCACCAGACCGGTCCCGAAGGTAAGAAAGTGGGCCGCGTGCTGATCGAAGAGGGGTTGCAGATCGATCGTGAGCTCTACGTCAGCATCCTGATCGATCGCGCCGCAGCACGTCCGGTGATCATTGCAAGCGCGGCTGGCGGCATGGACATCGAAGAAGTCGCCGCAAAGGAGCCCGAGAAGATCCTGCGCGAGCACGTGGATCCAGGTGTCGGCCTCCAGCCGTTCCAGTCTCGGAAGCTGGCATTCGGAATGGGCCTCGGCGCTGACGCCGCGGCCAAGCTCGTCAAGCTCCTGAATGCCGTCTACAAGGCGTTCATGGAAACCGATGCGTCGATGATCGAGATCAACCCGTTGATTCTCACCAAAGGCGGCGACCTGCTGGCGCTCGACGCCAAGGTCAGCTTCGACGACAACGCGCTCTATCGCCATTCCGACATTCGCGACTTCCGCGACCTGAGCGAGGAAGATCCGCTCGAAGTCGAAGCGTCGAAGTTCTCGCTGAACTACATCCGCCTCGACGGCACCATCGGCTGCATGGTCAACGGCGCCGGTCTGGCGATGGCGACGATGGACATCATCAAGCTCGCCGGCGGCGAGCCGGCGAACTTCCTCGACGTCGGCGGCGGCGCCAACGCCGAGCAGATCAAGAACGCGTTCCGCATCCTGATGGCCGACAAGAACGTGAAGGCCGTGCTGATCAACATCTTCGGCGGCATCCTGCGCTGCGACGTGCTGGCGGCCGGCGTGATCGCGGCAGTGAAAGAGCTGGGCGTTCGCGTGCCGATCGTCATTCGCATGGAAGGCACCAACGTCGAGGAAGGCAAGCGGATGCTGACAGAGAGCGGCCTGAACTTCACCACCGCCGACTCGATGGGTGAAGCGGCCGAGCGCGTCGTCGCGCTCGCGACGTAGATCGGGCCATGGCGGTCTTACTCGACAGACAGACGCGGTTGATCGTGCAAGGCCTCACCGGCCGTGAGGGCACATTCCATGCGAAGGCCGCCGCGGCGTACGGGACGAAGGTCGTGGGTGGTGTCACGCCGGGCAAGGGCGGGACGACCCACGAGGGGTGGCCGATCTTCAACAGCGTCCACGATGCGGTGCGCGAGACCGGCGCCAATGCGAGCGTGATCTTCGTGCCGCCGGCGTTTGCGGCCGACGCGATCATGGAAGCCACCGATGCCGGCATACCGCTGGTTGTCTGCATCACCGAGGGCATTCCCACGCTCGACATGCTGAAGGCGCTGCTGTTCATGGCCGGGAAGCGGACCCGCCTCATCGGGCCCAACTGCCCGGGCATCATCACGGCGGGGCAAGGCAAGGCCGGTATCATTCCCGGCCACATCTGCAAGGAAGGGCGGATCGGCATCGTATCGAAGAGCGGTACGCTGACGTACGAAGCCATTCACCAGTTGTCGACCCAGGGGATGGGGCAGACCACGTGCATTGGGATCGGCGGCGATCCGCTGATCGGCACGACGTTCATCGACGCACTGCGTCTGTTTGCTGCCGATACAGACACCGACGCGGTGATCATGATTGGGGAGATCGGCGGGACCGCCGAACAGGAAGCGGCTGCGTTCATCGCGCGCGAGTTCAGAAAGCCGGTGGTGGGGTTCATCGCCGGTCAGACCGCGCCTCCGGGCCGCCGCATGGGACACGCTGGAGCGATCATCGCCGGCGGGCAGGGCACCGCGGCTGAAAAGATGGAGGCGCTCACGAAAGCCGGCGTGCACGTCGTGAAGAGCCCCGCAGACATGGGCCAGCGGATGCGCGAGGCCCTCGGCCGGTGACGTCATTTATGGAAAGAACCTTCGCCATCATCAAACCCGACGCCGTCGAGCGGAAGCTCGCCGGCCAGATTCTCGCCCGCATCGAGGCCGCGGGGTTCACCGTGCGCGCGATGCGGCTGCACCACCTCACGAAGAAAGAGGCGGAGGGCTTCTACGCGGTCCATCGCGAGCGCCCCTTCTTCGGCGGCCTGACCGACTTCATGTCGTCGGGCCCATGCGTGCTGCTGGCGCTCGAGGCACCCGACGCCATCAGGAAATGGCGCGCGACGATGGGCGCGACCGACCCGGGGAAAGCCGAGGCGGGGACGCTGCGCAAGGAGTTCGGCAGCTCAATCGAGCGCAACGCAACACACGGATCCGATGCGCCGGAAACGGCCGCGTTCGAGCTGGGCTACTTCTTCCGCGGCATGGAGTTGATCTAGGCTCTGGTGTTGGTCCGCCTAAAGGCGGACACTACAGTCCATGGGACGCCTGTTGATCGTGCTCGGCCTCTTGATCGCCGGTGTCGGGCTGCTCATGACGATGGGGCTGCCAATCGGAAGGCTACCTGGTGACTTCACGATCCGGCGAGGGAACTTCACGTTCTATTTTCCGCTCGCGACCTCGATCATTGCGAGCATCGTGCTGACGCTGATCATGATGCTCTTCTCGAGGCGCTGAGTCACCAGCCCAGCGCCCACCGCCGAGAGCCCAGAGCCTAAAGCCTGACCCATGCCTTCGATCAAAGCCGACAAGTGGATCCGGAAGATGGCGCTCGAGCACGGGATGATCGAGCCGTTCGAGGATCGCCAGGTCCGGAAGGGGGTCGTGTCGTACGGGCTGTCGTCGTACGGCTACGACATCCGCGTCG
>DASRJR010000198.1:0-9092 GCA_035649395.1 Vicinamibacterales bacterium
TAGCCCGTGCCCTTGCCCGCGGGCTTCTGCCCCTGCGACTCCTGCACGATCCGGACACCCGCGCTGGCGCCGATGCGTGTGGCACCGGCGGCAACCATCGCTTTCAACCCTTCGAGGTCGCGAACACCGCCCGCCGCCTTCACGCCCATTCCCTCACCGACGACGCGCCGCATCAGCGCAACGTCGGCGACCGTTGCTCCGCCGGGACCGAAGCCGGTCGAGGTCTTCACGAAGTCGGCGCCCGCCGCCTTGGCCAGGGTACATGCCGTGACCTTCTCGTCATCCGAGAGCAGCGCCGCCTCGATGATGACCTTACTGATCGCGCCCGACTCGCGGCACGGCGCCGTCACCGCTTCGATGTCGCGCTCGACCACGCGCACGTCGCCCGACTTCAACGCGCCCACGTTGATCACCATGTCGATCTCGCGCGCGCCGTCGAAGATCGCGCGCCGCGTCTCGTAATGCTTGGTGTCTGGGGTGGTCGCCCCTAGTGGAAAGCCGACGACCGAACACACCACCGTCGCAGCCTTGTGGCCCTCGTCCCCGAGCAGACGAGCGCACAGCGCAACCCATGTCGGGTTCACACAGACGCTGGCAAACCCGTACTCGGACGCCTCACGACAGAGCGCTTCGATGTCCTGACGGGTCGCATCCGGCTTGAGCAGCGTGTGGTCGATCATGCCGGCGACGCCGCCCGCGGCGCCGCCGGACGCGTGCAGCCCGAGACGCGTCGCTCCAGCATCGATGACGCCGCGCAGTCGATCCGGACAGCACTCGTACAGCACCGCATGACACTGGCATCGCGCCGGCGTGTTACGCGCCGCGCTCACCTCTTCGACGATGATTTGAATGAGACGCTGAAGGTCGACCGGCTGCATCAGCTCCGCTGCTGCTCCAGGTCGCGGATCTTGGCCAACCGCCGGATGTAGCGCGCCTCCCGCATCGGGGTATCGATGAACGTGTCGACGATGGTGCGCGCTTCGTCGGCGGTGACGAGCGTCGCGCCGAGCGCCAGCACGTTCGCGCCGTTGTGCTGCCGCGCGTAGCGGGCGAGCGTGTGATTGAGACACATCGCCGCGCGCACACCGCGAATCTTGTTGGCCGCGATCGCCGAGCCGAGACCGGCACCATCGATCACGATGCCCGCGTCCGCCTCGCCGCGAGCGACCTGCCGCGCCGCGGCGGATGCCGTATCCGGGTAGTCGACCGGATCGCTGGTGGTGGTTCCGAGATCGTGCGCGGCAATGCCCCGGCCACGCAGGTGCTGAACGATCGTCGCTTTCAACGCGAGCGACGTGTGATCCCCGGCGACGGCTACGGTACGGATTGCCGCCACGGGAGCAAGTGTATCGCTGTCGGGGTCGGTGCCTTCACGCACGACGCTGATACGTCTGGCAGTCAGCGTGTCGCGCGCGAGCGGCGTGATGTGGCCGCCCGCGACGAGCACGATCGTGCTGCCGTATTCGAGCACGCGTGCATCCGCTTCGGTGACCATGTGAAACCGCTTCACGGCCTAGCCGTCTTGACCGGCTGGATTCGTGGCATATGAGTCGACTTTTCTTCGGTCAAGACGGCGCGCCCGCGCGGAGCGCGGGCAGAGGATGCTGTCGCTAGCGAGGCGAAGCCTCGCTAGCGCTATGTTACTCTTGCGGCGCTGGACGGCTCAAGGCATGGACACGTTCATCACGAGCGATCGCATCGCCGAGCGCGTGCGCGAAATCGGCCTCGAAATCGGCCGGGACCATCCCGACGGCGTCCATCTGGTCTGCGTACTGAAAGGTGCGTTCGTGTTCCTCTCCGACCTCGTACGTGTGATCGACGTGCCGGTAACGCTCGACTTCATGGCGCTGTCCAGTTACGGCGCGGCCACACGATCCTCAGGTCAGGTGCAGCTGCTCAAGGACCTTGGCTACGGCATCGAAGGGCGCGGCGTCGTCATCGTCGAGGACATCGTCGACACCGGGCTGACGCTCACGTATCTGCGGGACATCCTTCGCGCGCGCGCCCCGCGGTCGCTGCGAACGGCGTGTCTGTTGAGCAAGCCGTCGCGGCGCCAGATCGAGGTCGCCGTCGATTACATCGGGTTCACGATCGAGGACAAGTTCGTCGTGGGCTATGGCCTCGACTACAACGAGCAGTATCGCCACTTGCCCTATATCGCCGTCGTCGGCGATTGATCACTTAATCGTTTCTTCGGTTGTGACCTGGAAACGCCGGTACCGGCCGTAGGTGGCGACGCCACGGATTTCCCCGCCCCGGTCCGGATACCAGTCGCGCATCTCGACCGGCACGTCGATGCCGAGTGTCTCGTCCAGCTTGAACAGCGTGATCACTGAGATCGGCGCCGCCTGCCCTCCGATCCGCAGCTCGGTTTTGGCCACACGGCCGGTGTCCTCGTCCAGCCAAAAAAGCCCGCGCGTGAGAACGTCGCTGTTCGAGTTGCCCTTGATGATGGTCGGCGTCTGGAACTCCTGGAACTGCACTTTCCTAATCTTGGGACCGAGGCTCTTCTCCGATCCGGCGAGGATGAACCGGAAACGCGCGCGGTAGATGTCCTGCAGGAACGACATCGCCAGCAGTGGATGGTTGATGGTGCCGATGTCCAGTAAGTTGAAGCGGGCGCTCGCGCTGGCGATGTCCGAAGCGCGGCGGCGCGCGTCGCTCGACGGCGTCATGAAGAGCTTCGTCAGCCGTTCCTCGTGGTCGCGCACCGGCTTGCCGTCCACATCGAACACGTCGCGAAACGACATCCACAGGCTGTCGCCCGGAAAGCGCACGAACAGGTAATCGGAACGCATCGTGCGCTTGCGCCGCGGAATCGTCGTCTCCTGTACCAGCGTCTCCTCGGCAACCACCGACGAGAACCCATCGACGAACCGCGACACGTACGCGGCCGCTCGATCGAGGAGTGCCTCGCGGCTGACTTCCTGCGCCGCGGCGGAGAGCGGGAGCACGACTGAACACGCAATGGCGCCAGCAATGTAACGCATCATCACGGCCTCCGGTCCTACTTCACGGCGGCGCGCACCTTGTCGATCCAGGCGCGCGCAGCGGCGATCACGGCAGCTTCATCCAGGGTCGTCAGTTTCCGCGCTCGCATCAGCACGCGTCCGTTGACGACGGTGTTCTGGACGTCGTCGCCATGGCTGACGTAGACGAGATGCGACAGCGGATCGTACATCGGCGTCTGCCGCGCGCCGGCCATCGAGACGGTGATGAGGTCGGCGTGCTTGCGCGGCTCGAGCGAGCCGATGACACGGTCCATGCCGAGCGCACGGGCACCACGAATCGTGGCCATCTCGAGCACGGTCCGCGCGCTGACGGCGCGTGGGTCGACCGTCTGATGTTTGTGCAGCAGCGCGGCGATGCGCATCGCCTCGAACATGTCGAGATCGTTGTTGCTGGCGGCCCCGTCGGTGCCGAGGCCAATCGCCACGTCGGACCGCAAATACGACGGAACGGGCGCGGCCCCACTGGCCAGCTTCATGTTGCTTTCGGGGTTGTGCGAGACGCCGACGTTGCGCGCCTTGAGGATCGCGATGTCCGCATCGGAGACCCAGACGCCATGGGCCGCGAGCACGCCCGGCCCCAGGAATCCGAGGCTATCGAGATAGGCGACCGGCGATCCGCTGAAACGCTCCTGCGCGGTCTTCACCTCGTCTCGCGTTTCGGCCAGATGGATCAAGGTCGGCACGCTGTAACGACGAGAGAGCTCGCGCGCCGCCTTGAGGGTTGGACCATCGAGCGTGTACATCGCATGCGGTGCCACCGCAGGCGTGATGAGCGGGTCCTCCTTGAACAGCTTGATGAACGCTTCGGCCCGCGCGAGTGCATCGGCGGGCGTCTTCGCATCGGCAACCGGAAACTGAATGATGGTCTGACCGAGCACGCCGCGCACGCCCGCCTGACTGGTCTCCCGAGCAATCTCCTCTTCGAAGTAATACATGTCGGCGTAGGTGGTCGTGCCCGACTGAATCATCTCGGCGAGAGCGAGGCGAGTGCCCGCGCGAACGAACTCCGGCGACACGGTCTTTGCCTCGGCGGGAAAGATGTATTTGTTCAGCCACTCGGTCAGCGCGAGATCGTCGGCGAGGCCGCGATACAACACCATCGGCGCGTGCGTATGCGTGTTGATGAGACCAGGCAGGACGACTTGCCCGCTCGCGTCGATCGTGTCGCGACCGCGGAACTGCTTGCCGATGCTCTCCGCGGTGTCGACGGCGACGATATCGGCCCCGTCGATCGCGACCGCGCCGTTCGGCACGATCCGCCCGGCGGGGTCCATCGTGACGACGATGCCGCCGGTGACGACGAGCGACACCTGCCGGGGCGCGTTCTGGGCCGAGACGGCCACCAGCGATGCCGCAACGGCGGCTGTCACGGCAAGAAGCCGTTTCCGCATAGGGGGATTTTAGTACTATTCAGCTGTGCCGTTGCACGTGATCGAACATCCAGTCGTCCACGACGCGTTGATGGAACTGCGGGACGCGCGTACGGAGCCGCCGGCGTTCCGGCGCGCCGCCAACCGCATCAGCGTGCTGCTGGCCGCCGAAGCGTTGCGGGCGCTGCCGTCGAAAGACGCCACCGTCATCACCCCACTCGGCCCGGCCCAGGGCCGCGTCGTCGCCGCCGACGTCGTCGTCGTACCGGTGTTACGTGCCGGGCTCGGCATGCTGGACGCGGTGCTCGAACTGCTCCCATCGGCGCGTGTCGGTCATATCGGGCTGCAGCGCGACGAAGCCACGGCGATCGCGTCGAAGTACTATTCGAAGCTGCCGCCGAACCTGGCCGGCAGCCACGTGCTGATGATCGATCCGATGCTCGCGACCGGCGGCAGCGCGGTGGCGGCGATCGATCTGATCAAGGCGGCGGGGGCGACCGCGCTCAGCATGATTTGCATCGTTTCGGCACCAGAAGGCGTGGCGCTGCTCGAACAGCGTCATCCCGACGTCGCGGTCTACACACCGACGATCGACCGCGAGCTGAACGCGCACAAGTTCATCGTTCCCGGCCTCGGAGACTTCGGCGATCGCTTGTACGGAACGATGTGATCGGCCAGACGATCGGCAAGCTACCGTGTGACCAAGGCCTTGGGCCTTAGTGCTTGGCTCTTGGTCCGTACCTAGTCCTTCGTCCGTCCACAGTCCCCGGTCCTTTGTCCATTTCGGTCGTGGGTGGGTCGGTCGGTGGTTCAGGACCATGGACGAGGAACCAGGAACGGACCAAGGACCAGGCGACGGACCAAGAACCAAGGACCAAGACCCAAGGACCAGCGAGGCGCACGACATCAATCAGAAACGCGCGCTAGATCGTTCTGGCCTCGCGATCGGGCAGACCGATTCGCCGCGTGAGCTCGACGAAGCCGTCGCGGCCGTGCAGACGCGCGAACACCGGCTCGCTCTGCAGCCAGACGACCCAATGGAAACGATCGTCGATGGCACTCGCCAGACATTTGATCGCGGCCTCATGTTCGTCGAGGCCTGCGTGAATCATCGCGAGGTAGAACGGCGACACGTCCCGATTCAGCGGTGACGTCTGCAGATCACGCAAGATACGGTGCGCCTCGTCCCGCCGCCCCGCGACGCCATATGCATACCCGAGCGCGGCGTACAGCAACGAGCCGCGTCCGCCGGCCATATCGATCGTGCGCCGCAGCTGCGCGATGGCTTCGTCGAACCTGCCCAGGTGGGCGTAGGTCAGGCCGAGGTGAAACCGCGCATAGGTGAACATCTCGTCCATCTCGAGCGTCTTGAGCAGCGCGTCAATGGCCTGATCGAATCGATGTGCCTGATAACAAATGAACCCGACGCTCGAGTTGACGATCAGCGACAACGGCTCGAGCTCCAGCGCGCGCTGCTGCGACGCCAGCGCTTCGTCGAAGCGCCGCTCGGCGCACAACAGCACGCACGCGTACCAGTGGTGGGCGACCGCGTAGGCGGGATTCAACTCGATGGCGCGCTGGAATGCTCGCTCGCCCGCCCGCCAGTCCCAGTCGAACCAGACCAGCGCAGCCCCGAGCGACGTGTGCGCCTCGGCGAGACCTTCATCGATCTCGAGCGCCTTCAGCGCGGCCGCCTTGGCACGTGGCATCGCCGCCTTCGGCGGCGCGGTTCCGTAGATACTGACCAGGCCGTAACAATCGGACAGCCCGGCGTAGGCGAGCGCATACCGATCGTCGAGCGTAATCGCTTCTTCAAAGCTCTCGATGGCCTTCTTCAGCGACCGTGCGGTGCGTTGATTCCAGTAATAGCGTCCTTTCAGATAGGCCTGATAGGCCGCGGCGTTCTGCGTGTAGCGTCGTGCGAGCCGCTCTCGTTCGTCTTCATTCAACCTGACGCGCAAGTGCTCACAGATTTCCTGGGAGATGTCCTGGTCGATCGAGAGCAGGTCGTCGAGCTTGCGCTGGAACTGCGCGCCCCAGATTTGCGAGCCATCGCCGGCGTCCACGAGCTCGGTGCGGATCACCAGGTTGTCGGCGAATTGATACATGCGGCCGGCGAAAATCGCGCGCACGCCCAGGGTGCGGCCGACGTCGATGGCGTCGGCCTCCTGGCCGCGGAACCGCGCGACCGTGCTCCACGCCATCACCCGTAGCTGCGAGAGCCGAGACAAGTTGAGGATCAAGCTCTCCGGAATGCCTTCGGCGAGGTAGGCCGCGTTGGCGTCGGCGCTCGTCGTGAAGAACGGCAGCACGGCGAGCGAATCGATCGGCGGGCGGTGCGACATCGAGGAGGAGCCCCCCGACGCGTGCGCAGGACCACCAGACCCGTGGGACGAGTCGCGGCGTGGTACGACCCAGTCGCCTCCGCGCGAGCCGCTGTCGGAGGCGGGCGCGAGGCCCTCCGCGACCCACAACCGCTTCTCCATACGCTTCAGATCGGCCATGAGGCTCTTGGCCGACTGATAGCGGGCGTCGCGATCCTTGGCGAGCGCTTTGTTGACGATCGCCGTCAGTTCATCCGGAATCTCGGGGGCGTACCGCGTCAACGGCGGCGGGTCGCGGTCGAGAATCGCGACCATCGTGTCCATCGACGTCGCGCCCAGGAATGGTGAACGTCCGGCGAGCATCTCGTAGAGCACGATCCCGAGACTGAAGATGTCCGTCCGCGCATCGACCACGAGCCCGCGCGCTTGTTCGGGCGACATGTATCGCACCGTCCCGACGAGCGCGCCCGGCGTCGTCAGCTGCTGATCGATCGCCGGTGATACATCCACTTCGGAGGTCTCGTCGACCGTCTCGGCCTGTGTCAGCGCCGGATCGCTGCGCAGCACGCGCCGCTCGGTCAGCTTGGCGAGGCCGAAATCGAGGACCTTGACGACGCCGTCGTCTCGCAACATCACGTTGTCCGGCTTGATATCCCGATGCGTGATGCCGGCGCCGTGGGCCGCCATGAGCGCGCTGCCGATCTGCGCGGCAATCTCGAGCGCCTCTTCCAGCCTGAATCGTCGGCTGGACAAATGATGGCGGAGCGTCTGTCCTTCGACATACTCCATCGCCATGAAATGTCTGGCACCGGCTTCGTCCTGCACCTGACCGATCTCGTAGATGGTCAGAATGTTGGGATGGTTGAGCGCGCCAACGGCACGCGCCTCCTGCTCGAAGCGGCGCACCCGCACCGGATTGGCCATGACACGCAACGGCAGCAGCTTGAGGGCGACCGGACGACCCAGCGTGACATCGTCGGCGAGATAGACCTCGCCCATGCCACCTTCGCCGAGCTTGCAGACGAGTCGATAGTGCGAGATGACTTCTGGAGTCACGACCTATGTCGAGGCCCGAACGCCGCCGATTATGGCGCAACTTGATCGAGCGGCTGACCCGACCCGCCCCTGCGCAGGACGAGGACAACGCCAACCATCATCAACGCCGATGCGATCAGTTGTGCCAGCGTCAACGGCCCGAGAATCGGCCGATTCACGCGAATGAACTCGATGCCGAATCGAATCGCGCCGGCGAGGATGAAATAACGCCCGACCACGACGGCGTCGGACACACCCTGCCGGCGCCACCGAATCAGCATCCACGCCAGCGGCACCAGGAGCAACGTTTCATACAGCTGCGTCGGATGCACCGGCACGTCCGTCGGCGGACGGCCTTCGGGGAACGCCACCGCCCACGGCAGCGTCGATGGTCGTCCGTAGTCGTCGCCCACGAGAAAGCAACCGATGCGGCCGATGGCGTGGCCGATGGCGAGCGCCGGTGCGGCCGCTGCGAGCGCCTTCACGATCGGGATCCGGAGGCGGCGAAGGATCCAGAGCCCCGTGCCGACGCCGCCAATGAGACCGCCGAACCAGCTCAGGCCGCCGCGACTGAACAGGAGCGAGAAGAACGGACCGGTGCCGGCGAACTCGATGCTCCAGAGCAGCTTGGCCCCGATTAGCCCGCCAATCACGCCACCGATCGCTGCCGAGCCAATCTCCTCGGGCAACCCGCTTCGTTTGGCCTCGCGCTCGAACACGAGCACACCGACGATGGCGGCGAGGCCGACGAGAACGCCGAAACTGGTGATTTCGAAATCACCAATCGTGAAGAGGACCGGATACAACGCCTAGCCCCACCTCAACGGACGGCCTTCGACGATCAACTGCCGGCACGGCCGCACTTCGATGGTGCCCAGGCTGGCGCTCGGAATGTTCGACACGATCTCGGTGGCCTGTTCCAGGGTATCGGCTTCAATCAGGTAGAAGCCAGCGACGACCTCTTTGGCTTCCGTGAACGGACCGTCGACCACGTGCGTCTTGCCGTTGCGCTTCGACACGCGCTTGGTTTCCTGCGCCGGCGCCAGCGCCTCGGCAACGATGAAGTTGCCGGTGGCTCGGAGCCGATCGTTGAGGTCGAGGTGACGCGCGTTCAAATCGCTCGCTTCCGGCGGAGGGATCGCCGCGAGCTCGCTTTCGTTGAGGTAGATCAGCGCCAGGTACCGCATCACTATTGAAACATCTTGTTCTTGACCGGCTGGCCGGTACGGAACTCGTGAGCCATGTTGTAGAAACCCGCTGAGGTCAGCGTGACCGTGATCTCCTTGTCGGTCTTGTTCTCCCAGTACCAGCCGTGAATGCCTGGGAAGGGCGCGGTCAACGTTCCCGACGCT
>DASRJR010000199.1:0-6836 GCA_035649395.1 Vicinamibacterales bacterium
GGGGGAAGCGCCGCGACGGGGTTATCGAGTTCGGCGGCGTAAGGCGATCACGTCGGACAACGCGGGAACGCCGTTCAGCGCGCCCTCACGCGTGCAGCTGAAGGCGGCGGCGGCGTTGGCGAAGCGCAGGATCTCGTCGGGGACGTCGCCGCGCAACATGGAGAAGATGAAGGCGCCGCGAAAGACGTCGCCGGCACCCGTGCTGTCGACGACGGTGACGGGGAAGGCGGGGGCGTGATGCAGCTCGTTGCCGATCAGCATCATCGACCCGCGCGAGCCAAGCGTGACGCAGAGGACGGCGTCGCACGATTGCCGCAGCGCGCGCAGCGCACGCTCGGGGTCGCGTTCGCCGGTCAGCGCCGGCGGCAGTGACTCGGCGAGAATCGCCACCGACACCTCGGCGAGCACGGCGGTGGTGTGATCGGCGACGCGATCGAGATCGCTGGTGACGACGACGCCGGCGCGGCGCGCGACCTGCGCGGCGGCCATCGCGGCGTCGGGGTCGACATCGTCGATGTGCAGCAATTTCGCCCGTGCGATCACTCCGGTCGGAATCTCGTCGGGGCGCAGGGCCAGGCGTGGGTCGCGCTCGAACAGCACCGTTCGATCGCCGGAGTGCTCGTCGACGAGAATCATCGCCGATCGATTCCGTACTTCACGCACGACCGAATGGCTCGTGTCGACGCCGTACTGCTCGAGCGCTTCGCGCAGCATGGCGCCCTCTTCATCGTCACCGAACGTGCCGATGTAGGCCGCGTTCATGCCGAGCGACGCACATGTCGCCAGCGCGGTCGTCACCTGCCCGCCCGGCGAGACCTGACGCGCGAGGATCGGGAGTTTGGCGTTTGGCGCGACCGCGCCGGGCAACCGGAAGACGGTATCGACGGAATTCTCGCCGACGCCAACCACATCGAACGACACGAAACGAGTATATGTGTCGTTTGCAGACAGCTGAAAAGGGCGTTACATGTTTCTTGAAAACGGGGGTCACGGAGGAAGCGGATTAACAGGAGGAACAGAGCAACGGAGTACGGAGGGAGAAGCCTGCTGCCAACCTTCTGCGCGGGTTGGGCTCACGGAGCGAGAGAGGTGGCAAGATCACAAGCACCCGAGAATCGCTCGTGTGGTGCTTGTGATCTTGCCGTCTCTCTCGCTCCACGCGCGAAGCGCGTGCCGGCCTTCGGCCGGCGCCCAACCCGCACCGATTTGGCTCGATAGCGGTCGCCTCCGTCCGACCTCCGTTGCTCCGTTTCTCCGTGTGAACCGTTTCTCCGTAGTCTCCGTTTCGGTGTAAGTTCGCCGTAAACTGATGCGGGAGCGCGGCCATGACTTCATTCAGGGCGTTAGCGTTACTCGTCGCAACCGCTGTTGGGACTACGGTGTTCATCGGCACGACCGTCGTGTCGAAGGCGCAGACACCGGTGACGTTCAGTGAGCACGTGGCGCCGATCGTGTTCGCCAACTGCATATCGTGCCATCGGCCGGGGGAAGCGGCACCGTTCTCACTTCTGAGTTACCGCGACGCGCGGCCGCTGGCCAAGGCGATCGCCTCGGCGACGGCGTCGAAGGTGATGCCGCCGTGGAAGGCGGGGCCCAGCGACTTCGCCTTCGAGAATGCGCGACGGCTCACCGACGAGCAGATCGCCATCATCCAGCGATGGGTCGCCGATGGCGCGCCCGAGGGCGATCCGGCGAAGACGCCGGCGCTGCCGCGGTTCACTGAAGGGTGGCAGCTCGGCACGCCCGATCTCGCCGTGAGCATGAGCGAGGCGTTCGAGGTGCCGGCGAAGGGACCCGATGTCTACCGCAACTTCGTCGTGCCGTTGAATCTCGATCGCGATACGTGGGTGCGCGCGATCGACTTCAGGCCGTCGGCGCGCAGTGTCGTGCACCACAGCCTGTTCTTCCTCGATGCCTCCGGTGGCGCGCGCGAGCAGGACGCCCTCGATGCCGTGCCCGGGTTTCCCGGTGGGATGGGCGGCGGACGCGTCGTGGGTCAGGGGCGTGGGCTCGCGGCGATTCTCGGCAACGGCGATGCGAGGGCGCAGGCCGACGGCGTCGCGCGAGCGGCGGGCCTGGGTGGCTGGGCACTCGGCGGCCGAGCGCTCGAGCTGCCGTCAGGGCTCGCGTTCTTCGTGCCGAAGGGATCCGATCTGATCCTGTCGACGCACTTTCATCCGAGCGGCAAGGTCGAACGCGAGAAATCGAGTGTGGGCCTCTACTTCGCGTCCGGGCCGCCCACGCAGGCGTTCACGTCGATTCAGCTGCCACCGGTGTTCGGCGTGTTCGAAGGCGTCGACATCCCCGCCGGCCAGGAGCGCTACACGATCAGCGACTCGTTCGTGATCCCGATCGACGTGCGGGCATTCGCGGTCGGCGCCCACGCGCACTATCTCGCGAAAGAGTTCACCATGAAGGCGACGCTGCCGGATGGCGCGGTCAAGACGCTGCTCTCGATCGGCGACTGGGACTTCTCCTGGCAGGAGCGGTACCGCTTCAAGGAGTTCGTCGCACTGCCGAAGGGCACGCGCCTCGACGTGACCGTGAGCTACGACAACTCGGCCGCCAACAAGCGCAACCCGAGCCGGCCGCCCGTGCGCGTCTACTGGGGTGAAGAGTCGACCGACGAAATGGGGAGCATCGGCTTGCAGGTGGTGGCCGCCAATCGCGGCGAGTTGCCGCAGCTCCAGCAGGCGATCGCCGCGCACATCAGAGACCGGGCGTTCAACGGCCCGGGTCTACGGCAACTGCTGCAGCGAAGGGCAGGGCGGGGGGCTGGGGGTGGGCAGTAATTCAAAATGCAAGATGCAAAATGCAAAGAGTTCAACCGCTCCTCGTTCGCGCCCGCCCCTTTTGCATTTTGAATTTTGCATTTTGCATTACAGCTCGCGATTGATCTCGTAGAGAGCAATCGCGAGAGCAGTAGCGACGTTGACCGAATCAACACCAGCCGCCATCGGAATGCGCGCCTGATAGCTGCTCGCCGCGAGCGAGTCCTGTGTCAGGCCCTCGCCCTCATGGCCGACCAGCACCACCACGCGGTGGCCACCGACGACACGTGCGACGTCGGCCAGCGGCAGCGCGGTCGGCGATGGCGTCATCGCGATCACGTTCCATCCGTCGGTCTGCAGGTCTTGCAGCACGCCCGGCCAGGGCTCCGCCTCGACGAACGGCATCGTCAAGGCCGCGCCCATCGACGTGCGAATCGCCTTGCGATAGAGCGGGTCGGTGCATGACGGCCCGACGAGGACGCCGTCGATCCCGAATGCCGCGGCATTGCGGAAGATCGCCCCGACGTTGTCGGCATTGCTGACACGCTCGATCGCCACGAGTTGCTGCGCGACGTGCGTCAGATCGGCAACCGAGCGAGCCGCCGGCCGCTGGCCGAGGGCGAGACAGCCGCGATGGATGTTGAACCCGGTGATGAGGTTCATGACGGCTTGCGGCACGACGTACACCGGCAGATCGTCGTGGCGCGCGAGCACGTCCTCGAGCGACGCCAGCGCGGGTTCGGTGACCATGACCGACTGCGTCACGAGCTGACTCTCGAGCAGCCGCCGAACGACGAGCCGGCCCTCCGCGACGAACACGCCGTGTTGCGCCAGGAGTTCCGCGTCCGGAAGGTTGCGATAGGGGGCCAGCCGTTCGTGGCTGGCAGAGGAGACGGAAAAGACGGCCACCACCGGATCCTATCGTTGGGATGGCCGCCGGCTCGGATCGGTCGCCTTCGCCGACGGTTCCTCGCCGTCGTCCCCTGGCGGCTTCGGCGGGACAGGGGCTCGGACGCGAGTTTTCGATGTCCGTGCCGGGATTCGCAGTGACGAACGGCTTCCAGCCTGGGACGAACGGGCGGGCCACCCTTGACGCGCCACGCACCTCGGCTGAAAGTTTAGGGGATGGATTCCCCACGGCGCATCAGTCTGTTTCGGATCTTCGCCGTGGCCACCGCCTTCGGCATCTTCTCCGGCCTGCAGGCCTACAACTACATCACGCTCTTCACCGACCGGAAGCAGCCGTTCCACATCCTGCTGGCGCTGAACGTCACGTATTGGTACGCGTGGGCGGTCCTCGTGCCGGGCATCTTGTGGATGGCGCGGCGTTACCGCTTCGGCCGCCACACCTGGAAGCGCGCGGCCGCCGCGCACGTCGTCGCGGTCATCGTTTCCACGCTCGCGCACGCAGTGCTGACGGTGACGAGCCGCGTGTTCATCCTGAAGGTGCTGGCCGAACGCGACGTCTCGTGGGTGCGCGAGTTCCAGACGCTGTTCTTCCTCAACTTCGACTGGGAGATGATGACCTACTGGGCGGTCATCGGCCTCAGTCACGCGCTCGACTTCCATCGCGAGTCGCGCGAACGCGAGCTGACCGAGGCGCAGCTGCGCACGCGTCTCGCCGAGGCGCAGTTGCAGGCGCTGCAGCGTCAGCTGCACCCGCACTTTCTCTTCAACACACTCAACACCATCTCGGCGCTGATGCACCGCGATATCGACGCCGCCGATGCGATGCTCGAGCGCCTCAGCGATCTGCTCCGCTTGACGCTCGATCGCGTCGGCACGCAGCTCGTGCCGCTGAGCGATGAACTCGACTTCCTGAGCAAGTACCTCGAGATCGAGCGCACGCGTTTCGCCGAGCGCCTTCAGGTGCACTTCGAGGTCGAGCCTGAAACGCTCGACGCGCCGGTGCCGAACCTGCTGCTGCAGCCGCTCGTCGAGAACGCGCTGCGCCACGGCATCGCCCCGAAGATCGGGGGAGGGCGCGTCGACATCGTCGCGCGTCGCGAGAACGCGTCACTGTGCCTCGAGGTGCGTGACACCGGCGTCGGCATGCAGCCCGAACGGCGCGGCACCGGCGATGGCGTTGGTCTGCGCAATACGCGCTCGCGCCTGCAGCATCTCTACGGCTCGAATCACCGCTTCGAGTTGAAGTCGCCAACCGGCGGCGGCGTGGCGGTGACGATCGTGATTCCGTTCGTGTCCGAAGCGGAGATGCCCGACCCCTCCTCCGAGTCTTCCGCCCCAGGGTCCCCCATGGAGAGCGTGGCGTGAACAAGATTCGAGCCATGGTCGTCGACGACGAGCCGATCGCGCGCGAACGCGTGCTGTCGCTGCTGCAGCAGGAGGATGACGTCGAGATCGTTGCCGAGTGCGGCGACGGCGCGCAGGCGGTCGCGGCGATTCAGCATCACACGCCCGATCTCATCTTTCTCGACGTGCAGATGCCCGGCGTCGACGGGTTCGGCGTGATCAACGCGATCGGCGCCGACCGGATGCCGACCGTCATCTTCGTCACCGCCTACGACGAGTACGCGCTGCGCGCGTTCGAGGTGCACGCGCTCGACTACCTGTTGAAGCCATTCGGCCGCGATCGCTTCCGCGAGACGCTGAAGCACGCGCGCGCCTCGCTCGAGCGCCGGCGCGCCGGCGATCTCGGTCGGCGGCTGCTCGCGCTCGTCAACGACATCAAGCCGGAAGCGCCGAAGCTCGATCGCCTCGTCGTCAAGTCGGGCGGCCGCGTGTTCTTCCTGCGAACCGAGGATCTCGACTGGATCGAGGCGGCCGGCAACTACGTCCGTCTGCACCTCGGCGAGGAAGCGCACCTGTTCCGCGAGACGATGACGCACATGGAGGCGCGGCTCGATACGCGCCGCTTCGTCCGCATCCACCGTTCCCGTATCGTCAACACCGAGCGGATCAAGGAGCTGCAGCCCTGGTTCAACGGCGAATACGTCGTCGTCCTGCGCAATGGCACGCGACTGCCTCTGAGCCGTGGCTATCGCGACAAGCTGCAGGAGAGGCTCGGCAAAGGATTCTGACGCTGACGCGTCGCAGTCGTCGTCACTGCTTCGGCGCGATCATCTTCGTGACCCGACCGACGCTCGTGTCACCCGCGTACAGGTTGTCCTGCTTGTCCATCGTCCAGTAGCTGGCCTCGATGAACTGCCCCTGTCCGATTCCCATACCATTGCCGATCGCGCCGAGCACCTTGCCCTGACGATCCAGCTTGAGGAACTGACCGTCCTGCCCGGTCGCCATCCACGGATTGCCGTGTGAGTCGAAATACAGCGCGCACACGAGATTCCTCATCTGGATCGTCTTGAGGAACTTCCCGTCGCTTGAATACACCACGATCCGATACTCCTCGCGGTCGCCGATCCAGACGTCGCCAGTGGTCGGATCCACCGCGAGTCCATGCGCTGAACTGAACTTGCCCTGACCAACTTCATTGCCGAACCACTGGTTGATGAATCGGCCGTTCTTGTCGAGATGGATGATGCGCGCGGCACCAACGTTGTTCGCCGGATCGTCCGACTCCGCGTCGTTCGGGCTCTCGTTGGCGTGGCCCTCGCCGATGTAGACGTCGCCGTTTCGTGCAAAGGCGATCATCACTGGCTGCCAGAGCAGACGCTGTCCTTTGGTCTCGTCCCAATCACCTCGGCGTCCGCGTTGGCCGATCGTCAGGAGCAGCTTGCCCTCGGGACTGATCTTCATCACGGTCGCGCTGTTCGCGGCGGTGATCCAGACGTTGTCCTCGGCATCGACGGCCATGCCGTGTGCCTTGTCCTGATAGCCGATGACGTCCGGACCCACCTGCAGAATCAGTTTGTGATTGGGATCGAACTTGAACAGTTGTGGCTTGCCTGCATCGGCGCGTTGAAACACCCAGAGGTTGTTCTTCGAGTCGAGCGCGACGGCAGGAACGCCGCCGAATCCCGCAGGCAACACGTACGGATAGGTGAACGTGTAACCCATCGTCTGTCGCCACTGGACGCGCTGCAGCGCCTGCCGGCTGATGCCGGCGCGCTTGCCGCACAGCGGTGAGTGGCGGCACGGCGGCGT
>DASRJR010000200.1:0-14190 GCA_035649395.1 Vicinamibacterales bacterium
GTGCAGGGTGTCGACGTCTGGCTGAACAACCCCCGTCGTCCGCTCGAGGCATGCGGCACCAGCGGTCAGAAGGTCGTGTTGAACGGTGGGCTCAATCTGTCGGTGCTCGACGGCTGGTGGGCCGAGGCGTATGACGGCTTGAACGGCTTCGCGATCGGCGGGGGCGAGACCCACACCAACACCGCCACCCATGACGCACGCGACGGCGACGCGCTCGTTCGCGTGCTGCTCGAGGAAGTGGTGCCGCTCTACTACGATCGCGACCGCGATGGACTGCCGCGCGAGTGGATCGCCCGGATGAAACGCGCGATCCGCACCCTGGGCTGGCGCTTCAGCGCGCAGCGAATGGTGATGGACTACGTGGTGAAGACGTACATCCCGGCGGCTGGCGGGACGAGCAGCGACGTACGGGGATTCTGACGGAAGTGGAAAAGTGGAAAAGTGGGAAGTGGAAAAGTGGAAGTGATCTAGTGGCTAAGTCGGGAAGTACGGCGAGGGCTCTTTCACTTTTCCACTTTTCCACTTCTTCCACTTTTCCACTTATAGTCGAGGGATGCACGCCCATCTCGAAGACGTCTTCACCCGCCTCGACCGATCGCGCGTGGCGCTTCGCGCGGCGATCGACGCGGTGCCGGTCTCCGTTCGCCGGAACCGCCCGGCGCCGGACCGGTGGTCCACCGCCGAAGTGGTCGAACATCTCTCGATGGTGGAGCGGCTGTTCACCGATCGAATCGCCAACGCCCTGCAGCCGCGCATCCCCGATCTCGATCGCGAGACCGCCGACCGGGTGAAGCTGCCCGATGCCCTCGAGGCGCGGATGGCGGATCGCGTGAACCGGCGGCAGGCGCCTGACACCGCACAGCCCACGGGCGAGATCGCCTGTGACGAGGCGTGGATGCGGCTCGAAGACGGCCACGCGCGGCTGCGTACGATCATCGGCGCCGCCGACGGCCTGGCCCTCGGTGAGGTGATGCTCGAACATCGGTTCTTCGGCAGCCTGACGATCTATCAGTGGGTCGAGCTGATGGCCGCGCACGAGGGCCGCCATACCGAGCAGATACGAGAGATCGCTAACGTCCTCGCGGTGTAATCTCGCCAGGCGGGTCTTCAGACCCGCCGGGGTTCATCACAATGCTCCCAGTCCTCGAGCTCACCCACGCGACGTTCATCCGCGGGCGGACGCGTGCCCTGGACGACGTCTCGTTGACCATCGGTGCGGGAGAGCACACGGTCATCCTCGGCCCGAACGGTGCCGGCAAGACGTCCCTGATCCGTTTGCTGACGCTGGAGGATCGACCGTCCGTACTCGACAACGGCACGCCGCCGCTGCGGCTGTTCGGACGCGATCGCTGGGACGTAGGTGACCTGCGCTCGCGGCTCGGTGTTGTCACCGGAGAGCTCGACGCTGGCTTCGGGCTGTATACGTCGGGCGGCCGTGTCTCGGGACTCGATGCTGCCGTCTCCGGTCTGTTCGGCAGCCATGGCGTGTTCTCTCATCACGACGTGACGCCCGACGTGCGCGCCCGCGGCCGCGAGGCGCTGCGGCGCGTCGAGGCACCGCATCTGGAGACCAAGCCGCTCAACGAGATGTCAGCCGGCGAGCGTCGCCGGGTCCTGATTGCACGAGCACTGGTGTCGCAGCCGTCTGCGCTCGTCCTCGACGAACCGACCACCGGTCTCGATCTCGTCGCTCGTCACCGTTTCATGGAGACGGTGCGCCGCCTTGCCCGCGAGGGCACGACCATCATCCTCGTGACGCATCATGTCGACGAGATCATCCCGGAGACGCGCCACGTCGTCTTATTGCGTGAGGGCCGTGTGGCGTTTGCGGGCACACCGGCAGCGGCGCTGACGGCTGAGCACCTGTCCGATCTGTTCGGCGCCCCGATGTTCGTCGAACGGAGCGGAGGGTATTACCACGTTCGGGTTGAGAGCTGATTCGACGTGGCTTTCGTGCCGGGCCTGAAAGGCCCGGCCTACACTGTCTGTAAGCGGTCGATGGACCAAGACTTCCTCGAGCAGCACCCGGACTATCGTTCGACTGCCCATCTGGACGCGCTGCGGGCGGCCGAGTACGCGCGGCTCGACGCGCAGGGGTGCGTGTATCTCGATTACACCGGCGCGAGTCTGCACGCCGAGTCGCAGGTGCGGGAGCACGTCGCGGTGCTGTCGCGGCAGGTCCTCGGCAACCCGCACTCGGCCAGCCCGGCATCCTCGTCCACGACGACGCTCGTCGAGGGGGCGCGGCGCGCCGTGCTGGAGTGGTTCAACGCGACGCACGACTACACGGCGATCTTCACCCTGAACGCCACCGGCGCGCTGAAGCATGTGGGCGAATCGTATCCGTTTGCGTCGGGGGGTCGTCTGCTGCTTGCGGCCGACAACCACAACTCGGTCAACGGCATTCGCGAGTTCGCGTGTGCTGGCGGCGCCACGGTGGCTTACGCGCCGCTGACGGTGCCCGAACTGCGGCTCGATGTGCCGCGTCTCGACCCCCTGCTGGCCGAGGCCGATTCGTCGGCCCGCAACCTGTTTGCGTTCCCGGCGCAGTCCAATTTCACCGGAGTCCAGCACCCGCTCGAATACGTCGAGCGCGCGCAGCGGCGGGGCTGGGACGTTCTGCTCGACGCCGCCGCGTTCGCGCCGACCAATCGGCTGGATCTGCAGGCGGTGCGTCCCGAGTTCGTCGCGGTCTCCTTCTACAAGATGTTCGGCTATCCAACCGGCGTCGGCTGTTTGCTGGTTCGTCACGCCGTGCTCCCGAAGCTGCGTCGTCCATGGTTCGCCGGGGGTACGGTGAACTTTGCGACCGTTGGCGGACGCCGCCATGTGCTTTCCCCTGGGGAAGCCGGGTTCGAAGACGGCACGTTGAACTTTCTGTCGATCGCCGCGGTCGAGATCGGGCTTCGACATCTCGCGGCCGCCGATATTGACGCCATTCATACACGCGTCATGTGCCTGACCGAGTGGCTGCTCTCGAAGCTGGTCGAACTCCGGCACTCGAACGGGCGCCCGATGGTGCGCATCTACGGCCCGATCACGACCGCCGGGCGCGGTGCCATCGTCACCATGAACTTCTACGATCCCGCGGGGCATTTGGTGGACTATCGCCGCGTCGAGGAGCTCGCCGCGCAGCAGGGCATCTCGCTGCGCACAGGATGTTTTTGCAACCCTGGCCCTGGCGAGGCCGCTGAAGAGATCACCGAGGAAGACATCGTCGCCGGGCTCGCCAGCCATCCCAATCTCACGCTGCCGCTCTTTCTGCAGATGATCACGCACCGCGGCGGCAAGAGCGCGGGCGCGATCCGCGTGTCGTTCGGCATCGCCAGCAACGCGGCCGACGCGCAGCGTTTTTACGAATTCGCTGAGCGTTTGCGCGACCAAACTCGTCTAACCATCGGTGAAGCGACGTTCGACATCGAGTCCTGCCGGGTGATTCGCGATGGAAGTTAGCGACGAAGTTGCAGCGCTGCTGCCGTGGCGGCGTGGTCATTTCCGCTTCGAGTCGGGGCACCACGGCGACACGTGGCTCAACCTCGAGTTGCTCTGCGTCCGTCCGGAGCCGGTGGAGCGTCTCGCCGGGATACTTGCCGATCGCGTCGCGCGCCTTCGCGCGGACGTCGTCTGCGGCCCGCTCGTCGAAGGCGCGTTCGTGGCGATGATGGTCGCGCGGCGTTTGGGCGTCGCGTTCGCCTACACGGAACGGTTGGATCCGGGATCCGACCGCCTGTTCTCGGTGAAGTACGGCTTGCCGGGTGCGTTGCGGAAGCTCGTCAACGGCAAGCGCGTGCTCATCGTGAACGACGTGATCGGCGCGGGCTCGGCAGTCTTGGGAACGCTGAAGGAGTTGTTCGAATGCGGAGCGATTCCGATCGGCATCGCCGCGCTGGCAACTCGTGGACCGTCAGCCTCCGTGCTGGCCGAAGAGCAGGCGTTGGCGCTCGAAACGCTCGCCGAATTTCCAGGTGATATGTGGACGCCACAGGCATGTCCGATGTGCGCAGCCGGTGTGCCGCTCGCCGACGAAACGCATTGAGCGGGCGAATCCAAATCGCGTAACGTTGATGCGCGTTGAAGAAGCCCGTGATGAGAAGACTGGGCATCCTCACCTTCCTCCTCGCCGCGATCGCGACGTCTGCCATCGCGCAGCAGCCGGTCACCATTCACGGCCGCGTGGTCGCGGCCGAAAACGAGCGTCCCCTTCGGGGAGCGCGCGTCGCGCCGACGACGTCTGTGCCTGGTGTCCCGGCTGTCCTCACCGACGACGAAGGGCGCTTCGAGCTCACGATTCGAGACAGTGTTGACCTGCTGGTCTCGAAGGCCGGATTCGCGACGACGCGGATCGAGCGTCCGCGAGATTCGCGCGCGGTTGACCGACCGCTCGAGATTCGATTGTCGAAGGGCGCCGCAGTCTCCGGCAGAGTCGCCGACGACACCGGCATCGCCGCGATCGGTGCGCGCGTCGTGGCGCTGCGGGTCGATAACCGCACGACCTATGTCACGCAGACCGATGATCTCGGCGAGTACCGCATCGGCGGATTGGCGCCGGGCCGGTACACGCTGTCGGTAAATGCTCTGCCGACAACGCTCCTCGCGACCGACGCCGCCACGGCGCAGGTGATCGGAAACCTCCGTGTCCCTTCACCGGAGGAGATCCGCCGCTCCGACGGGACGCGCACGGTAACGGTTCAAGCCGGTGACGATCGAGGCGGCGTGGACGTCCTGCTCAGGCTGCAGCCGTTCACCTCCGTGATGCAGGCGACACGCGCGGCGGCTGACACGCCCGCGGCGCGGACGCCATCGAAGACGCGCATTGAGGGTCGCGTCATTGCGTCGAGCGGTGCGCCCGTCGGCGCAGCCATCGTCCAAGCGACCGGAAGGCAGCCGTTCAACGGCGTTCAAGTAGTCGGTGTCGTCGCCACGACCACGACGGACGCGACGGGACGCTTCGCGCTGGAACTGCCGCAAGACGGAGAGTACCAGCTTCAGACCGCCAAAGCGGCCTACCTCTCCTCTGATCCAAGCCGACAACGAGTCGAGGTCGGAAGTGGCTTGGTACCGCCCATCGAGCTCACGATGACGCCTGGCGGCGTGATCACGGGCACGATTGTCGATAGCGCCGGCGAGCCGTTCCAAGGCGTTCGCGTCAGCGCGATGCAGGTGCGATCTGAGAACGGCCGTGTGGTCGCGACGCGGACCGGCTGGGAGCGGGTCACCGACGATCGCGGCCGCTACCGCGTGTTCGGCCTGCCCGCGGGATCGTACATCGTCATGGCCTCTACCGACGCGGTTGCGTCCGGGACGAATCGCGATCAGCGTCGGGGATTTGCGCGGACGTATTACCCCGGCACGGCCCGCGGAGACAGCGCGCAACTGTTACAGGTGCAGGCCGGACGCGATTTGACCGAAATCGATCTGAGCGTGGTCCCGACAGTGGTTGCGCGAGTGTCGGGAACGGTCGTCGACAGCACCGGCCAGCCCTTCACCGGGCGCGTGCAGCTTGCAGTCAGCCGCCAGTCGGGAGGCGTCGCCGTCGAGCCGCTGGTGACCACCGCGGAATCGGACGGGAGGTTCGAGTTGCGCGATGTTTCTTCTGGCGACTATGTCGTGCAGGCCATCAGCGAGGGCAGGTTCGGACAGCCCGGTGAGTTCGGCGTCGAAAGCGTCGCGATCGTGGATCGTGACCCACCCCCGGTGACGATCCGAACGTCGCCGGGCGTCACGCTCGAAGGCCGATTCTCAGCGGGGGAGGGCGTCGAACGGCCTCCCATGCGCACGCTTTCCCTGCACGCGATGACGATCGACCTTGATCGAGGTCCTGCCGCGGGGCGCGGCCCATCGGGGCTGGCGGTGTACGACGACGGCCGTTTCTATATCACCGGCCTGCGCGGGTCGGTTCGGTTCACGGTGCCCAACCCGCCGCCCGGGTGGTTCCTGAAGGCACTGACCATCGGCGGCGTGGACGTCACAGACGCTTCGTACGACTTCGGCACGGGCGACCGCACGCCGGGTGAGGCGGAGGTCGTCCTGTCATCGACGGGCGCGATCGTCAAAGGGAAGGTGACGGATGGGCCACAATCGCGTCTGCGGACATGTGCAGCCGTCGCGTTCTCGACCGCACGCCAACTCTGGTTCAGCGGCTCGCGCCACGTGAAGCAGAGCCGCACCTGCGGCGACGGAGCGTTCTCGATCGACGGCCTGCCTCCCGGCGATTACTGGGTCGTGGCCGTCGAGCAGCTCGAGCCAGGCGACTGGCAGATTCCAGAAGTACTCGATGCGATGGTCCCGATGGCCAGGCGAGTCACGGTGCTCGAAGGCCAGACACAGTCGGCCGACGTTCGGGTGTTCCGTCCATCAATGGTGAGATGACGTGCTGATGGGAATCCGGGCTCGCTTTGTCGTCTCCCTTGCAGCTTTGCTCGCGGTCACGTACTCCCCGCTTCACGGGCAGCGCGCGCGCGAGCCAGAGCGGCGCAGCACGACCACCGTACGCGGGCGCATCGTCGCAGCCGAGAACCAGCAGCCGCTTCGACGCGCCCTGGTCACGGCGCTGCGGGCCTTCCAGGAGGGGCGGCCAGCATTCAGCGACGATGAAGGCCGATTCGAGATGGCGCTGGCGAGTCTGCCGGTTACGCTCGCGATCACGAAGGGCGGATACGCAACCCAACACATCGACGTCACGAGCACAACGCTCAAAGCCGATCGCGAGATGGAGATTCACCTGGCACGAGGAGCCGCCGTCTCTGGCCGTGTCCTGGGGAACAACGGCTCGCCGATCGCAGGCGTGCGCGTTCGCGCCCGTCGTGTCGAGGGCTCGGACACGAATCGCCGCATCAGCGGTGCCGCGCCGCCGGTGCCCGGCCTTGTCGCGGGCGCGATGGACAGCACGACCGACGATCTCGGCGAGTACCGGATCAGCGGTCTGGCGACAGGGCAGTACGAGGTCTCAGCGCAGCGTCCGATGCGACCGGACGAACTTCGCGCGGCGATGACGCGGCTGCAGCGCGACACGGGGCGGGCTCGTGCGGGCGTCGAAATGATCACGTCCACGGGTCCCGAGCGACTGGTCGACCTCCATGGCGGCGACGATGCCGGGCCCGTGGATCTGGTGATGGAGCAGTCGGAGGTCCCCGGGGTGATCGAGATGCCGTTCGTCACCGGGACACCGCACGACACGGGACCGCAATTTCAGTTACGGATGCTCTCGGCAACCGAGGAGCGATCCGGCGGATCGCTGAGCGGCGCTCTGTTCGATCAATCCGGTGAACCGCTTCAAGGCATCGTCGTACGCGCGCTTCGGCTGCAGCGCGAAGACGGCCGCATTGTCGCGCGCGACCCGGCCGGCGGCATGGGCGTCAGGAGGACGACCGACGACCGTGGGCACTATCGGCTCTTCGGACTGCAACCGGGCCAGTATCTCGTGGTCGCGTCGACTGATGCGACACCGTCCGGCCTGGACCGGACACGCGGCGATGCCTTCTCACGCGTCTACTACCCGGCGACGCCGGACGTCGAAAGCGCGCAGTCGGTGCAGGTCGACGACGATCGCGAGACCACTGGCGTGGATCTGAGCTTCGCGCCCGTCCGTGTGGGCCGCATCACCGGCATCGCTCGTGATGCGATTGGTGAACCCTTGATCGGGCAAGTTCGCCTGCTGCCGACGCAGCGCCCGGGCGTCGCGGCAGTCGAGCCGCTGGTCGAGCGCGTCCATTTCGATGGCCGCTTCGAGATCACCGGCGTGCCACACGGCGAGTACGTGCTTCAGGCGGTCGGCACCAATCCAGGACATCGCGACGAGTTCGGCTTTGCCTACGTGACGGTGGGCGATCAACCGGCTTCGCCGGTGACGATCAGGACATCGGTTGGTGCGACACTCGAGGGCCGCTTCGTCGTCGAAGGCGAGCGCAGACCACCGATGCGCGCGATGTCGATCCACGCTGCGACCGGCGATTTGGACCGGGCCCCGAGCGAGGGCCGCGGCCCCGACGGCCTCGCGATTCACGACGACGGCAGGTTCACGCTGACGGGACTCCGCGGCTCGATGCGGTTGACGGCAGCCGAGTTGCCGTCCGGCTGGTACATGAAATCGATTACGATCGGCGGACTCGACGTGACAGACGTGCCGTTCGATTTCGGTGCCGAGGGCAAGTACACCGACGCGGAGATTGTCCTCTCGCGCGCCAGCGGCGCGATCGCCGGCTCGGTCACGGACGCAGCGGGCAAGCGCGCCACCGCGGCTGATGCGATTGTCTTTTCAACGGATCGAGAACGCTGGTTTGTCGGCTCGCGCCATATCCGGAAATCACGGTCCAGTGGCAGGGGCACGTTCGACATCAGCGGATTGCCGCCTGGTGAGTACTGGGTTGCCGCCGTCGATCGACTGTCCGCTGACGATCTCGAGATTCCTGAAGGGCTCGACAGCTTGCGCGCCAGCGCGTCACGCGTGAAAGTCGACGAGGGGAGCGTGGCCGAAGTCGCACTGCGCTTGGTCTTGCGCGCCACGCTGCCATAGCCGTGAGATCGATCCCCGTTGCGACGGCGGCGTTCGTCCTCGCGCTGCTTCCGACCGTCGCGCGGCTCCAACAGACGTCGACCGCGATCACCGGCCAGGTCGTGGCAGCCGAGAACGCCGCTGCGCTGCCGCGGGCGCGAGTGACGCTGTGGGTCGGCAGCAAACAAATCACGTCAATCTTCGCTGACGATCGCGGGCGATTCTCGATGACGGTCCCCGAGACCGGGACGAGCACGTTGGTGGTCACGAAGGCCGGGTTCGCCAGACTGCAGCGCCCGCTCGCGCCGCGAGACAGGGAGCTGCGCATCGGCCTGAATCGGTCGGCGTCGATCTGGGGACGCGTGACGAGCCCCATCGGCGAACCCGTCGTCGATGCGCACTTCATCGCGATACCGGTCAACGTACGGGCCACCACCGCGTTGACGCCGCTCGATGTCTTCGAAGTCGCCACGAATGACCTCGGAGAGTTCCGCTTCGGCGGTTTGCCGGAGGGCCGCTATCAAGTCATGGCTGGTGCGCCGGAGAACGACCGGCCCTCGTCGACGGTCGACGTTCGCGCCGGTGATGAGAGCGGTCCGATCGACTTCGTTTACACGCCGTTTGAACGGACGCGACGCCCCGTCGCGTCCCCCGCGACGCGACCGCCGCGAGTCGCGGGCGGGATTCAAGGCCGCGTCGTGAGTGCGGCCAAGCGACCCGTGGCCGGTGCGCGTGTCAGGGTCACGCGCCCAGGCTATGGCGGTGACACCGCAACGTTCGCGGATGCCGAGGGCCGCTTCGTCTTACGTGGTCTCCCGCCAGGGTCGTACGCGCTTGAGGGCAGCAAGACCGGATACGTCACGGTGCAATACGGACAGACGCAGGCCGCAGTGCCTGGGCTGCAGCTCGCTGTCCGCGCGAATGCGGTGCTCGACGACATCGTGCTCACGCTGCCGCGAGGCAGTGCGGTCACGGGAACGATTGCCGACGAGCGCGGCGAGCCGCTCGAAGGTGTGACCGTGCGGGCGCTGCAGGTTCGTTACGCCAACGGACGAACCACGGCGCTCCAGGCCCCAGGTGTCCGCGAGGTGCTCACCGACGATCGCGGGCGCTATCGACTGTTCGGGTTGCTCCCGGGCGCCTACCTGGTCGCCGCCTCGGTCGATGACGCGATTTCGACGGCCGACGCCCCCGGATACGCCCAGATCTTCCACCCGGGGGCGACGCAGGTCACCGACGCCGTGACGATTCAGACCGACCTCGGTCGCGATGTCTCAGGGATCGATCTGGTTTTCCCCCGGGTTGCGACGTCACGTGTGGCGGGCATCGTTCGCGATGCGTCGGGTTCACCAGTGTCGGCGTCGGTGCTCATTGTCACCAGCCAGCGATCGGGTGCGATCGCACTCGAACCACGCCAGGCCGTCGCGACCAGCGGCGATGGGACGTTTGCGGTTTCGAACGTGCCACCGGGTGACTACGTCGTCCAGGCGTTCGCCCGTCGCTCGCGAGGCAGCGTGGCTGAATTTGGCGTGGAGTTCGTGACGGTCGGCGAGCGCGACCCGAAGCCAATCGTCGTGCGCACGACGGCAGGGTCGACGCTCCAAGGCCGGCTGATTCTCGAGGGACTGGAGAGCGGTGAGGGATTGGTTGCGGTGTCGGCGATGCCGGCCGATTTCGACTACGCGCCGGTCATGGGCGGCGGGCCATTCGGTGGTTCGCGTGTCACGAAGGGCACCTTCACCATCCCGAGCCTGTTTGGACCGACACGCTTTCGTGTCACCGGCAGGCCTGACTGGTACTTGAGGTCCGTGTTGATCAACGGGATGGACGTGACCGACACGCCGTTCGACTTCGGTCTGGCCGTGCAAACGGTCAAGGGAGCGGAGATCGTCGTGTCGAATGCCGGCGGCATTCTTGCGGGGCACGTCACCGACGCGAAATCGGCGCCGGTCCTCGACTACGCCGTCGTGATCTTCTCGACCGACCGGAACAAGTGGTTCGCCAACTCCCGCTTTCTGAAGCTGGGTCGCCCGTCGCAGGACGGCGGTTTCGAGGTGATGGGACTGCCACCGGGCGAGTACTGGGTGGCGGCTGTTGACAGCATCGAGGGCAACCAGAGCTTCGGCGAATGGGAGAAGCCGGAGGTGCTCGAAGGGCTGTCAGCGCGCGCCACGCGCGTCACGCTCACCGAGCGCAAGCGATCGACGGTGATGCTGCGATTGATTCGACGATAGCTCTGAACCTCCAGTTCACAGTTCACGGTTCACAGTTCACGGTTCACAGTTCAAAGTTCGCCGTTCATGGTTCCAGAGTTCAGAGTTCGCCGACCTGAACGGCAGTCTAGAATCTCGTTGTCATGTTTACCGCCGACTGGCTGACGCAGGTTCAATCGCGGCTCAATGACGATGCCGAGATGCACGTCATCGGCGCGTGGTTCACGGTTGCGCTGTCGCTCAGCTGCGGCGACGCGCGCTGCATCCTGCGTTTCGAGCGCGGTCGTCTCGTCCACACCGTCGTGTCCCCCCGGCTCGATGTGCCATGCGCGTTTGGCTTCCGCGCCAGCCCCGAGATTTGGACGCGCTTCTTCAGCGATCCTCCGCAACCGCTCTACCACGACATCTTCGCGATGCTGATGCGAGTCCCTGGCTTCGTGCTCGAGGGCGACACGCTCGTCGCCATGCAGCACGCGCGGGCATTGCACCGGGCGATGAGAGTCATTCGGACGGTGCGGCCCGAATCAGATCGATTGTTGATTGAATGATCTCCAAATCACCAATGGATATTGAGCCCATCATCGGCCGCTATCTCAACGTGGACGTCAGCGGCACCAGTTGTCGCATCTACTTCGAGGAGGCGGGCAGCGGGGTTCCGTTGCTCTGTCTGCACACCGCCGGCGCCGACAGCCGGCAGTTCCGACATGTGATGACCGATCCCGAGGTCATCTCGCGATACCGCGTCATCGCGTTCGACATGCCGTATCACGGCCGGTCGAGTCCGCCCGACGGCTGGTGGTTGAAGACGTATCGCCTGACGACCGTCGAGTATCTCGCGACGATTCGAGCGGTCTGGCTCGCGCTCGGATTGGATCGTCCGGTCGTCATGGGCTGCTCGATCGGAGGCGCGATCGCGCTCGCAGTGGCGGCCGAGCATCAGCGCGAGCTGCGCGGCATCATCGCGTTGGAGAGCAGCGCGTTCGCGCCGGGACGGTACAACGAGTTCCTGCACCATCCCGCGATCCACGGCGGCGAGCTGGGAGCGACGTATACGTATGCGCTGTGTGCGCCGCAGAGTCCGGAGTCGAGCACGCGCGAGAACTGGTGGCTGTACAGTCAGGCCGGGCCTGGTGTCTACGCCGGCGACGTGCACTTCTACAGTCTCGATTGGGACGGGCGTCCGTTGATCGGGCGCATCGACACGAATCGTTGCAAGGTTTCGCTGCTCACGGGCGAGTACGATTACTCCTGCACACCGGAGATGACGCGTCAGGTGGCGGCCGCCATTCGCGGGTCGCGGCTCGTGATCATGCCCGGCATGGGCCACTTTCCGATGATCGAAAACTATCCCGGGTTCCGGCCGTATCTGCTGCCCGAGCTCGCGTTCATGCTCGACGACGCCGCACGATGAGCCTCACGGCATGACCGACGCGACGCGCGATGCCGCCTCGGCGCCGAAGCGCGACGCGCGAAGCCGGATCCATCGCTGGAGTGCCGCGTTTACGCTGCTCGGCGGGATCTGGACCTTCGTCGTCGCCGTGTGGGGCGGCTTCTCGTTCACCGTCTTCGGCATCCTGTTGCGCTCGCACGACTGGCGCCGTCCGCTGATCGTCAGCGTGCTCGCGTTCGCGATCTTCTATCTGACCGGCGGCCGTTCGACCATCGCCGCGCAGGCCGACGTCGTTCGGACGGGCGTGAGTGCGGCATGGCCGCACCTGGTCAGAATCTGGCGGCGGGGATACGTCCAACTCGCGGTCACCGTCCTCATCGCAGGTGCGCTGTTGATCGTTGGCATCCTCCGAGGCTCGACTGCCGCCGGCGGATCCGATTCGTACGGCTATCTCAGCGAAGCGGAGCTCTGGCTGAAAGGGCGTCTCGCGATCTCACAACCGTGGGTCAAAGACGTGCCATGGCCGAACGCGGTGTGGGGGTTCGCGCCGCTGGGCTACACGCCGTCCAGGCAAACCCGGTTTACGCTCGGCGGATATGGTCCGACGCAGGACCCGTGGGCGATCGTGCCGACGTACTCCGCGGGATTCCCGATGCTGATGGCGCTCGGCAAGGCGATTGGCGGGGTGTGCGGGCCGTTCGTCGTCGTGCCGCTCAGCGGGGCGCTGCTCATCTTGTCGACGTATCTGATCGGGCTCCGCCTCGGGTCGCCCACGCTCGGGATGCTGGCCGCGATCCTCGTCGCGGCGAGCCCTCCGTTCTTGCTGATGCACTTCGTGAACATGAGCGACGTCCCCGTCGCCGCCGCGTTCACTTTGGCATGCGCGGGAATACTCGGCACGACCGTGCGTTCTTCGATCGGTGCGTCCGTGGCGATGGCCCTCGTGCTGCTCATTCGGCCGAACCTGGCGCCGTTGTTTCCGATCTTCCTTCTCTGGTTGGGTTGGCGCGTACTGCAGCATCCGTCGGACCGCAAGCGGCATATCTGGCGCGCGGTGATCGTGATCGCGGGCGTCGGTGGTGCGTTGGTGACCACGATGTTGATGTATTGGTTCACTTACGGAACGCCGTTCGAGTCGGGGTACGGCAACACCGCGGCGTACTTTTCGCTGAGCCACGTTGCGCCGAATGCCCGCAACTACGCTGGATGGTTCACCGAGGTTCACACCGCGCTCGGGTTCTTGGGTCTGCTCGCGCTGGCACTTCCGGTCAGGGCGTTGTGGCGTGACGTCGCGGACCGATCGGCCGTGGCCGTGTTCGCGCTGCTGACCGCAGGCGTCGTGGCCGAGTTCCTCGTGTACCTGGAGCTGGACAACTCCTCGTATCTCAGGTTCTTCCTCGTCTGCTACCCCTTCATCATGCTGGGCCTCGCGAGTCTCGCGATGACGCTTCACCGGATCCATCGCGTGATCGGCCTGGCCGTCGCCTCGGTGCTCGTCATGGTCGTCGTCGGCAGGGGTTTGTCGCTGGTGCCGGTCTGGCACATCCTGAATCAGGGGACGATCGAGGCGGCCTACCCCGAGGTCGCCGAGCACGTCCGCAATGCGACGCCGCACAACAGCGTCGTGCTGGCGATGAACCACAGCGGCAGCATCCGCTATTACGCCGGCCGCGTGACGATGCGCTGGGACAACCTGCAGGCGGATTGGCTGGACCGCGCTGTGGCGTGGATGGCGGAACGTGGAGTGCACACCTACGCGCTGCTCGATGAGTTCGAATTGCCGGAAGTCATCAGGCACTTCAAGGGGCAGCAGCTGGTCGCGATCCTTGAAGGTCCACCCGTGTTCCGCTATGGCAACAAAGTGTTCTTCGACCTCGGGCTTCCGCCGGGCGCACACGTAGACACGATCGAGCTGCCCGTGATCGACCGGCCACTCAAGTGCTGGGTGCCGGCCGAGCCGCCACATCTCGTCTGGAAACACTGACCGCGGCCGCGATGCCACCAACAGCGGCCTCGCCTCACTCGTTTATCCGTGTGATGAGCGGCGAGGCGACGGCGGTGACGGCTGCCGGTGACGGCACCGAGGCCGCGTCCGA
>DASRJR010000201.1:0-2846 GCA_035649395.1 Vicinamibacterales bacterium
CGAGTTGCCCGAGTTTCCGAGCCGCCCGAGCACCTGACCGCGACGAACTCTTGCGCCGACCGAGACGCGAAGTGATTGCGGGATCAGATGGGCGTACGTGGCGTAGCGTCCGTTGCCGATGTCGAGGACGACGAGGTTTCCGCCGAGCGTGTCCAGGGTAATGGGAACTGCCCGCTTTTCAGTCAAGGGCACGTTATCTGGAATGCGTCCTTCGTCGCGATGACGGTGCCGTCCGCGACGGCCAGCACGTCCTCGCCGTAACCGTTCCAGTTCTCGTTGCGCGAGCGATCGTCGTGAGCAGGGCGTCCACCGGGCCCGAGCTTGATCCAGTCGATGGCGAAACGTTGCGCGATGTGCGGCTCGCCGTTGATCAGCAGCAGGGTGCGTCGGTGCACCGAATCGTTGGACGGCCCGTTGGCCGCGAGCCAATCACCACCGCGAAGCGGTGGATCGATCACGAGCGGCCGCTGCGCGGCAACGATCATGGGTCGCGTATCGACGCTGCTGTCCGCAAACGTCACACGGTGCCAGATCCGCGACGGCACCGGACGAGTGCCCTCGAATCGCAGGTGGAGCATCACGATCGCTCGCAAACCGGCTCCGAGCACCCGCTTGTCTGGCAGATCGCGCGGCGCGCCCGGCCGAACAAGACGATCCGAGATCTCCTGGCCGGAGTAGCCTTCGAGCAGCCGGCCGTCGTGATCGCCGGCGTGAACCTCGAGGTTCGTCATCTCGAGCGGCGTCGCGCGGAAGTTCGTCAGGTGAAGCTCGTAGAACAGATGCGACGCGCCCGCGCCGCGGACGGCTATCGGCGCGACGGGCACCACGATCTCGACTGGAAGAGACGAGTCAGGCGCTTTCGTCGGAACGGCTGACGACTGCGCGAAGGCCACCGAAGTGGCGAGAGAAACGATCCACAGCGCCAGAACTCTCCGACGGATTCGCATCGGAGAACCCATATCATTTCTCGATTGCGTTGTCTTGGATGCGATCGATGACGACACCTTCATACTTGCTCTGCCTCGTTCGTGTGACGGCGGGTCTCCTCTTCTGGCAGCACGGACTCGAGAAGCTGTTCGGGTTCGCGGGCGCGCAGCCCGAACCCAACCTGTGGGGAATTCGAGGCATCGGCGGGATCCTGGAGGCTGTGGGCGGACCGATGCTCGCGCTCGGCCTCCTGACCAGGCCGACCGCGTTCATTCTCAGCGGCGAGATGGCCGTCGCGTACTTCAGGACATGGGCGCCGCGTGCGTTCTTTCCGATCGCGAACGGCGGTGAGGAAGCGACGCTCAACGCCTACATCTTCCTGTGGCTCGCCGCCGCCGGCGCGGGTGCGTTCAGCCTGGACGCGATCATCCAAGGGCGCCGGCCGCTCGGTGCACTCCAACGGCGTGTCGCCTCGTGGGAGCCGCAGGCACGCGCGGTGCTTCGGCTGATCCTCGGGTTTCTCATCACCCTTCACGGCATCCGCAAGGTGTTCGAGGTATTACCGTCTGTCGCCGGGCGTCGCGGCGCGCCGCCGCTGGCGATCGACTCACTGCCGCCGATGTCCGGCTACCTCGAGCTCGTCGCGGGTCCGCTCCTGATGCTGGGACTGTTCGTCCGACCGATCGCGGTCGTCGTGGCCCTCGAAGCGTTCTTGGCTTATGTGCTCGTGGCACAACCGCGAACCCTGTGGCCAATCAGGAACGGCGGCATCGAAGCACTCCTGTACTGCTCGACGCTCCTGTATTTCGCCGCGGCAGGCGCCGGCGCGTGGAGCCTCGACGGGTGGAGGACGAGAGTCGCAGTTACGGAAGTCGCGCGCGCTGCAGGACCGCCGGATTGACGACGTTGATCGGCGCCCCCGCCGCGTACGAAACGATCTGGTCGAAGATGTCGGAGAACTGCAGTTCGTATTCGTCGCGCGTCACATACCCGATGTGCGGGGTGCACACGACATTCGGCATCTTCAACAGCGGATGGTTCGGATCGCGCACGGGCTCGTCCTCGAACACATCCACCGCCGCGGCTCCGGGACGACCGGCCTCCAGTGCCTGGACGAGCGCTCCGGGCTGGATGAGCGGCGCGCGGCTCGTGTTCACGAGCAGCGACGTCGGCTTCATTCTTGCCAGATCGGCCGCCTTGACGATGCCTCGCGTTTCGGGCACCAGTCGCATGTGCAGCGAGATCACATCGCACGCGCCGTAGAAAGCGTCCTGACTCGTGGCAACCTCGATGCCGTCGTCCTGAGCGCGCTGACGAGACGCCTCCCGCGCCCAGACGATCACGTGCATACCGAACGCCTGCCCATAGTTCGCCACGACACGGCCGATGCGGCCGTAGCCGTGGATGCCCAACGTCTTGCCTCGGAGTGTCGACCCCACGCCCATCTGCCACTGACCGCGTTGCAGCGATTGCATCTGCTGCGGGATCTGACGCGCGGCCGCCAGGATCACCCCCCACGTCAGTTCGGCCGTGGCATACGACGGCGTGCCGGCGTGCAGGTCCGACGAGACGATGACGCCCCGAGCCGTGCAGGCGTCGATGTCGATGTGGGGGTAAACCGACCGCTGGCTGATCAGGCGCAGCGTGGGCAGCCGCTCGAGCAGCGGCGCACGGATCGCGGTCCGCTCACGGATCAGCACCACTGCCTCGGCGTCCTTCAAGCGATCGGCCAATACGCCCGTGTCCTGGACGTGGTCGGTGAAGATCTGGACGTCGTGCCCGTCCAGCTTCGCGAACGAAGGCAACGTGCGCAGCGTGTCGAAGTAGTCGTCGAGAATCGCGATCTTCATGGCCTCTCTCCTGAACGGTCCCGAGAATCGCAGTCTAGCCGTCTGTCGTCACGTGCGCACACCGACAGC
>DASRJR010000202.1:0-5908 GCA_035649395.1 Vicinamibacterales bacterium
AAGTACTCGGCCATCTCCGCCAGCTCCTTCTTGCCGCTGATCGGACCGTGGCCGGGCACGATGGTCTCGACGTCCATCTTCATGATGCGATCGACGGTCTCGAGCCACTTCCCCACGTGGGCGTTGTGCGCGAACGGCGCCACGTAGATGAACGCGATGTCACTCGCAAACAGCAGGCGATATTTCGGCAGGTAAATCATCAGGTCGCCGTAGGTGTGCGCTGGCCCCAGATGAATCACCTCCACCGGCGAGTCCCCGTAGTGGAACACCATCTTGCCGTCGATGGTCGTCGTTGGTGGAACGAGACGGCGCTGCTCTGTTCCGTCGGCGTAGCCCTCACGCTTGTCCCACATCGCGGGCGTGTTCGCCACGGCCTTACGCACTTCGTCGCGGCAGTACGGGTGACTGAAGATCTCAATCGGCGCGAAGAACTGGTTACCGTTGACGTGATCGCCATGGTGATGCGTGTTAATCAGCCGGCGGAACGGCCGGTCGCCGACGGCCTTCTTCGCCGCGGCGATGAAGCTCTTCGCGTGCAGCGGCGCGCCGGTGGCGTCGATAATCATCGCGTGGTCGTCGCCGACGATGAGCCCCGCATTCGACACGCCTTGCGCGATGAGGCCTGGACCACCCGCCTGGATGTAGGCGAACACGCCGGGTGCGAGCTCGCGCAGCTCGTTCTTCCAGCTCGGCACCGGCGGAAATCGTGGATCCGGCGGCGGCGCTGTGGTCGTGATGACCTGCGCGACGGCAGGCGTGGCCGTGCGGCGCATCGCTGCTGTGGCGCCGAGCGCCGCCGCGGTGACGCGACCGATAGCAGCACGCCGCGTGATTCGGTCGGGGGCCATGTGATGCTCCATTTCGGTCCGGCTAAAGCCGGACACTACAGATGCGGCTGAAGCCGGACGCTACGGCGCTCCTGACCGCGCGTTAGATCGCTACAGTTTTCGTCTCGCCAGCGCGACCTGGCTGCAGCCGTCCATCACCGCCACGAACTGCTGATAGTCGTTGCGACCGACGACGAATGGATTGGAATCAGTACGGCCGCGCGACGCCAGTCGCGTGAGCCACTCCTGATACGGCACCATCAGCGGATGGTTCTGCAGCCAGGCGTCGACCCCAGCCTTCATCGTCGCTTCTTTGAAATGCGCGACCGAAGCGATGTAGGTCTGCATCGCGTCGTCGTTGAGCAGACCCGGCGTCAGCCACGAACCTCCAAAGAGCGCCGCGACGTGCCGCTCACCGCGATCTCTCACCGGGACGATGAAACCCATCGAGCCGGGCGTGTGCCCGGGCACCGCGACCGGCTGAACGCTGACATCGCCGAGCACGACGGGCTGTCCGTCCCGCAACTCGCCATCGCGCTTGGGCGGCGCTGCTGGCGGCGGCGCACCAGCCCCACCCCCACGCGGCGGCGTTTCCATCAGCGTCCAATCGGCAGCCGACACATAGACGCGCGACTTGAATCGATCTTGGAAGTAGGCGGACCCGCCGAAGTGATCGGCGTGGCCGTGCGCCACCAGGATAGTCTTGACCTGAGACGGGTCGAGCCCCAGCTTGGCGAATCCTGGCAACAGGCGCGAGTCGACTTCGTTCGCTCCGAGCGCGTCGATCATCATCAGACCGGCCGTCGTCTGAATGACGTACGCCACAGTCCCGACGCTGCCGATCGCATACAAGTTGTCGAAAATCTTCGTCGGCTCGATTACAGGATCGTCAGCGCGATTCGCACGCGGCGCCTCACACCAGAAACGAACCGCATCGACCCATCGCGGACCGACGGTGTCTTTCAATCGTTGGATTCGTTCGATAATCGCTGGCGAATCCGGTTTTGTTGGCGTTTGCGGTGTCGGCTGCTGGGCCGCGAGTCCAATAACGATCACAGTTCCGGCAGCGGCAATGATGATCCCTAGATGACGACGCATAGAGTCACTCCGTCACAACAATCACCGACACCAACAAAGAAAGCTCACATACGGTCGAGCCGGGGACGATCTTTCCATGGTTCACCCGATTGCGGACTAACGGCGTAGAGCTTATATCTCAACACGTGGACTCACCGTTCCTGACCGGGCTCAGCAGTCTATCCCGGAGCGAGCGGCCCGTGGGCCTGTTGCCACGGAGCCTCGGTGCGTCGCGAGCCGTCACGAGCAAACCGCCTTTTCACATCGTCTGGCGCGTGTCTCCACACTTCGACCTGACGATCATGTCGGGAATCCTGTCGGGCATCGCCACGCTCGAGAAGCGCAAGCGCATCTCGCTCTCGTTCGAGTTCATGAGCACGTCGGCGAACGACCCCGAGCCACTGATGGAGATGGTCGTCACCGATCGGAGGACCGGCGAGGTCCGCAACGTCGTCATCGACTGCTACGATCGCGCCGACCGCGTCTGCGCGAGCGCACTGCAGTTTTCCGACGTCTACTTCAAGCGCGCCCTCGGACCTGAGACACGCGGCGCGGCGTGTCCGTCGTACGCACAAAGGATCGCTCCGGCCGGGCTGAGTATCGCCTGCTATTCACGTGCGGCGTGGCGACACGTGTGCATCACGATTCTCGCGTCGTGGAGCAACGAGTCGAAACGCACACGCAGCGCGCTCGCCGAGCTGTTGCACCGCGCCTATGAAGGCGCTCGCCTGTGGCTCACGTTCCCGCTACCGCACGGCCCGGTGTTGCGCGACACGGACACAAAGCAGATGAATATCGTGTTTCAGCCACGTCTGTGGCCGACGACGCCGGGATCGGGCGATCAGTTCGACGTGGCCAATCTCGACCGCATCGCGACGGCGCGCGCGCTGCGGAAAGCATTCCCACACGAGCAGGCGATCGGACTCGTGCATTCCGACACCGCAGCCGCCTTGGCACCCGAGCTCCAGCTCCCCGAGCACGTACGAACCGGGAAGTACCACGCGCAGCTCCGTCAGTCGCACATCGCCGTGAGCTGCGTCGGCTTGAGCGGCAGCGTCGGCTTCAAGTTCGGCGAATCCCTCGCGGCGGGGACTGCGGTCATCAATCCGCCGATCACGCACGAGTTCCTCTCGCCAATCGTCGAGGGCACGCATTACCTGGCGTACCGCAGCCCCGAGGAGTGCGTCGACGTCTGCCGCCGGCTGATGTCGGATCAGGCCCTCGTTGCGCGGATGGGCGAGGTGAATCGGCGATATTTCCTGGATTGGATCGACCCGCCCGCGCAGATGGCGCATCTGTTGAAGCGCGCGTTCGCCTGACGCTTGACGATCGGCGACAGTCATAGCCAGAATTGCGCCGATGACACGACAGGTCGGACGCAACATGCTGGCAGCCTCGTGCTCCGCGCTCGTGGCCGCCGTGGTCCTCATACTCGGCGCGTGGCACGAGCGCGCTTCCGCTCAGCAGCCGACCGAAGGCGACCTCGAGGTCGTGCAGCTGCGGCCGAACTTCTATGTAATCGGCGGCGCTGGCGGCAACATCCTGGTGCAGACGGGTCCCGAGGGCGTCATCCTCGTCGATTCCGGCTCCACTCAGATGGCCGAGAAAGTGCTCGCGGCCGTCCGACGGCTGACACCGCTGCCGATCCGCTACATCATCAACACGAGCATGGACGCCGACCATGTCGGCGGCAACGAGAAGCTCTCCAAGGCGGGGCTCAGCATCCTTCCGGGTGCGGTTGCGGCTGGCGCCGGGTTGAGCGACGACCTCGTCTCCAACTCGGGGGCGGCCAGCGTGCTCGCGCACGAGAACGTGATGACGCGCATGTCCGCCGCGACCGGGGCGCAGGCGATCCCATCCGCGCTCTGGCCGACCAAGACGTTCGCCTATCGGATGTACTCGATGTATCTCAACGGCGAGGGCATTCAAGTACTCCATCAACCTGCCGCGCACACTGATGGCGACACCATCGTGTTTTTCCGCCGCGGCGACGTGATCGCGACGGGCGACATCATCGACACGACGCGCTTTCCGTTCATCGACGTGAAGCGCGGGGGCACCGTACAGGGTGAGCTCGATGCGCTCAATCGCCTGATGGATCTCAGCATCCACAACCTGCCCATACAGTGGTACCCGGATCGCACGTTCATGGTCCCCGGTCACGGTCACGTGTACGACAAACTCGATCTCCTCGAGTATCGGGACGCGATTACCGTCGTGCGCGACCGCGTGCAGGACCTGCTCGATCAGGGCCGGACGCTCGCGCAGGTGAAAGCGGCCAATCCAACGCTGGGCTACCGCAGTCAGTACGGAACCGACTCGGGACCCTGGACGACCGACATGTTCGTCGAGGTCGTGTACAACGAGCTGGCGGCGAAGAAGAAGGGGAAGAAATGAGGCGGGCTTTCATCGCTGTCGTGGCGAGCGCGATCGCGCTCGCGCTCGGCGCAACCGTTGACGCGCAGCGCGCGGGTGGACCACCAACGCCGCCGCGCCCGCCACGAGCGGCGGCACCGATCGATCTCTCGGGGTATTGGGTGTCGGTCGTCACGCAAGACTGGCGCTGGCGGATGGTGACGCCAGCCAAAGGCGACTACCAGGGCATCCCGATCACTCCGGACGCCAGGAAAGTTGCCGATGCCTGGGATCCCGCGAAGGACGAAGCCGCCAACGAGCAGTGCCGGTCCTACGGCGCGCCGGCGTTGATGAACGTGCCCGGGCGACTGCACATCACCTGGCAGGACGACAACACGCTGAAGGTCGAGACGGACGCGGGCACACAGACGCGAGTGCTTCAATTCAGCGACAAGCCGGCACCCGCAAGCACACCGCGGACGTGGCAAGGCGTCTCCATCGCACAGTGGCAGACCCCTCGCCCGAACATACCGTTGCAGCTCCGGCCGGCGGATCGAGCCGCCGACACTCCACCAGTTCGGCCGAGCGGCGGGTCGCTGCGCGTCGTGACGACGAACCTGCGCGCCGGGTACTTGCGCAAGAACGGCGTTCCCTACAGCGAGAACGCGGTCATGACCGAGTACTGGGATCTCTACAAGCGGCCGAACGGCGAGGAATGGCTGACGATCACCACGCAGATCGACGATCCGCAATACCTTCGCACTCCGAGACTGACAGCGCCGGTGTTCAAGAAGGAACCCGGCAACGCCAAGTGGGACCCGACGCCCTGCTCATCGCGGTGGTAAAGAAATGACTCCTAGAATCTCGCGCCTCTTCACATGTGCTGCGCTCATCGCCGGCGTCACCCTGCAGGCGGCTCCAGCGTTCGCTCAGATCGATCTCACCGGCACGTGGGTCCGCAGTAACCAGAACGACAACGGCTACTCTCGCGAGCCGGTCGATCTGCTCGGCATGCCGCTCAGTGCCGACGGCCGCGCCAAGGCGCTGAGCTACGACATCGCCGCACTTTCGGCCACCGAGCGTCAGTGCCAGATGTATCCGCCGATCTACGCGGTGGTCGGACCATTTCCATTGCAGTTCACGATGGTGCCGGATCCCGTCACGCAGAAGCTGCTCGCGTGGAAGATCGCCGGCTGGGGCGATCGCGACGAGACCATCATCTGGATGGACGGAAGGCCGCACCCGTCGAAGTACGCCCCCCACTCGCACGGCGGCTTCACCACTGGCGCATGGGAAGGCGACACGTTGACCGCCGTCACCACGCACGCCAAGCTCGGCGACATCAAGCGCCACCGCGGCTTCAGCAGCGATCGCGCAACGCTCACCTATCGCTTCAACCGCCACGGTGACACGCTGACCGTCACCGCCATCCTCGAAGATCCGGTGTATCTCGCCGAGCCTTACGTGCTCACCGAGGTGTTCCGCCTGACGACGAATCCAAACAACTTCCCGCTGACGGCGTGCGAGCCGATCGAAGAGCTGCCGACCTTGCACGAGAACCCGGCGCTCGTCCCGCACTATCTGCCCGGCAAGCATCCGGCGATGAACGAGATGACTCAGCGATACAACCTTCCTCTCGAGACAGTACT
>DASRJR010000203.1:0-12558 GCA_035649395.1 Vicinamibacterales bacterium
GCGATGACGCAGATCGGCGTGATCCTGGGAACAGCGGCGTACATGTCGCCGGAGCAGGCCAAGGGTCGCGAGGCGGACAAACGCAGCGATGTGTGGGCGTTCGGCGCCGTGCTCTATGAGATGCTCACGGGTACACGCGCGTTCGACGGCGACGACATGAGCGACACGCTCGCGAGTGTGCTCAAGATCGATCCGGATTGGACGCGATTCCCTCCAGATGTCCCGGCCGCGCTGCGCACGCTGGTGCAGCGCTGTCTCGCCAAGGATCGACGACAGCGCATATCCGACATCTCGGCCGCGAAATACGTGCTGAACGAGCTCGATGCGCTGGGAGCCATCGCCCAACCCACACCACCATCGTCCGCACATCGTGAGCGCCCACGCTCGTTGACGAGTCGTCTGCTTCCAATCGCGGCGACAGCGATACTGACCGGCGCGCTGGCCGCGGGCGCCGCGTGGATGCTGTGGCCTCCGACCACACCCGGTGCCGTCGCCAGGTTCTCGTTCGTGCTGCCGGACGCTGTGACGTTCTCGGGGACGGTCCGTCAGTCGATCGCGATCTCGCCCGACGGGACGAAGATCGCGTTCACGGGAAACTCGCGCGTGTACCTTCGATCGATCGGCGAGTTGACCGCTCACGCCATACCGGGCTCGGAAATGGGCACTTCCGACCTGGGAATTGTTCAGCCGATGTTCGCGCCTGATGGCCAGTCGATCGCCTTCGTCTCGTACACAGCGACCGGTGCAAACGGCTACGTCAAGCGGATCCCAATCACCGGGGGCGCGCCCGCGACAGTGGTCGAGCTCGGCAATGACAGCGGTTTGACCGGCATCAGCTGGGGCCCGGACGGCATTCTCCTCGGCGGATTGACCGGGGTGTCTCGTGTCTCAGCGAACGGTGGCGCGCTGGAGCGCCTCACCGAGATCCGCCCGGACGAGGAGGCGCAAGCGCCGCAGATGTTGCCGGATGGACGCACCGTGCTGTTCACGCTGGCGAAGCGAACCGGCACCGACCGATGGGACAAGGCGCAAATCGTGGCGCTGTCATTGGCGGATCGCACCCGACGCGTCTTGATTGAGGGCGGCTCGGACGCCAGGTATCTCCCGTCGGGTCATCTGATTTTTGCAGTGTCAGGAACGGTGTTCGCGCGTCCGTTCGATCCACGGACGCTGATGTTCACCGGCTCGCAGGTTCCGGTGGTCGTGGGCGTCCGCCGCTCGGCAAGCGGCACGACGGTGACGACCCATCTCGCCGTCTCGGACAACGGCACCCTCATCTATCGACCGGGTCCGGCGACGGTGTCGTCGACGATGCGGAGTCTGTTGGTCGGCGATGGGCGAGAGGAGCCCCGGCCACTCAAGGCACCACCTGCGTTGTACGTCCATCCACGCGTGTCGCCCGATACGAGAACGCTTGCGGTGGCGCGATCGGATGGCGGGTCTTCCGACGTCTGGCTCTACGACCTGTCGGGCCAGAGCGAGATGCGACGGTTGACGTTCGATGGGACCAGCACTCTTCCGGTGTGGTCCTCCGACAGCCGGCGTGTGACGTTCCAGTCTGCGCGCGAGGGCGACAAGGGATTGTGGTGGCAGTTCGAAGACGGCAAGAACCCTGAACGGCTCACGAAGCCGAATCCAAATGAAGCGCACCAGCCCGGATCGTGGTCGCGAGACGGCAGGCATCTGCTCTACTCGGTCCTGAAGGAATCGACGTACGCCCTCTGGGTGTATTCCGCGGACACGAAGAAGTCGGAGCCGTTCGGAAACCTGACGTCAGGAGAAGACTTCAGCGCGACCTTTTCGCCGGACGGCCGCTGGATCGCCTACGCATACACCGAACGTGGCGGCGGCGTGGGTGGCCCGAATCGGGGCGTGTTCGTCGAGCCCTTTCCTCCCACCGGCGAGAAACATCAAGCGCCGAAGACCGCGCTCGACTACCATCCGGTCTGGTCGAAGGACGGGTCGAGCATCTTGTATGTGCCCGGCGCCAATCGGCCTACCGTTGCCGTGCCGATCACGACACAACCGTCCATCTCCTTCGGTACACCGGTCGCGATACCGCGCGGGCCGTTCCCTGCATTGATCTCAACAGAGCCTCGTGGATACGACCCGATGCCGGCGGGCCGTTTCGTCAGCCTGTCGTTGGGCTCGGGCGACGGACTACTCGGCAGTCAGAACAACGAGCTCAGAATCGTGCTGAACTGGTTCGAGGAGCTGAAGCGGCTGGCGCCAACACCATGACTACTCGTCTTTCCCGTCGGCGGTTGTTGGAGCACGCGGGGACTCTTGCGGCCGCTGCAGCGATTCCCGTCGGCGGCGATGGAATCACCGCGAACGCGCAGACCACCGCTGCTGCTGGTTCCGATCTCACCGGCCGCGTCGCGCGCTACATGGCGGCCGCGCGTCAGCAGAAGCTGTCGCCAGAGGTCGTCCGCGAGGCGCGGCACCGCGTCCTCGACACGATCGCGGCGATGGTCTCGGGCGCGCGGCTGAAGCCCGGCGAGATGGCGATCGCGTTCGCCCGAACGCAGGGAGGCACGCCGGAAGCGACGATCCTGACGACCGATCTGCGGACGTCGGCCGTCAACGCGGCGCTCGTCAACGGCATGTTCGGGCATGCCGATGAGACCGACGATTTCGAGCCGATCACCAAGGCCCATCCGGGTTGCGCCGTCGTGCCAGCCGCGCTGGCGATGGGGGAGCGCGGTCATGCCACGGGACTCGAGCTGATCAACGCGGTCGTGCTCGGCTACGACCTCTGCTGTCGATGGCTGCTCGCGCTCGGCGCCAATCACGTGCGGGCCACGCATCGCAGCGCCGAAGGCGTCAGCGCGACGATCGGCGCCGCGGCCGCCGCCGCATCGATGGCGCGCCTCGACGAGAAGGCGATGCGCTACGCGCTGTCGTACGCGATTCAGCAGGTCTCCGGCGTCTGGAGCTGGGAGCGCGATCTCGAGCACGTCGAAAAGGCCTTCGACTTCTCCGGCATGGGCGCGCGCAATGGCGTGACGGCGGCCGTCATGGCGCAGCTCGGGTTCACCGGTGTGCCCGACGTGCTCGAAGGCGAGCACAACGCGCTCGAGGCTCACTCGACACAGCCACGTCCCGAGGAACTGGCCACGGATCTCGGCACACGCTTCTTCGTGACGGAGACCGCGATCAAGACGTTCTCCGTCGGTTACCCGATTCAAGCGGCGCTCGACGCGTTTCTCACATTGCGGCGCGAACACGGCCTGACGGTCGACGGGATCGACCGAATCACCGCGACGCTTCCGGAGGACGGCGCGCGAATCGTCGACGACCGCTCGATGCCGGATGTGAACCTGCAATATCTGCTCGCCGTCGCGGCGATCGACGGCGAGCTCTCGTTCGACGCGAGCCATTCGTACGAGCGCATGAAGGACGGGCGAGTGCTGGCGATGAAAAAACGCGTGCAGCTCGTGCCGGATCGATCGCTGATGGATCCGGCGGCGCCACGGAGTGCCCGGGTCGACGTCCAGCTCCGCGACGGCCGGGTCGTCAGCCACTTCACGCGTCACGCGCCGGGCACCAAAGAAAACCCGATCGACACGGCTGCCGTCAGTGCGAAGGCGCGCAGTCTGATGGCGCCGGTGCTCGGATCCGCGCGCACGGACCGCGTCATCGAGACGGTCAACAGCCTCGAACGACACAGCGTTCGTGAACTGGTCGCGATGCTCGGAGCGCGCTGACGTAGTGTTCAGGGGCCGGCGATCAGAGTGTTTCTCGTAACGCGCGCAAGTCAGCCATCAGCTGCGTGACGTTCGTCGTCAGCTCATCACGAGCCCCGTTGACACCGCTCAAGTCGCCGTCACGGGCGCGGTGTTCGAGCCCGCGCGCGTTCTCGTAGGCGTCGCCCTGCGAGAACAAGCCGACGGCCCCCTTGATCGCATGAGCCGCGGCGGCCACCTCCATGGCACTGCCGGCCGCGACCGCCGCGTCGAGCCGTCGCAACATCGCGGGCACATCCTCGAAGAAGACGTCGACGACGCCGGCGACGAGATCGGATCGCCCGCCGAAACTGGCAATCAGTGCGCTGAGATCGAGCGCGGCCGTGTCGGCGGCGGCCGGCGCCGCGGCCGCTGCCGGAGGCGCCGGCGATCCGACGAGCGCCGCGATCGCCGCGAACAGCTCGTCCGGCTTGAGCGGCTTCGCGACGTATCCGTCCATGCCGGCGGCCAAGCACTGCTCGCGATCCCCGGCCATCGCGCGCGCCGTCAGCGCGATGATCGGCGTGCGCCGGCCGGTCGGCTCCTCCTGTGTGCGGATGGCCTCGGTCGCCTCCAACCCGCTCATCTCGGGCATCTGCACGTCCATCAGGATGATGTCGAACGCGTCCTTGGCCGCGCGCTCGACGGCGAGCCGTCCGTTGTTGACGATCGCCACACGGTGACCCTGCTGCTTCAGCAGCGCGGACACGAGTTTCTGGTTCGTCGCGTTGTCTTCGGCGACCAGCACGCGCAACCCGCGCTTCGTCCGGCGAACGGCGCGCGGCTCGTCCTTCTCGCGCGAGCGTCGCGCGGCGGGGCGCGCGAACGCCGTCACGATCGCGTCGAGCAGATCCGACTGCTTGACCGGCTTTGGTAACCGCGCGGTAAATGGGCCGGCCCGCCGCCCGCGCGTCGTCGTCGACCCGGCGGACGTCAGGAGCATCACCTTGACCCCGGTCAACCGTCGATCCTGCGCGATCTCGTGAGCGAGCGAGTAGCCGTCGGTCTCGGGCATCAGCGCGTCGGTCAGGACGAGATGAAACGGCGCGCCATCGTCCGCGGCCCGGCGCAGCGCGGCGAGCGCCTCGCCGGCGCCGGCGACCGCCGTCGCCTTCATCTGCCAGCTCGCGATGATCTCGGACAGGATCAACCGATTGGTCGCGTTGTCGTCGACGATCAGCACGTTGAGATTGCGCAGGTCGATCAGCGACGACGGCACCGTCGCGTCGTCGCGATGGATCGTGAAGCGCGCCACGAAATGGAAGATGCTGCCTTTGCCCACGTGACTCTCGAGCCAGAGGCGACCGTGCATCATCTCCACGAGCTGCGACGAGATCGTGAGCCCCAGGCCCGTGCCGCCGAACCGCCGCGTCGTCGACGCGTCGGCCTGGACGAACGCGCCGAAGATCTGCCACTTCTTGTCTTCGGGGATGCCGATGCCGGTGTCGCGCACCGTGACCTTCAGCAACACGTCGTCGTCGCTGCGCTCGGCGACCGCGACATCGACCGCGACCTCGCCTTCATCGGTGAACTTCACGGCGTTGCCGACGAGATTGAGCAGAATCTGACGCAATCGTCCCGGGTCGCCGACGAGCGCCGCCGGCACGTCCGGGGCGATGCGGCACGCCAGCTCGAGCCCTTTCTGATCGGCGCGCTGGGCCAGCAGCTTGACGCTGTCCTCAATCGTATCCCGCGTCGCGAACGGCACCTTTTCGAGCGTCAGCCGGCGCGCCTCGATCTTCGAGACGTCGAGGATGTCGTCGATGATCGTCATCAGCGCCTCGGCCGACTCCCGCGCCGTGCGGATGTACTCGCGCTGCTGCGGCGTCAGCCGCGTCTGCAGCGCCAGGTCCGCCATGCCGATGATGGCGTTCATCGGCGTGCGGATCTCGTGGCTCATGTTGGCGAGGAACTCGCCTTTGGCCACGGTCGCCTGCTCGGCGCGGGCACGCGCGACCTGGAGCTCGGAGACGACCTGCCGCAGCCGCTCCGAGTTCTGCTCCGACTCGCGCCTGGCCTGCTCCATCTCCTGGGCGTAGACGCGCAGCGCGTCCGCGGCGGCCTTGCGGTCGGTGACGTCGCGGGCGCCGGCGTACACGAGTCCCTGCGAGACGTACGGCGAGGCGAACCACTGCAGCCACTTGTACGACCCGTCCTTCATCCGATAGCGGTTCTCGAAGTCGCTGAGGGTCTCGCCCGTCATCACCTTCAGAAACACGTTCATCGTCGCGTCACGATCGTCCGGGTGGACGAAGTCGATGAACGGCGACGCGCGCAGCTCGTCTTCCGAGTAGCCCAGCATCGCGTGCCACGCGGGGTTGACGCGGATGAAGTAGCCGTCGAACGTGGCGACGCAGAACAAATCGAGCGAGAGCTTGAAGAAGCGGTCGAAATCCTCGCTGGCCCACTTGCGTTCGACGAAGATCGCGATCTGGCTGCAGATCGTCGTCATCATCGCCAGCAAGTCCGCCGTCGGCTGCAGGATGTCGCTGCTGAAGAACTCCATGACGCCCTGGACGCGTCGGCCTTGCATGATCGGCACGGCGAACGCGGCGTGGAGTCCGACCCGCGCCGCCACGTCCTGGCGCGGGAAGTTGTCGTCGCGCGTGACGTCAGGGATCCAGGCCGGTTCGCGGATCTGCCAGACTCGACCGGGCAGGCCGATGCCACGCTCGAACGTCGTGGTGTTGCTCGTGCTGGTGAACTCGTCGAGGGACAGCCCGGGCATGTGCCACGAGCCGACGCAATGCATCAACCGGCGCGCCCGGTTGGCTTCCCAGATGGCGCCACACTGCCATCCCAGGGCGCGGCAGACCGCCTCGACCATGCGTGGAGCGGCCTCTTCGAGAGTGGGGCATTCCGCCAGCGCACGCGCGGTTTCGAACAGAACCTGCTGTTGCGTCTCCGTCAGGCCGCCGTCGACGGTCCGAACGTGCTCGTCCATCACGCTCACCCAGGAGCATTATGATGTAGCGACCTCGGTCGTGCTGTCATGACTGATTCAGCCCAATCCAGCCGCCGCGTCCTGCTCGTCGACGATGACCGTGCGCTGCGGTATGCGTTGACAACCCTGCTGACCGAAGCCGGGCATTATGTCGAGTCGGTCGGCGACGGGCCCGACGCCCTGGCCCGCCTGCGCGACGATACCTTCGACATCGTGCTGCTCGACATCGGCCTGCCGAGCATGAGCGGTCTCGACGTCCTGGCCACCGCGCGCGCACGCCCGACCCCGCCGGTCGTCATCATGATGACGGCTGACGACACGCCGGAAACGCTGCTCCAGTCGGTCCGTGGCCAGGCCTACCGGTATCTGCGCAAGCCGTTTCCGCCGAGGGAGATCGTCGACGTCGTCAACGACGCGGTCGGTCCTGGGGCGGCGCTCTCGATTGAGGTCGTGTCGGCGAGGCCGGAATGGCTCGAGCTGGTCGCGCCGTGCACGCTCGAAATGGCCGACCGCATTCAATCGTTCGTCATGCACCTCGACGCCAAGCTTCCCGAAGACGTGCGCGAGGCGGTCGCGCAGGCGTTCCGCGAGTTGCTGACCAACGCGATCGAATGGGGTGGCAAACTGGATCCGAGCCGCAAGGTGCGCATCTCCTGCGTCAGGGCCAAGCGGATGCTGTTCTATCGCATCGCCGATCCCGGGAAGGGATTCGACATCGACGGCCTGCGCCACGCGGCGATCTCGAACCCGGACGGGGATCCGATTCGGCACCTGCTCGTGCGTGAGGAGCAGGGGCTGCGGCCCGGCGGTTTCGGACTGGCGATGACACGCTCGCTGGTCGACGAGTTGATTTACAACGAAGCGCGGAACGAGGTGGTGTTCGTGAAGTACCTCGATTGACGTTATAGCTGTTGGGCCTTAAAGGTGGCCTACTACGTTTTGTTGATACAGTTCACTGGTTATGTCGACTCGGATGCACATTGACGAACGCCACGTGGCGGACGTCACGATTCTTCATCTGGCCGGACGGCTCGAGCTCGAGGAAGGCGACCTCGTGCTGCGCGACAAGGTCAACGACCTCGTGGCGAAAGGTCGGGTGAAGCTCATTCTCGATCTGAAAGACGTCACACGGCTCGACAGCGCCGGCATCGGCATGCTCGTCAGCAAATATCTTTCGGCACGTCAACGTGGCGGCTCGATCAAGTTGGTGCACCTCACCCGGCACAGCGACCATCTGCTCGATATCACGCGGCTCGCGACGGTATTCGAGATCTTCGAGGACGAAGCCGACGCATTGAAAAGCTTTGGCGTCGAGGCAGGAGCCTAGGGGCCGCCGTGGGGGCCCGATTCCTGATTCCTAGTTGAGCGCGAAGACGAACAGATAACTCGAGTTCTGGAGCTTGTCCCAGTTCACCGGGTGCAGGTGGCGTCCGCCCGCCTGCACCGCGACATACTGCTTCGGTCCGATCGCGTACGTGACCGGCGCGCCCTTCAGCGGCGTGCCGACGTTGAAGCGCCACAACTCCTCGAGCGTCTCGTCGTTGTAGGCGATGAGCCAGCCGTCCTGGAGCGCCGTGAAGACGAGACCGCCTGCGGTTGCCGTGACGCCCGAGCGCACTTCGATGTCGGTGACCGCCTTGGCCAGCAGCTTGTGCCCGACCGCATCGAACGCGGTCACGGATCCGTAGTAGAGATCGCTGCTGAACTGCCGCGGCTGACTGCCCTTGGTGTCGATGCCGCCTTCCTTGCCTCGTGACGCCACCGCGGCGCCGTTCTGGCTGAAGCAGCCTTCGGTGCCGACGCCGTACGCGATCCTCTTGACGGGGTTGTAGGCGAGCGGCTGATGCGCGACGCCACCGTGCCACGTCGGGCACGCGCGTTTCTGGCCGTCGCCGCGCAGCGCGCGCGCTTCGGGGTTGTAGACCTGCACGTCGAGCTTCGGGTTGTAGTCGACCGGTCTGCCCGTCTCGGCGTTGATCCCTTTCGTCCAGTTCAGATCGTTGACGTACTTCTCGGCCTTGATGAAGCGGCCGCTGGTGCGATCGAGCGAGTAGAAGAAGCCGTTGCGGCCGAAGTGGCTGACGACCTTGCGCATGCGGCCGTCGATCGACACGTCGTACAGCATGTGCACGCCGACTTCGTCGTAGTCCCAGGAGTCGTTCGGCGTGTACTGGAAGTGCCACGCCAGCTTGCCGGTCGCGACGTCGAGCGCGATCGCCGAGTTCGTGTAGAGGTTGTCGCCCGGGCGGAATTGCGGGTCGTAGATTGGATAGGGATTGCCGGTGCCGACGATATAGAGGTTCGTCGCCGAGTCGTACGAGCCGGTCTGCCAGATGCCGCCGCCGCCGGTCTTCCACGCGTTGTGATCGTCCTTCCACGTCTCGCTGCCCGGGTCGCCCGGCTTCGGGACGACGTAGAAGCGCCAGAGCTCGTTGCCGGTCTTGACGTCGAGCGCCGCGACCCAGCCGCGCGTGCCGCCGTCGCCGGCGCCGTTCTGGATGATCACCTTCCCGTCGGCGACGAGCGGCGCCGTGAGGAAGCGCTCCTGGTTGCCGAACTCGTTCTTCGCGGCGATCTTCTTGTCCCAGACGATCTCGCCGTTCTCGCGATTGACCGCGATGACGCGGCCGTCGGGCAGGTTGGCGATCACCTTGTCTTCCCAGAGCGCGATGCCGCGCGTGCGCGAGGTGTTGCCCTCGTGCTGCACGCCGGGATCGGCGATCCAGACGAACTTGCCAAAGGAGCCGTTGCGGGCGTCGATCTTGTAAATCGTGCCCCAGCCGTCGCTCGTATACATGAAGCCGTTGTCGATCAGCGGGTTGACCTCGTTCTCGGGGCCGTTCTGCCCGACGTCCTGCATGCCGCCGAGCGCCATCGCCCACACCATCCGCAGGTTCTTCACGTTGTCGCGGTTGATCTGGGTCAGCTTGGAGTAGCGCTGCGAGCCGTAGTCGCCGTTCATCAGCAGCCAGTTCTGCGGCTCGTTCTGGGCGTTGATCAGCCGATCCTTGTTGACGGTCAGCGAGTACTGGGCGCTGAGGGCGACCGAGGTGAACCCGATGGCGGCAATGAGGGCGAGGGACTTCTTCATGAGGGGAGATGGTAACGCAGAACGAAGGGGAGTCGTCGAGTTACGCCGACACCCCCACGAAATCCAGATTCTCGGTGATTCGGGTGCCGTCCTTGCGGAACGCCTCCGTGAGCATCTGGATACGCCGCTTCGCCTCGTTCAGGTCGAAGTTATTCAGGTTGACGTTGAGCAGGTCTATGTACCACGGCATCTTGACCGCGTCCATCACGTAGGCGTCGACGATCTCCCGCGCGATCGGCAGGGTCGTCATTTTCGAGACGTCGTAGACATCGCGGTTGCTCGCGTTCAGCAGCTTGTCGTACTCCTCGCGCAGCAGCCGCCCGAACAGTTCCGCCGTGAAGCGGTCGCCGGTCTTCACCCCGATCGGGTCGTCCGCCGTCAGCGTGGCGCCCTTGTGCAGCCACTCCCACAGAATGCTCAGGCGGATCTCGCCGGTCGCCATGTCTTCCATGAGGTAGAGCACGTCCTCGTTGCCGAAGAAGTCGGCCGGCTTGAGCGCGGCGGCCTGCAGTCCCTGCCCGAAGGCGTTGCCGTATTGCAGCGCGACGCTGAGCAGATCGCGTGCGCCGCGAATGGTGCGCGGCGCCTCCTCGAGCATCGTCAAGCCGTCCGCGTCGGCGCTGGTGTAGGTCAGTCGCGGGAACGAGCGTCCAAGCTGATTGGTCTCGCCAACCTTCTCCCAGACGGGCCGGACGATGTGGACCATCTTCCAGTGCGCCACCCACTTGCCGTTGGCGCCTTCGCGCTGCTCGCGCTCGGCGCCGGCCACCGCGCGCGTCATGCCGTTGGTGACGCCGGCTTCAGAGCCGACCGGGATGTTCGGCTCCATCCCGCCCTGCCACAGCGCGTACCGTCCGTTGACGTCGGGCGTGTTCACGGCGCGGCGGACGCGGTCCTCGTAGACTCGCATGTAGCCGTAGGTCATCGTGATCGCGTCGATGTTCGGATTGACGAACGACGGATCCCACGCCATCGCGTCCGACACGCTGTTGATGTAGTCCCACCGTCCCGTGTTGAAGCCGATGAAGTGCAGGCCGAGCGCCGCGCGGATCTCCATCAGCTGGAAACACGCTTCGATCTGTTCGACCAGCACGTAGACCTTGATCGTCCCCGCCGGCAAGGCGAGATGCTGTTCCAGCGCGGTCAGGATGTCGTTCCAGAGGGCCGCTTCTTCCGCGGTCTGGATCTTCGGCAGATACAGCACCAGCGACGAACCGGCGCGGCGCATCGCCTCGTGGTTGTTCACGATATAGAGCGTCAGATCGACGATCGACGCCGAGAACCCGCCGCCGCCCGCGAGCCGGACGTGCCGATCGTCGAGGTGCAGACCGCGCGGGCGGAAGATCTTCGTCGTGAAGTCCAGCTGGGCCCGCCAGTCGGGAATCGTCTGCCGCCCGAGGAAGCCCTGCGCCCACTGATTCATCTCGCCGGCGACGCGTTCGGCGACCTTCAGGAAGATCGGGTCGCGGTGGATCGCCAGCTTCAGGTTGCGCTGGTTGTCGAGCGACATCGTCGAGACCTGGCCGAGCGCATCTTCACCGTCGAACATCCAGCCATCCGCACCGGACAGCAGCGCGTAGGCGACGTTGCGGATGCTCTGCGCGGTCGGCGTGTTCGGCCGCGACGCCGGACCGGTTCCCTGGATCCACTGTCGCTGCAGGTCCGCGGGAATCTCGCTGCCGACGAAACGGCCGTCGCGCGCATCTTGCACTGTGATCGTCGTGCGCGAAATGACCGATTGCGGATCGAGAAAGGCGATGCGCTGCTTGCGCTGGGATCTGGTGCGGCGCCGGGCGATGCGCGCGGCCATCACCGCCTTGCAGTCGGCGTCGAGCGGGGCGAGCGCATCGAGCGCGGCGGTCACGTTCGCCGTGAAGACGTCCGGGTAGGCGGCGTCCAGATGGTTGCGGATTTCCAGTGTGCGGGATCCTGTGGTCACGCTGTGTTTCTCCAGTGCATTGATCTCTTCTGCGATCGCGCCAGGCCGTCGTCGCGCACGGCGCCGGCGATGTGCTCCATCTCAACGGATCGATCGCTGCTCCGACCATTGCGGGCGCTCGTGCCGCGGCTGGTAAACGCCAAGTCTACCTCCACCCGGCAGCGAGACCTGCGTCAACACGCCCCAGCCCTGGTCTTCAGGCGGAGTGCACGTGATGCCGCGCTTCGTGAGCGTCTCGACCAGGCCACGCACGTCGTCGGTGATCAGATACAACTCGTGAAGGTCGTTGGTTTCCGCCGGGTGAAACGCGACTTCAGCGGGCGGCAGCGCAAAGATCAGCCAGCCCCCGCCGACGTCGACGTGCGGGAAGCCAAGCACCTCGACAAAAAAAGCCCGGTCGGCCTCAGGATTCCGGCTGTAGACGATGGAGTGTGCGCCAGTGATCGTTGGCATGGCGCACTATTGTGCCTCGCTTCGCTCGGCAGGTGCCGGCGCTCGGCTTCCGCCTCGCGACGTGCGAGGCCGGTTACCGCTTAGAGGCGGTGTAGGCCGGGCCTTCAGGCCCGGCGTATCCAACGCGACGCGTCTGATCTGATGTCCCTCCGACATGCGCGAGAAGTGGCGACGCACTGAACGCCGCGATGACGTCTTCTCTGCCGCTGCGCAGGAACGCCTCCATGAAGGCGTGCAGGATCACGATGTACGACCAGAACAGACCCCAGGGCGCGAGCGGGCCCATGGCCACGCCGATCGCGCTCGCGGTCAACGACAGCAGCCAGGCCTCGCCATACACAATCGGATGGCCCGTGATGAAACGCGCGACGTGAGGCACTCGGAATGCCGAGCGGTACCGTCC
>DASRJR010000204.1:0-9440 GCA_035649395.1 Vicinamibacterales bacterium
CGCGATCGGAACACCAGCGCGCAGCAGCCGCTCCGCCCGCCCGATTCTCACCAACGTCGCATACGCACTCGGCGGCACGCCAACGGCACGGCGAAAGAGTCGAATGAAGTGAAACGGCGACAACCCGACGTGACGCGCCACCTGCCGTGAGGGAACGTTGCGGGATCGTTGTTCAAGATACGTTCGAGCACGCACGATTGCCGGTGGCGTGGACCGGTCCGTCATCGCGGGCGACGACTCGGCCAGCGCCGCCGCGAGATCGACAAGCGCACCCAATCCCTGGACTAGCCGTCGTTCGGCGGCGAATTCCTCGACCACTCGTCGAGCCGCTGCTGCCGTCGCCTCGCTGACTGCCGACGTCGTGCCGCGCTGCGGAAGCTGCGCCCCCATACCGACGCCGTCGGCCAGGGCCCGCAACGTCTGCGAGCTGATACTCAGCGTGGTGTATGACCATCTCGTGGCGGACGTCGCTTCGGCGGTCCAGAGACAGGCCGGGGCCAAGACGCATCCTCGATGCGGAGAGCAGCGGTTCATCTGACCGGCACAACGGACCACACCCGATCCCGAATCCGTGAGGACCACGGCGTACCGGCTCTGAAACCTGACACGACGCGCGCCCGACGAGAGCACGACGCGCTCGATGTCGAGACCAGCCCAGCGTGCGTCCGCCAGCAGTGAGATCGCCGATGTCACAGCATCCCTCGAGTGCTCGCAAGAATACCGCGTGATCGCTCCCCCTTGCATTCATAGGGGAGTCTGTGTACCCTAGCGATACAAGGGGTGCGATGGCCGACGATCGACTGTCGATTCTCAAGGGCGCGATGGACGTCCTGATCCTGAAGGCGTTGAGCTGGGGGCCGATGCACGGCTACGGCGTGTCGTACTGGATCCGGCACGTCACCGACGACGCGTTCGATCTGCAGGAAGGTGTGCTCTACCCTGCGCTCCATCGACTCGAGGCCAAGGGCTGGATCACGTCAGAATGGGGCGTCTCCGAAAACAACCGGCGCGCCAAGTACTACGAGTTGACGACGCTCGGGCGAAAGCAGCTGCGGCAGGAGCTGTCGACCTGGACGAAGTTCGCGGACGCCGTCACCAAAGTCGTCTCGGCCACCAACAAGCCGGCCTGGCTGCTGCGCCGGTGAGCCATGACGCGCAAGACGCCGATGTGGCGGCGCTACCTGACGTTCTGGGGTCGAAACATCGAACGTGATGTGCGGGACGAGCTCGAGTTCCATCTCGACGCTCGCGCCCGGGAGCTGATCGATCAGGGGTGGGATCCCGTCGCCGCCCGGACCGAAGCCCGCAGGCGCTTCGGTGCCACCGCCCCGATCGCCGCTGCCTGCCATCAGATCGACCGGCACTTCGAGCGAGAGCGGCGCGTCACCCGATATCTCGCCGACGTGGTGGAGGACATGCGGTTCGCGTGGCGTCAATTCGTGCGCCAGCCCCGCTACTTCGCGCTCATCGCGCTGACGCTCGTCGTCGGCATCGCCGCGTCGACAACGTTCTTCGCCGTCGTTGACGGCACGCTGCTCAAGCCGCTGCCGTATCCCGAGCCCGATCGCCTGGTTCGACTCACGACCTGGAATCTCCGCGGCGAATACGTCAATTTTCGTGAACGCACCCGGACGATGGAGGTGGCGGCGTACTATCCGGCGCCGCGCGAGGTGACGTTGGAGATCGCGGGGCGTCCGGCGCGCCTGTCCGCCGCCGGCGTCACCGCCGATCTGTTTCGCGTGCTTCGAATCGAGCCGACACTCGGCCGGACGTTCACGTTCGACGAGATGCGCCCGAACAGCCCCGGCATCTTGGGCGGCACGCACTGGCGCACGTCTGGCGTCGTCATCGTGAGCTCCGGCGTCTGGCAGGAGTACTTCGGCAGCAGCCCACGCGTGATCGGACAGACCCTGCTCATCGAGGGGGTGCCCCACACCATCGTTGGCGTGATGCCGCCAGGTTTCCACTTTCCCCGCAGAGACATCGCGCTCTGGTTCCCGCACAACATCGATCCCGCGACGCTGTGGGCTGGCAATGTGGCCACCATGATCGGGCGTCTCCGCGAGGGCCGCACGCTCGCAGACGCACGAGCCGAGGTCCGAGCGATCCTCCCCACGTTTCGAGAATTGATGCCGTTCGCACAGTACGTGCCCTATTACGGCCGCGATGCCAACGTCGACTCGTTGTCGGAATCGATCGTCGCGGGCTCCCGTCGAGTGCTGCTCGTCCTGCTGGCGGCGATCGGCGTCGTCCTGCTCGTGCTCTGCGTCAACGTCGCCAACCTCCTGCTCGCCCGGGGCATCGCACGCGAGCGCGAGATGATGACACGCGCTGCGCTCGGTGCTGGGCGGACGAGGCTCGCGCGGCAAGTCATCGTCGAGAACCTGACGATCGCGTTCGGGTCCGGTGTGCTCGGCATATTCCTCGCGATAGCGTCGCTCCGGATCGTGACCCGACTTCTCCCTCCTGACTTGCCACGTGTCGAGCAGGTGGCACTGGATGCGCGAGTGCTGTTGTTCGCGCTGGGTGTGTCGCTGGCAACAGGCCTCGCCTTTGGCCTGATGCCTGCCATCCGAGCGACACGGGCTGGCGGCCGACTGCTCGCGCGCGCTGCCGGCGTCGTCACCGATCGCCGCGAGCGACGGATGTCGAGCGTTCTGGCCGCGCTCGAATTTTCCTTCGCCGTAGTCCTCGCCGCGTCGGCGGTGCTCTTGCTGCAAAGCTTGTGGAACCTGACATCCATCGACCCCGGCTTCCGTACCGAGCGACTGGTGACAGCGTCAGTCTCGCCGCCCGGCTTTGCTGAACGGGAGCCGACCTCGCGTGTGCTATTCGCGCAGCGTCTGCTCGAGAACCTGCGGGCGGTTCCGGGAGTGGAGTCGGTCGCGTTGGCCACTGGCCTCCCCTTCGACGCGGGGCTGTTCGGTACTGTGTTCCAGATCGAAGGGCGGTTGGGGCCGGGGCAGCGGTTTGGCACTGCAAACGCCACCTATCAGGGCGTCACCCAGGACTTTTTCGTGACGATGGGAACGCCGGTGATCGAGGGACGCGGCTTTCTCGCCAGCGACGACTTCAGAAGTACCAGGGTTGCGCTGATCAGTCGTCGCATCGCCAGGGAGTTCTGGGGCGACCACAGCCCAATCGGCGCGCGCATCAGGTTTACCGACAACCGCCAGTACATGATCGGCCCGGACGGACAGCTGCCCTGGTTCACAATCGTCGGAGTGGTCGGCGACGTCCACTTCGCGACGCTGACAGACGACGCGGCAATGGTCTACCTCCCACTCAGCCAGAAATGGGATGTTCAGTCGCTCCGCGTCGTCGTGCGGACCAGCAGCGAGGCATCGTCGCTGGGCGGCACGCTGCAGGGCGTGGTCTCCCAGCTCGACGCCGCGACACCAGTCACCGACGTGCGGGCCTATGCCTCGCGATTGGGCGAGACGATCGCGCGCCCCCGGTTCGCAGCGTATCTGCTCGGCACATTCGCCGTGATCGCCGTCTTTCTCGCTGCGGTCGGCGCCTACGGCGTCCTCTCGCACGCGCTCAGCAGACGCGTTCGCGAGATCGGCGTGCGGCTCGCGTTCGGCGCGAGCGGCCGAGACGTCTTCGCACTGCTCTTTGGCCATGGCATGCGCGTGACGCTATGCGGTCTCCTGCTCGGCGTGCCTGCCGCGATCGCTTCGACACGCGTGCTCTCGAGCCTGCTGTTCGGCGTCAACCCGTCGAATCCAGCGGTTTTAGCCGGCGTGGCGATCGTGTTACTGCTGGTGGGATTCTTCGTCTCGTACCTGCCCGCGCGGCGAGCGAGATCGATCGATCCCATCGCCGCGCTGCGCTACGAGTAGCTCATTGCCAGATCTTCACACGCTGATCAGGCGCCAGATACAGCTTCTCTCCCGGCTGCACGTTGAAAGCGACGTACCAGGCATCGACATTGCGCACGACGCCGTTGACGCGAAACTGCGCCGGCGAGTGCGCATCGGATAACACCATGGTCCGCAGCGCCTCATCGCGATACTTGGTTCGAAACACCTGCGCATAGGCGAGAAAGAAGCGCCGATCGCCGGTAAGCCCGTCGATCACCGGTGCCTCCTTGCCGCCAAGCGACCGCCGGTATGCCTGGTACGCGACGCCGAGCCCGCCCAGGTCGCCGATGTTTTCGCCGAGCGTGAGCTGGCCGTTCACCTTGAGGCCCGGCAGCGCCTCGAAGGCGCCGTACTGCGCGGCCAGGCCCGCGGAGCGCTTCTTGAACGACGCGTCGTCTGCCTTGCTCCACCAGTCGTTCAGCGCGCCCTTCGCATCGTAGAGACGGCCCTGGTCGTCGAACCCGTGGCCGATCTCGTGACCGATCACGGCGCCGATGCCGCCGTAATTCACCGCCTCGTCGGCGTGCGGATCGAACGCGGGCGCCTGCAGGATGGCGGCCGGAAACGTGATCTCATTGGTCGGTGGATAGTAGTAGGCGTTCACTGTCTGCGGCGTGATCAGCCACTCGTCTTTGTCGACCGGCTTCCCCAGCTTCGCGACATCGAAGCGCCACGACCACTCCTCGGCGGCGCGTGCGTTGGCCAAGACATTGCCGGGCACGATCGCCATCGACGAGTAGTCCTTCCACTTGTTCGGATAGCCGATCTTCACGCGGAGCGACGCCAGCTTTTCCAGAGCTTTGGCCCGAGTCTCCGGTCCCATCCATTCCAGCTTTTCGATGTTGGCCTTGTAGGCGCCCTTCATGTTCTCGACCAGCGCGTCGATCTTGGCCTTGGCTTCCGGCGGGAAGTGCTGCTTCACGTAGACCTGGCCGATGGCTTCGCCCAGGCCGCCGTTGACCAGGTCCACACCGCGCTCCCAGCGCTCACGCTGCTTCTCGCGCCCGGACAACACCTTCCCGAAGAACGCGAAGTTCTCGTCGTCGACGGCCTTTGGCAGGTATGGCGCGTGATTGTGGACGTGGTGATACGTCAGGTACGCCTTCCAATCCTCGAGCGGCTGCGACGCGACCAACGCGGCGATCCCTTTCACAGCCGTCGGCGTATTCGCGTTGAAGCGGTCCCATGCGCCGAGACCCATCGCATCGAGCATCGCCTGCCAGTCGAGGCCCGGCGCAAACGACGAGAGCTCGGCGCGGCGCTTCGGGTTGTAGTTCGCGATCGCATCTCGGGTCCGCTCTCTGGCCCAATGCGCCTGCGCGATCTTCGTCTCCAGCGCCACGATGCGCGCGGCTTTCGCGGAGCCGTCCGGAACGCCTGCCAGCGTCAGCATCCGGCTGACATGCGCGAGATACGCGACCCGGGTCTCTTTCAGTTTGGGATCATCTCTCAGGTAGTAGTCGCGATCGGGCATCCCGAGACCCGACTGCACCAGATTCACGAAGTACGCTTCGGGATCCTTGTCGTCCTGACCGATGTAGCCGCCGACCGGTGACTGGAAGCCGACCTCGCCGAAGAGCCGGGCCAATTCGGCCGGCGTCTTCACCGCGGTGATGCGATCGAGGTCGGGTTTCAGGGCGTTGATCCCGTCCGCCTCGATTTTCGCCGTGTCCATGAACGACGCGAAGTAGTCGCCGATCTTCTGCTCGATCGATCCTGGAGCCGGTTTCGCTCCCGCAGCGCCCTCGATGATCTTGCGAACGTTGGCGCGAGCCTCGTCGTCGAGCTTGGTGAAGATCCCGTAAGACGCCTTGTCCGGCGGGATCGTGAAGGTGTCGAGCCACGCGCCGTTGGCCGAGGCGAAGAAGTCGTCGCCGGGCTTGACGGTGGCTTTCCGTGCCGTGAGATCGACGCCGAAGCTGCCGAAGACCGGCTTCGCTGCAGGCGCGGGGGACGCCGTGGCCGGGCTCGCGGCATCGCGGCTGCAGCCAATGGTCGACGCTATCATTGTCATGGCGGCCATCCAGCCGCGTACCACGCGTCTCGAACTGCTCATCGGGCTTCGCTCCTCGCGACCGCTTCGCCGCCGCGTTGCTATTCCATCCTGTCGCGACCCGCCGGCGCAACCCCAGTCGATCGAGTTCATCAATGGCGTTCAAGGCAGAATGGATCGCATACGGCGATGCGCAAGCTCATCGCGTGATGGAGCGGTCACATGACGACGCCAACCCGATCAGGCTACGCGAATGTGAACGGCATCAGGCTGTATTACGAAATCTATGGAAGGGGCGATCCGCTGGTGCTGCTGCCTGGCGGTCTGATGACGATTCCGGAGATGAGCGTGCTCCTCGAGCCGCTGGCGCGCACGAATCAGGTGATTGCCGTCGAATTGCAGGGCCACGGCCGCACGGCGGATACGGATCGCCCGCTCAGCCTGGCGACGATGGGCGACGACATCGCCGCGCTGCTCGACCACCTGGACATCGACAGCGCGCATCTCGTCGGCTACTCACACGGCGCCGACGTGGCGCTGCGCACCGCGTTTCAGCATCCGCAGAAAATCCGCCGGCTGGTAGTGATCTCGACGCCCTTCGCGCTCGACGGATGGTATCGGGAGGCGCAGGACGGCATGGGGGCGATCAACGCCGGATTCGCAGAACTGCTCAAGAACACGCCGACCGCTCAAGCCGCGCGTGAATGGCCGCAGCCGGAGCGGTTCGCACGATTTCTCGACAAGATGGGCGAGATGAAACGGCAACGCTACAACTGGTCGGACGAAGTGAAGAACCTGACGATGCCGGTGATGCTGGTGTACGCCGACCACGATTCGGTGTCACAGCGGCACATCGCCGAGTTCTTTGCCCTGCTCGGCGGCGGAATCAGCGAGCCGGGTTGGCAGAACACCACGTTCACGAAAGCCAGGCTCGCGATCGTTCCGGGATACAGCCACTACAACTTCATGAGTTCCACAGAGCTGGCGCCGATCATCGCGAAGTTCCTGTCGGAGACGATGACGGGGCCGTCGATCGGGGTATCAGCCGCTGCGTCAGTGGCACCGGCGCGCGAATAGCCGCGTACCGCGGAGTCAAGCGAGTTTCAGAGCAAACTGACGCAAGGCTTCGGGCCAACCGCCCTCGCCGCCAACCGAATCGCGCAGCTGCTCCCAGCCCTCGCCGTGCCGCTCGATGTGGCGATGCTCCAACTCGACTCGTGTGCGGTTCGGGGCTTCGGACGTGAAGTGCACCTCCACCTCGCTCGTCTTCGCAAGATCGGTTTCGATCTGCCATTGGGCGCTGATATCCCAGCTGATCACGACACGTCGGGGCGGCTCGTACGCGAGCACGCGTCCCCAATGACATTGAGAGCCGTCAACGCCGCGGTCGTAGACGCGGCCGCCCACACGCGGCTCGAACACGCGTTCCGCGAGCGGCACCGCGAGCAGGTTGTATTCGGGAGGGAACCACGAGCCGATTCCTTCGGTGAACACTGCGAACGCTCGTTCGATTGGCGCGTCGACGATCACGCGTGTGCGGACGGTCGCATCCCGGCCCTGTTCGGTCATTCGGGCTCCTCTGCCTGCTCAACGGCGAACTTGTACGTCGTCAATGCACGATTCCAGAATCGATCGAGATAGGACCGCAGCGCCTCGATCCCGTGCATGTCCACTTCGTAGATGCAGCGGTTGCCCGCGCGGCGGCCGACGACGAGGCCCGCGTCTTTGAGCACCTTGAGATGCTGTGACACCGCGGGCCGGCTGACCGGCAGCTTGTCGGCGATTTCACCGACCGCTTGCGGCCGCTCGGCGACCGCCTCGAAGATCGCCCGCCTCGTCGGATCCGCGAGCGCCGTCCACCCTTCCCCTCGATGCGGGGTGACTGGCATCACGATGGAGCGTCAGCCCGCCAGCCCGGGATAGCCGAGCGCCTTCCGCAGATACGCCAGCTGCCCCGTGTGATAGGAATCGTGAAGCGCGAAGAACGCCAGTTCGTCAGCGACGGTCGTCGCCCCTGGCAGCTGCATCGTCGCTGGCTGTGCGAGCGACGAGTCATCGAGCGACGTCAAGCGATCGCGCAGCCGCGGAATGATCTCGCGCATGACGCGGACGATTTCGTCTCGCGACGGATAGCGATCGGCAGCATCGCGCGTGATCGCCGCGGCACCCCGCTCGAAGACGTTTCCCCATCCCGTGTCGACCGGGTCGCCCAACACGCGAAGCAGCATCGCGCGGGTCTGGACCAGGTGCCCGGCAATCCAGAGCATCGGATTGCTGCGCTCGGTCGGGGTCTTCCACATCTCGTCCGGGGTGAGACCTTCCAGCGCGCGAAGCGCCAGCTCCTCGTTGAACGAGAAGATCATCGCAATCGGCGCGGCGACCGCGCTCGTTGAGGTCGTGCTGGTCATGACTCGCTCCTCGTGTCTCGGTAAGCAATTACTGACGGTAAGCATATGCTTACCATGTTGTGCGAGTCAACGGTGACTGAAGTCACCGCCGCATCAGACGGAGTTCGCGCGGCCAGATACCTTCAACGAACGACTGCCGAAGTGGGCAATTATCGAAGGATTTCCGCCTGTTTCCGCTTGACTTGCCTTACTGATCAGTTGGACGATCCGCCCCTCGTACGCACACAAAGTGAGGCCTCATGACGTCTCGTCCCCGGATGTCGATACTCGCGTTTGGACTCTTCTCTTTTGTGTTGGCGTCTGGTCTGGCGCGTGACGCACACGCCATATCGATCGATAACAGCGTCGATGTCGAATGGCAGAACGGAAGATACCTTGACGAGTTCGCCACGGTGACCGGGGGCAACTTCCTCGTCGACAGCGGTGATCTGGACGACGTCTTGATCAATGTTCTGATCTCTGGCGCACCCAACGACATCGAGGGATTCAAGCTGATTCTTTATGTCGGCGCCAGTCTGCAGGACATCGAGCAAAACCCCTCCCCGACTCAGTTGACGTTGCCGGTCGGGAATACATTCCCTAACTCCGTGTTTCCTTACGAGGTCACCGGCTCGCCATATAGCCTGAGCGTTACACTTAGTCAGTTTCAGGGCTACGACCTGCTGCCACTGTTGCCCACTCTCGCGTTTTCGCTCGATGGCAAATTCGTCGCCAAGAGCAGTGCAGGGTCGGGCCTGCCTTGCGATCAGCGGCCTCCCGGAACACAGTGCCCCTCATGGCCCGGAGCGGTGTCGGTGACCGTCACCGGCGGGCAACAACCCCCGATCTCAACGCCGGAACCGAGCTCGTACGCGTTGCTACTGATCGGCGGTGCGAGCGTCGCTGCCCTTCGTCGACGACGCGGCTGAAGATCAGTTGAACGCGGGCCGCCAGTCACCCGATTGGATGAAGCCCGCCCAGTAGAAGGGGTGGTTCTGTGACGAACCACCCTGCACGAACGCCCGCTGCACGTTCCGCAGCGCCTCGGCTCGTCCTTCTCCCCGTCGAAGCCGCTGGTAATACGCGATCATCAGATCTCGCGTGGCGGTGTCCGCAACCTGCCAGAGGCTCATCACCTGACTCTGTGAACCTGCCAGCACGAGCGCACGCCGCAGGCCGTATACGCCCTCTCCG
>DASRJR010000205.1:0-19789 GCA_035649395.1 Vicinamibacterales bacterium
AGGAGACGGTGTGAAGAACGACGACCTAGAGGCCAGCATGCGGGAGCTCGAATGGTTCCACGATCTTCGGGTGCTGCCCGCGACGTGGCCGGTGATTCGCGTCGATGGACGCGGCTTTACTCGCCTGGCGGAGAACCAGAAATTCGAGCGGCCATTCGACGTCCGGTTCCACGAGATGATGGTCAAGACCGCTGAGGCACTGGTCGCTGAGCTGCACGGTGCGTTCGCATTCACCGAGAGTGACGAGATCTCCGTGCTGTTGCCGGCCGACACGCAGTTGTTCAACCGCGAGGTCGAAAAGCTCGTCTCCGTGTCCGCCGGCATCGCCAGCTCCACGTTTGCGCTGCAGCTTGGGAACGCGGCTCATTTTGACAGTCGTGTGTGGGTCGGCCCATCCACCGAGCACGTCGTGGATTATTTTCGTTGGCGGCAGAACGACGCGGCGCGTTGTTGTCTCAATGGGTGGTGCTACTGGATGCTCAGAAAAGAGGGTCAAACCGTCAACCAGGCGACGGCTGCGCTCGAGGGTAAGAGTGTTTCAGAGAAGAACGAGCTCCTGTTCGCGCGCGGCGTCAACTTCAACGATCTGCCGCTCTGGCAAAGGCGCGGCGTCGGCGTGTATTGGCAGAGTGTTGAGAAAACGGGCGTGGATCCACTGACGCAGGAAGCCACCGTCACGACGAGACGGCGCATACACGTGGACAAGGAGCTCCCCGTGGGTCCGGACTATGGGGAGCTCCTGTCCCGCATTATCGACGCTACTTCTTCCGTCCGCCGAGGATGCCCTTGATCGCGTCGCTCGCCTTCTTGATGTTCTCGCCGGTATCGTTCGTGCCGCCGGGCGCGGCCTGGCTTCCAGCACTCGCACCGGCGGGTGCGCCGCCGACGGTGAAGCCGGGGAACGACAGGGAATGTTCGCGGACCGTGCGAACCTGCTGTCCGTTGTAAAGCACTTCGAGTTGCGCGATCGAGAGATCGAAGGTGTAGTTCGTGCCGATGATCGCTGCATTTGGGGTGCCACGCATCACGCGTACCTGACCAAACGTCGCGTTGCGGGTGTCGCCTGGGCGCAGCACGAACTGGGGATCAGCGCTGCGTGCAGCGACTTTGCCTATTCCCTTCGCGTCCTCCGGTGCAGCCGCCGGCGCGTACCGATTGCCGAGATCGTCGATGAGCACCGCAGTGCTCGTGACGTAGCCGAGGATGAGGGGCTCGTTGGTCTTGTTGCGGAAACGCATGTTCAACCGCACGGTGTGCCACGGTCTCGCGGATTGTTCCCGCGTGGCCACGGTGTTCATGATTTCCGTCACGAACGGGCCGGCGTCGTAGCAGCCGGACTTTCCTCCGCAGGCATCAGGCAGGTTGGCGGCAACTTGAGCGGGCGCCGCCGCTGGTGCAGGCGTTGCCGCCGGCGCGGGTACCGCGCCGGGAGGGACTTGTGACAGCGCCCCGCCGGCGGGCGCGGCCGTTGTCGCCCCCGGAGCGAGCCCTTTGAGCTGCAGCGCGTGTTCCTGCCCGAACCGATACTGTCCTGGCGCGACTTCGTTGACTTCGCGAACGGTGAGGTCCATGTCCCAGGTGCGTTGACCGATGATGGCCCTGCCGTCCCATCGCCACATCAACTCGAACCTCGTGTCCGACGCCTGCCCGGGAGCGACCGTGAACTTCGGATCGAACTGACCGCCGGCGATCTCGCCGATGCCACGCACGTTGTTAGGCGACTCGATGGTGTAGCGATTGCCGGCTTCGTTGATGGCCACTGCGGCGTTGCGCACGTATCCGAGAATCAGCGGCCGCGTCGTCTTGTTCACGAAGCGCACCGTGGCACTGACGATCTTTGTGCTCTGGTCGTACTGACTGGTTCTGAAGTCGGTGACCCTCGCGGCGAATGCCCCGACGTCGTCGCAGCCGGGCTGCCCGGCGCAGAGCGACGGCGTCCGCTGCGCGGCCGCCGATGTGGCACTCTGAGCAGCTTGTGCCGCCGGTGCGGCGCCACGAGCGGCCTGCGCTGCCGGCGCGGCTGACTGTCCTTTGGCTCTTGCGATCAACGCCGGCGTGACCGGGCCAGGGCAGAGCGTTTCCCACTGCTGCGAGATGTAGAGGCCGTTGTCGAACAGATTGGGCGCGACGATGTTGTTGTCGCTGTCGCGCCAACGCGTTCGTCCGGCGCCGTCGCTGTTCGCGGGCCACACCCCGTCGAGCGTGTAGCTCAACTCCGCGCTCGTCGTGATGCGGCCGGCGGTGCAGTCGGCGGTGGCGCGGAAGATCTTGTTCCCGAAGTTGGTCTGCATCTGCTTGAGGCACGCCGCGGCGCTCGGGTACTGGCTCGCGTTCTCCTGGCAGTGGTCCTTCAACGCCTGTGCGGTCATGCGAGCTTCGGCGACGGCGTTTGCCGTGCCGGCTCCTTTGAGCGACACGATGGTCGGAGCGGGCTCCTCGCGCACACCAGGCGCGAGCCAGCCGGCTGGCGCGGCCGGTTTGGCTTGGGCGCCGGCGTGGGCCACTGACGACAAGAAACACGCGAGACCAAGAACGGCGATCGACACTCTGCAACGCATGATGAGTTCCTTCGCGCGGGTCAGTCCGCGCCGATATCCGCGCAGGCTCGAGCCTGCGCTCTACTGGGCGAATTTCGCAGCCCACCCTGCGTCAATGAGCTGCATCGAGACGATGACGTTTTCGAGTCGATTGCTCCCGATCGAGGAGATGTCGTCGTCGGAAGCGACCGAGACCGTGAGGGCGTCGACGAATGTGCCGGGGCTGTTCAGCACCGCGCCTGGGACGCCCGGTCCCCAGCTCATGCCACGACTGCGGCCGCCGGACGCAGGCCCGTATTTCTGTGTGAGCGCCTGTTGCAACACCGCGGTGTCGACATTGGGCGGAAACAGCCGCTCGATGCGCACCATGCGAATGACCTGGTCGTTGTCGAAATAGGCGGTGACGCACACGACACCCGGCTGCGGACGCTTGCGGCTGTTGGTCATGCCGCTGCGGCAGCCAAGACTGTTCACTTCGATCGCGCCAGCGAACCCCTTGAAGGTCCCGCCGCCGCTCATGTAGCCCGGCGTGACCTTGCCGAACAAGCGCGTGAGCGTGGCTTCCATGTCCTTCTTGGCGACGCCGACGCGAAGTCCGGCGACGTCGGCTTTCGAGGCATCGAACCCGGCGAAGCGCGGCCCAGCCCCCGCCGCAACGACTGTCGGCGTGAAGAGCACCTGGCCCGTGTTGTCGAGCGCGCGCGCCGACGTGATTTCGGCGCGAACGACCAGGTTGCCGTTGATGGCGCCGGTCGGATCCCCTTTGCCGATGATCTTGAAATGCACCTCGTTCTTGATCTGGCGGCCGAACGAGTTGAGACGCGCGTCGAACTCGCGTGCCTGCTCCTTGTCCATGGGAATCGCGCGCGCGCTGGCGGCGTTGGCAAAGACGATGCGGTACTGCTGCCCGAAGGCCTGGAACGGGATGTAGTAGCCGGGTGTGAACAGCTCGATCGAGAACTGACTGCTCGCGTGGTCGTACTGAGTGATCCGATCGTCGATCGTGATCGTGAACTCCCGAGCGGCGTTCGCCGACGCGAGCTGCGCGTCCAGCCGCTTCTGTTCGGTGGCGATGACGTCGGGTCGATCGAAGTTCGTCGCGCGCATGGCCGTCTGGCTTCGCGCGGCCACCGCCTGCGTGTCGAACGGATCGCTCGAGACCTTGTGATAGGTCAGTGCCGCGACCTCGTCGTCGAATCCCTCCTGCTGCGCGAGTGCGGCGATCGACGCGAATGCGATGACGCAGGTGAGCGCCAATGTGGCCGTCCTCGTCGAGGCCGCCGCCGTCGTAGAAGCCGCCTTTCGGCCGCCGACCTTTCGTCGTGGAATCGTCATGACTGTTTCCGTCTCACTGCCGCTCGTGGACCAGGACACGCTCGCCGCTCGAGAAGCGCAGTTCCGCACCCTGGGCCGAGGGCACCAGGTCGGCGCTCAGCCCGCTCGGGAACGTGATGGTCTGTCCGCCGTTGGTGCCGGCCTTGGTCGCGAGCTCGGTCATGCCCGCGAACACGCGATCGCCATCGACGACCATGACGTGGACGCCGTTGACGAACGCGACGATCGACCCGGACACCATCGCGCGCTCACTCGGTGATTGGATTTCCCAGATGTCGCCGCGGCTGGAGGGGGGTGCCGACACCGCGCCGGGCGTGCCCGTATCGGCGCCGCCGCAGGCGCCAGTCAGCGACGCGACGACGGTGAGACAGAGAACAAGAACGGAGCGCGTGGGGGTGCGCATGTCGGGAGTCCTGTCGGCCCGATCCAACCCCGGCCGTAATCCGGCGTAGATATCCGAGCGCTGCGCACCGGCGCCACTATCAAACGATAGGTGTCGGTTGGTCATAAGGTCCGTCACCTACGCTTTGCGCAGATGGGTTGGAAAAACCGTCATCGTGGGTTGGAAAAACCGTCATCCAGGGGGTCAGGCCTAGGGCAAGGGGGTCAGGCCTAGGGCAGGCCTGGGCCAGGCTTGGAGCAGGCCTAGGCCAGGCTTGGGGCAGGCCTAGGCCAGGCCACCCAGCGAGCTACACCAGTGCGAGGGTGGTGAGCACCAGATTGATCAATTCGCCCTGCCGGCGGGTTTCCGTCTTCTGGAAGATTTCGGCAAGGCGTGCTCGCGCCGTGCCGTAGGTGATGCCCAGCGTCTTGGCGGCGGACTTGAGGTCTTCTCCGGACGACAGCAGTGCCGTCAATCGACTTTCGGATTCCGTGAGGCCGAAGAGATCCTGCAGACGATCGATGGGGACATCCCGCTTCGCTTCGGGATCGGTGATCACGACGCACAGGGCCGGCCGAATGCGCGACGACGGGGGACCCGCGGCCACCGGCGCGAAGAAAATCGCATACGGTCGGCGTCCGGACATGCGTTGGACGCGCATGACGGCGGCCGATGCGCCATTGGTGGCCAACCCGGCGGCAATGCGCTCCTGAAGCCGAACGTCATCCTGCTTGCGCGCGAGCATCAAACCCCCGCTGGTCAGACTGATGCCGTCTCCGCGCGCGTGCAGCACCGCCGCCTGCGGGTTGGCGTAGACAATCCGGCGCTGTTCGTCGAGCAGGAGAACGGCCGACGGACTCCGGTCGAGAAAGTCATACAGCGTCTCGACCACCGAGAGGACGTGCAGATCAAGCGACACAGCGAGTAGACTTCACCCACCTAGCTCTTGCGAAGAAACTAGGACGAAACCGTCACATCACGTCAGGGTGTCAGGGGTGATCGAGACCGGGCCCGGCGATCCGCCGCTCGAGGAGCTGTTCAGCGTGGCGTACGAGGAGCTGCGCCGGCTGGCGTCCCTGGTGAGACGTGACGACCGGAACGCCACGATGAGCCCGACGACGCTCGTCAACGAGGCGTTCCTGAAGCTCGCGGGCGCGCCCCGCTTCAAAGCGCAGTCACCGCTTCACTTCAAACGGATTGCGGCCAGAGCGATGCGGCAGGTGCTGGTCGAGGCCGCGCGCCGGCGCCACGCCGACAAACGCGGCGGGGGAGCCGTCGTCTTCGTGACGTTCGACGAATCGCTCGGGTCGAAGGTGACGACCGCCGGCGACGTGCTCGCACTCGACGCCGCGCTCGAAGCGCTCACCCGTCTCCAGCCGCGGCAGGCCGACATGGTCGTCCTGCGGTTCTTCGGCGGGTTCGAGATCGTGGAGATCGCGCAGCTGCTGGACGTGTCGGAGGCGACGGTCTTGCGGGATTGGCGGGCGGCGAAGGCATGGCTCGCACGGGAAATCAAACGTGGATAGCGCACGCTGGGAGCGCGTGCAGGAGCTGTTTCACGACGCGGTCGATTTGCCGGAGGGGGAACGGCGATCGTTCCTGCAGCGGGCGTGCGCCGGCGATGAATCGCTGATCGACGAAGTGCTGTCGTTCATCGACGAGGACGCCGAGGGCACGCTGCTCGATCGTGGACTGGCCCATGCCGCCACACGGCTGCTCGATCCCGACGCCGCGGCGCTCACCGAGATCGGTCCGTATCGGATCGTGCGCGCTCTTGGCGAGGGGGGCATGGGCGTCGTCTTCCTCGCCGAGCGCACCGACCTCGGCAGCCAGGCGGCGATCAAGATTCTGCGCGACGCGTGGCTCTCGCCGGCGCGACGCGAGCGATTCGCCACCGAGCAACAGACGCTCGCGCATCTGAACCATCCCTCCATCGCCCGCCTCTACGACGCCGGTGCCCGTTCCGACGGAACCCCGTGGATCGTGATGGAGTACGTCGACGGCGTCGCGATCACCGACTACTGCCGCGCGCACACACTCGCGATCGCCGATCGCCTGCGACTCGTTCGCGAGGTGTGCGATGCGGTTCAGTACGCGCATCAACACCTGGTGATTCATCGCGATCTCAAGCCGTCGAACATCCTGGTGACCACCGAGGGCCACGTCAAGCTGGTGGACTTCGGCATCTCGAAGCAGCTCGACGGCGCTGGTGGTGCGCTCACTCACACCATGACCGGCCTGCGTCTGATGACGCCGGCCTACGCGGCGCCGGAACAGATCCGCGGCGATCGTGTCGGCGTGCACACCGACGTCTACAGCCTCGGAGTGATCCTCTACGAGCTGGTCGTCGGTCATCTCCCGTTCGATTTCTCGACGCGCACGCCAGCCGAGGCCGAAACGATCATCGTCGAGCAGGATGCGCCGCGGCCGTCGGCAGTGGCGGGGAAATCGCCGCTGCTGGCTGGTCTGGGTCGAACGGCGCGCGGCGACGTCGACGTGTTGTGCCTCACGGCGATGCACAAGGACGTCGCGAGGCGGTATCAAAGTGTCGAAGCGCTCGGTCGAGACGTCGACCATTTTCTCAACGGCGAGCCGCTCGAGGCGCGTCCCGACGACCTCGCCTACCGCACCGGCAAGTTCGTCCGTCGTCAGTGGCGAGGGCTGGCGGCGGCAGCGGCGGTCTTGGCGGTGATTGTCGGCCTGGTCACGTTCTACACGGCACGGCTGACCATCGCGCGCAACGACGCGCTCACCGAAGCGTCTCGCGCGCAGCGCATTCAGGGATTGATGCTGAATCTCTTCACCGGCGGGGACGAGGCTGCTGGCCCCGCGGAGGATCTTCGTGTCGTGTCGCTGATCGATCGCGGGGTGCTCGAGGCGCAGAACCTGGCCGCCGAGCCCGGCGTGCAAGTGACGATGTATCGCACGCTCGGAGGGATTTATCAGTCACTCGGTGATCTGTCGAAGGCGGACGCGCTGTTGCGGCAGGCACTGGAGCGCCGCCGGGTCCTGTATGGCGCTGACAACGCCGAGGTCGCCGAGAGCCTGGTTGCGCTGGGCCTGCTGCGTGCCGGTCAGGCGAAATTCGAGGAGGCCGAGCGTTTCGCTCGCGACGGCCTCGCGATGAGCAAACGCCACCTGCCGGCGAACGACGCCGCCGTGGCGCGTGCGACAACAGCGCTCGGCCGCGTGCTCGAAGACCGGGGATCGTACAAAGAGGCGATTGCGGTTCTGGAAGAAGCCGCGCGCCTGCACTCGTCGCGAGAGCCGGCCAGCGCCGATCTCGCCGCGACGTTGCGCGAACTGTTCAATACGCAGTTCTACGCTGGAAATCTCGCCATCGCCGAGGAGGTCGGCCGTCGCGCGCTCGCGATGACACGCCAGGTCAACGGCGATCGGCACGCCCTCGTCGCAGAGGACCTGATCAACCTCGGCGCGGTACAGCACGAACGCGGGCAGTACTCGGAGGCGGAGCGCTACTACCGCGAGGCGCTGGTGATCAGCGAAGGGTGGTACGGCAAGGACCACTACAAGACGGCGTCGAATCTGACGATGTTGGGACGATCGCTGCAGATGCAGAAACGCTACGACGAGGCGGGGGACGTGCTGCGCCGAGCGGTGGCGATTCAGGAGCGCGTGTTTGGCCCGATGCATCCGCGCGTGGCGTCAGCGGTCAACGATCTCGGAGCGGTGGCGCAGAATCGCGGCGACCTGAACGAGGCGGAGGCCGCATTCACGCGGATGGGAGCGATCTATCGCAGCGTCTACGGTGAGAAGCACTATTTGATCGGCATCGCCGTGTCGAACCTCGCCAGCGTGTACGTGCTGCGGAAGGAGTATCAACGGGCCGAGCCGCTGTACCGTCAGGCGATCGCGATGTTTGCCGAGACGCAGTCGCCGCAGCATCTGAACACCGGGATCGGTCGAATCAAACTGGGACGCGCGCTGGTCGGGATGTCGCGCTACGCCGAGGCGGAAACGGAGCTGCTCGCGGGCTACGACATCCTGACGAAGCAGACGAGCCCGTCGGTGCCATGGCTTCGCGCCGCGCGCGAAGATCTGGTCAAGCTGTATACGGCCTCTAAGCAGCCAGAAAAAGCGGCCAAATACCAGGAAGAACTCGCGGTTCAGAGTTCACGAGTTCAATAGTTCACAGTTCTGAACGGCAGCGGGCTACCAGCCCACTGCCATTCCTTTGTTTTGCTCCTCCAACCACACCTGCAGCGGCTTGAAGTAATCGAGGATTGCCGACGCGTCCATCTCGCGCTGTCCGGTCAGTGTCTGCAGCGCGTCGGGCCACGGTTTGGAGAGGCCCATCGCCAGCGTGGCCTGCAGTTTGTCGCCGGCGGCCTTGTTCTCGTAGATCGAGCACCGGTGCAGCGGCGCCGTGCATCCAGCCGTCTTCGCCAGTGCTCGATGGAACTGGAACTCGAGCACGTTGGCGAGGAAGTAGCGCATGTAGGGTGTGTTGTCGGGGACGTGGTACTTGGCGCCGGGATCGAAGAACTGTTCGCCGCGCGCTGACGGCGGGGCCACGCCCTGATACTTCAAGCGAAGATCCCACCACGCGCTGTTGTACCGATCCGGTGTGACCTCGCCGGAGAAGACCTTCCAGCGCCACTGATCGATGACCAGGCCGAAGGGAATGAACGCCACCTTCTCGAGCGCCCGCGACAGCAGCAGGCCGATGTCCTTCGACGCGTCCGGCGTCTTGTCGAGCAGACCGATCTTCACGAGGTATTCGGGCGTGACCGAGAGCGCGATCGTGTCGCCGATCGCTTCGTGGAAACCGTCGTTGGCGCTGTCGCGGAACACCATCGGCAGCTTGGAGTAGGCGCGCTGATAAAAGTTGTGCCCCAGCTCGTGATGGATCGTGGTGAAGTCCTCGGCGGTCTGGTCGATGCACATCTTGATGCGCACGTCGCTGATGTTGTCGATGTCCCAGGCGCTGGCGTGACACACGACCTCGCGATCCTTCGGCCGCACGAACAGCGAGCGCTCCCAGAACGTCTCCGGCAGCGGATCGAACCCGAGTGAGGTGAAGAACCGCTCGCCGGTTTTCACCATGTCGGTCGCGCCGGTCTTCCGCCGCTTGAGGATGTCGGTCAACGAGAAGCCGACGTCAGCATTCGCCGGCGCGACGACGTCGTAGATGTTCGACCAGTCCTGTGCCCAGATGTTGCCGAGCAGATGTGCCGGCAACGGCCCTTTTTCCGGGACGACGTCGCCGTACTTCTTGTGGAGCTTGGCTCGGACGTAGGCGTGCAGCTGGAGGTAGAGCGGCCGCAGCTGCTCGTAGAGGCGATCGAGCTCCTTCGCGAACGCATCGGGCGGCATGTCGTACTTCGCCCGCCACATCGCGCCCGTATCGGCGAACCCGAGCTCCTTTGCTCCCTTGTTCGACAGCTCGGCGAAGCGCTGGTACTCCTTCTTCATCGGCGGCGCAATGGTGTGCCAGCCCTCCCACGCCTGTCGCACATCCTTCTCGACGCGTGAGGTCGCCAGCAGCTTCGTGATGTCGTCGATGTTCATGCAGCTGTCTGGCTTGGCTGCATCACGGCACCACTTGCCGCGCCCATATTCGCCGCGCATCGCCGACACGAGCGCCGTCAGCTCTTCGGCTTCTTTCGCATTCGACGGCGTGGCCAGCACCAGCGACACTTTCAACAAATCGAGCTGCCGCCGCTGTTCGGGTGTCACGTCGATCTTGTCGAAGCGCACTGCGTCTTTGGCGAACCGCGACGAGGCGTCGGCGCTCGCTTGCGTGGCGCGCGCATCCATCGCTTCGGTGTCGGTCGTGATGAAGTTCTGGGTCACCCAACCGGCGCGGTTCGCTTCGATGCTCAGCCGCGTCAAGGTGCGGTCGACCTCGTCGAGGAACGTGGTCGCATCGGCCGATGTCGGCGCCGACGTTGCGGCGCGGCTACACCCCACTGCGAGAACGAGCGCGGCACTGGCGATCACGGCAGAGACACGGTGGCGCACGGTGGCCCTCCTTGAACCCGATCATACTGCCGTCCCGCAGCGATGGCGGCGCCTCACCAGACCTTCCCCCAAGAACGGTGGGCCCGAGTTGGGGTTTTTGGTGTCTATCCCTGCAGGCGAGGGTGGATCACCCGGGAGGAGCCGCGATGGTGACGCACAAGCATCATGGGGCCGAGTCGGTCGTTACGGGCGAGCTCCCGCGCACGAGCGCCGCGATGAACGTCACGCCGATGATCGACGTACTGCTCGTGCTGATCGTGATCTTCATGGCGGCGCTGCCGCTCAACCAGCGTGGCATCGACGTCAACCTGCCGGCCCAGATGCGCCCGAGCGAACCGAAGCCGCCGGCACCGCAGATCGTGCTCGAGTACACGAGCGACAAGCGTCTGACGATCAACCAGCGTGCCGTAACGCTCGCCGATCTCGAGACGCGGCTGCGTGAGGTGTTCGACACCCGCCGCGACAAGACGTTATTCGTGATGGCGGCAGGCAGCTTGCGTTACGGCGAGATCGTCACCGTGCTCGACGCCGCCAAGGGCGCCGGCGTTCAGCGCGTTGGGGTTGTCACGGAAGCAATGAGAAGGCAGTAGCGGTCCTTAAGCACCAAGGCCCAAGGACCAGCGTCAGCGCTCAACTTTCAGATGGCGCTGATACCAGTCGCGCCAGACGTGCGCGTCGCGCGGCAGCGACTGTCCCGTGATGTCGCGTAGCGCCTGGAACACCCATGAACGCGTTTGGTCGTCGAGCGACGCATCGTCGGCGAAATCGAGCAGGCGTGGAACCGCGCTGCGGCGCTGCTCGGCGCTGAACATGCCCGACTGCGCCAGACCGCACGCCGCGCGCTCGCGAATCGTCGGCGACGGATCGTCGTGGAACATCCCGAGCAGTGGTTCGATCGCGCTATCCGCGGCGAGGTACGCCAGGCCCTCCACGGCCCAGTAGCGGATGTTCTCGTTCTCGTCGTGCAGCGACGCCATGAGGATGTCGAATACCCGCGCCGGCTCGACGCCGCGATTGCCAATCAGCGCGAGGTCCCACATCGCGTTGACGCGCGGCCCCTGCGCGCCGGTGCGTGCGGCCTCCTCGAGGCGATCGACCGTCGAGACGTCCTTCGTCAGGTTGCGCGCGGCGATGTCGACCTCGATGCCGGCGACGCGCACCGTCAGGTCGTCGGAATTGATCGCCGTGACGAACAGCTGATTCAGTCGCGCGTTCAGCTCGATGCGGCCGCGCCAGCCACGGACGCGCGCCGCAATCTGCTCGTTGGCGCCCCGGTAATGGTTGATGGAGCGTTCGAGCAGCAGCTCCGCCTGGCTTTGCGGCGGCATGCTGTCGAGCACCTCGATCTCGTGCTCGGAGAGGACGTTGGCTGAGGCCGGTGTCCGCTGGTCGTCGAGTCCGACGACACGCGCGATCAGATGCAGGCCTGCATCGCCGAGGCCTTGAAGGCGGGCCGCACCAAGCGTACCCGAGCCGGCGGCGAACGCGCCCAGCAGAAACGCCGCAACCACCAGGCTCATCGTCCGCCAGTGCATGGTCCGCATCGTGCCACGATTCGCAAGCGCGGTACCGACGTCAAACGATGCAGTTCAGTGCAGGCCGCTTCGTGTTTGTCGCCGGTGCGCCAGAAAGGGGACGCGCGCATTACAATCGACGCCCGTATCGCCGGACGGATCGTCGCCCCGGCGCCGGATTCAGGACCTTACACACCACAGGACATCCACGACCATGACAGCACTGACCAAAGCGGAAGTCATCGCCCAGTTGCAGAAGGAAGTCCAGATTCTGTTGCACCTCGCCAGCAAGATCGATCGCAGCCAGCTCGACTATCGCCCGACGCCGAAACAGCGAAGCACGATCGAGATGCTCCGATATCTCTTGAATATGGGGCCGTCCCTCGTTCGCGCGCTCAAGACCGGCTTCGATGTCGAGCGCTGGCAGGCCGACGCCGCCGCCGCGAACGCGATGAGCTTCGACCAGCTGCTGGCGGCGATCGAGACGCAGAGCGCCCAGTACGCCGACCTGCTCGGCGCCTGGACCGAAGCTGATTTCCGCGGCGAGATCGAGCTGTTCGGCCGCAAGGCGACGCGCGCCGCGTTCCTGTTGGAGCTGGTCCTCGGCGGCTGTGCGGCGTACCGCACGCAGTTGTTCTGCTATCTGAAGGCGTGCGGCCGAGAAGAGTTGAGCACGTCGAATCTGTGGCAGGGGGTGGATGCGCCCGTCGCCGTGTGAGTTAACGGTGGTTGCGGAGTTAACGGAGTTATTCACACCGGGGCAACGGGGTTAACCGAGATCAAACGGAGCGGCCGCCGTTCAACCCCGTTAGCCCCGTTTCCCCCGTGTGGGAAAACTCCGTTCCCTCCGTAAGCTCCGTTCCCTCCCCCAGAGGAAGAGGAGATATGGACCTGCCGCGTGCGTACGGCGTGCACATCACGCCGACGAGCAAGAAGACGCTGGAGTCGGCTGACACGGGCACTGACGAGTACTGGGCGCTCCAAGGCTTTAACTTGAAAGCGGCGCTCGCGCGCATCTTCAGTGAGGCCGAGGCGCCGTTCCCCGAGTCGCGCATCGAGCTGCCGGCTGCCTTCGACCCGGCCGAACGATACGACTTCCTGCTCGTGTACTCGCCAACCGATCGGCCACAGGATCGGAACCGGCTGATGCAACGCGGCATCGAGCGGCACTTCCGCCTGTCGCTCGGTTTCGAGCAACGTCCGATGCACGTCTACGTGCTGAGCGCTCCGGCCGGTCAGAGCGCGGCGATTCGGGATGTTCAGGAAGACGGCGGTGGCGGCGTGGGCTTCGCCAGTTCGTCGTTTTCACTCGCCTCGTTCGCAAGTGAGGCGCCGTCGGGCGAAGTCACGCCGGAGCGGATGCCGGCACCGGATGCATGGCGGCGGCCACCGGCCGCGACCTCGCTCGGGAGGATTTCGATCTCGAACGAGACGATGGAGATGTTCTGCTTCCAGCTGGAGCTGATGCTGGATCGACCGGTTGTCGACGAGACCGGTTTGAGCGGACGCTACGATGTCGAGCTCCCCGAGCAGACCGGATACCCATCGATCACGAAACGTCTGAAAGACGAGCTCGGTCTCGCCCTCACTGAAGACCGTCGTGACGTTCGGGTCCTCGTCGTCAGAAGCACCTGATCCTCTGCCCCTCAGCGATCTCTGCGTGAGATCGTCCCGGCGATCTCTGCCTCCTCCGCGCCCGCGCGCACGTGCCGGATGGCGAAGAACACGCGTTCGGGTGTTGCCGGGCTATCGAGCGTCACTTCGGCGCCCGGTCGGAAGGCGGCGATCGCCTCGCGGATGGCTTCGCGCACCGAGATCGCGAGCATCAACGGTGGCTCGCCAACGGCTTTGCTCCCGAACACGACGTTGGGCTGCGGCGGACGCTCGAGGAGAGCGACGTTGAAGATCTCCGGCAGCTCCGACCATGAAGGCAGCTTGTAGGTCGACGCGCCGGCAGTTGCGACTTTGCCTCGTGCGTCCCACAGCAGCTCCTCGATGGTCAGCCAGCCGACTCCCTGAATGAAGCCACCTTCGATCTGACCGCGATCGACGATCGGTGCGATCGACTGCCCGGCATCTTCGAGGAGATCGCTGCGCACGAGCCGGTAGTCGCCCGTGAACCCGTCCACTTCCACTTCCGAGACAGCGGCGCCGTAGACGAAGTAATGAAACGGACGCCCGCGGCCAGCCGCCGGATCGAAGTGGATGTCGGGCGTGCGGTAGTAGCCGTGCGCGAACAGCGGAATCCGCTGACGGTAAGCGGCTTCGCAGACGGCCGCGAACGACGCGGTGCGGCCGTTGGCGGACACGACATTGTCGGCAAACACCACTGCGGCCTCGTCGCAGCCGAGCAGCGATGCGGCGCCGGGAAGCAGGCGGCTTCGGATCTGGGCGCACGCATCGGCGACCGCCGCGCCGTTGAGATCGGTACCGGCCGAGGCGGCCGTGGCCGACGTGTTCGGCACCTTGTCGGTCCGTGTCGGCATCATGCGGATCCGCTCTCGCGTCACGCCGAGTGATTCGAGCGCGATCTGCTGTACCTTCGTGAACAGACCCTGGCCCATCTCGGTGCCGCCGTGATTCACCTGCACGCTGCCGTCGCGATAGACGAGCACGAGAGCGCCGCCCTGATTGAAGAACGTCGCCGTGAAGGAGATGCCGAACTTCACCGGCGTCATGGCGAGGCCGCGTTTGCGATGGGGATGCTCCGCGTTGAAACGATCGATCGCGGCGCGCCGGCGATCGAGCTCGCTGGTCGCCTTCAACTGCGTCCAGATCGTCGTCATCCGCGCGGCCTCGTCGACGCGCTGACCGTAGTGCGTGGTGTCACCGTCGCGATAGAAGTTGCGCTCGCGGACGACGTCGCCCGGGATCGACAGCCGCTGCGCCGCGCGGGAGAGGACGTCTTCGATGACCAGCATCGCCTGTGGACCGCCGAAGCCGCGAAACGCGGTCTGCGACGTCTTGTGTGTGCGGCAGACGCGCCCGGTCACGTCCACGGCCGGAATGCGATAGGCGTTGTCGCAGTGAAACAGCGATCGCCACATGATCGGCTCGGACAGATCGAGGCTCCAGCCACCGTCTGAAAAGAGCTCCAGGCGCAGCGCCTGCAGCCGTCCATCGGTGGCGAGGCCAGCCGAGTAGCGAGCGAGGTAGGGATGACGTTTGCCGGTGAGCGCCATGTCGAGCGCCCTGGTCAGGCGCACCCGCACGGGGCGGCGAGTCTTCCACGCGCCGAGCGCGGCTACGGCGGCCCACGCATTGGCTTGCACCTCTTTGCCGCCGAACGCGCCGCCCATGCGAACGCACTCGACGGTCACGCGGTGCTTCGGTACGCCGAGCACACGCGCGACGATCTCCTGCGTTTCGGCCGGATGCTGCGTTGACGAGTGCAGGGCGACACCGCCGGTCTCGTCGAGCCACGCGATCGCCGACTGCGTCTCGAGGTAGAAATGCTCCTGCCCGCCGATCGACAACTCACCGTCGACGCGCACGGCACTGTCGGCCAGCGCCGTCATGTTCCCATCGCTGATGCGCAGTGGTCCGGTGAGATAGCTGTCGGCATCGATCGCCTGCTCGATCGTGAGCACTGCCGGCAGCGGCGAATACGTGGCCGTGACTCGCGCCGCGCCGTTCCGCGCCGCGTCGAGCGACGTCGCCAGGACCCACGCGACCGGCTGGTTGAAGAACAAGATCTCGGTCGGGAACAGCGGCTCGTCGTGACGGTTCGCGCCGCTGTCGCCTTCGCCGGGGACGTCACTCGCGCTGAGCGTCGCGATCACGCCAGGCTCGGCGAGCGCCGGCGCGAGGTCGAGTGTCTCGAGCGTGGCATGGGCGTGCGGTGCGAGCACCGGCCACGCGTGGAGCAGCTCCGGATACCGCGAGAGCAGATCGTCGGTGTAGAGCGCGTCCCCGGTCACGTGCCCGCGTGCACTCTCGTGCGCCACGGTTTCCCGCTCGCTCCGTACGTGGGGGCCGCCTTTAGGCGGCCCTTCGTAAGGCGCCGTCATGACGCCGTCTCCCAGTAGAACTTTCCGATCAGGCTCTTGGCGACTTCGAGCCGGTACTCCCTCGATCCACGCACGTCCGAGATCGGGTTGAGCGTGCGATCGAGCACCTGCTGCATGCGTTCGATTGCTGCCTCATTCCAGATCTGCCCGACGACGGTGTGCTCGGCCTCGTGGACGATCAGCGGTGTGGCGGCGACCCCGCCGAGCGCCACGCGGGCGCGCTGCACGCGCCCCGCGCCGTCCCGGTCCAACGCGATGGCTGCGGCCACGGTGCTGATGTCGTCGAACCTACGCTTCGACACCTTGTAGAAACGCACCAGTCCCGGCCACGGCTTCGGAATCTCGATCGTCGTCAGCAGCTCGCCCGCGCCCAACGCGGTCCTGCGGTAGCTCGTGAAGAACGAACCGAGGTCGATCGACCGGCGACCGGCCGGACCCGCAAGGTGCACGCGCGCGCCGAGTGCCATCAGGAGCGGCGCCGAGTCGCCGATCGGAGACGCCGTGACGAGATTGCCGCCAAGGGTCGCGCGGTTGCGAATCGGCGGCGAGGCGAACAGCGTGATCCACTCGCCGAACGCATCGGGTGCATCGCGCCATCGCTCCGCGATATCGCTGAGCGGCAGCGCCGCGCCAATGCGAACGCTCGTCTTGGTGTCGGAGAACTCGCGCAGTTCGTCGATCGCATCGACGCTCACGAGCGACGGAAAGCGACGCGCCTTGAGGTTGGCATCCACGCCGAGATCGGTTGCGCCGGCGACGATGATCGCCTGTGGTGTGCGTGCCAGGATCTCGACGCACGCCTCCACCGTCGTTGGACGCGAGTACGACTCGGATGCAATCGGCCCCAGGACCGGCGCGGGGCGGGCGAGTCGATCGCGGAATCGGCCAGCCGGCGCGGGCCCCAAGGCGAGAGCCGCGTCGCGGATGGGACGGTAGCCGGTGCAGCGGCAGAGATTGCCCGCCATCGCATGCGGATCGCAGGGCCCGATCCGATCGGGGCGATAGTGCTCGGCGAACAGGCTCATCACGAAGCCGGGGGTGCAGTAGCCGCATTGCGATCCGCCTTCGGCGGCCATCGCCTGCTGCGCCTCAGTCAACGGTTCGTGGGGGCCGCCTTCAGGCGGCCCTAGATTCGAGGCGAGCGACTCAACGGTGTAGATCTCCTGGCCGGCGGCCGTTGGCAGCAGCATGAGGCAGCTGTTCACGGTGCGATAGATCGCGCGGCCGCCCTGCTCGGCCACCATCACCACGGTGCACGCGCCGCACTCACCTTCGGCGCAGCCTTCCTTGGCACCAGTGAGCCCGCGGGCGCGCAGCGCGTCGAGCAGTGTCGCGTGCGTCGGCGCGTCATCGATACCGACCGGTGCGCCGTTGAGGATGAACTCGACGCGAGGCTGGGCGACCGTGCTCATGGGACTAGTAGACCGTATCAACTGGAAGAGTACAGCGTACTCTGCCACGCCTCCAGGTACTTGTATCCGCTTCCCGTGTTGAACAGCACCACCGACTCGGCCCTATCGAGCTTGCCGTCATCGATGAGCCGTTCGAGGGCGGCGAGTCCCGCGCCGCCCTCGGGCGCGGCGAAGATGCCCTCGAGGCGCGCCATGTCGCGGCAGGCCGACATCAATGCCTCGTCGCTGACCGCGACCGCCTCGCCTCGGCTCGCGTAGATGTCCGCCAGGATGATGAAATCGCCGAGGGCCTTCGGTACACGCAGTCCCGCCGCAACGGTTGCGGCGTGCTCCCATTTCACCGATGCGTCGGCGCGCTGCTCGAACGCCGTCACGATTGGCGCGCAGCCGGCGGCCTGGGCCGCGATCATCCGCGGCCGATCGCTGCCGGTGAGCCCCATCGCCTCGAGTTCCTCGAAGGCTTTCCACATGCCGATGAGGCCGACGCCGCCACCCGTCGGGTAGACGATCACGTCCGGCAACGCGCCGTCGAATGCCTCCCACAGCTCGTACCCCATCGTCTTCTTGCCCTCGATGCGATACGGCTCCTTCAACGTCGACACTTCGTACCAGCCGTGCTGCGGTGCTTCGGCGGCGATGAATGCGCCGCAATCCGAGATCAGCCCGTCGATCAAGCGGACGTCGGCGCCGCAGGCCCGCGTTTCGAGCACGATTGCCGCCGGTGTGTCGGCAGGCATCGCGACGATGCATTGCAGTCCGGCTCGTGCGGCGTACGCGGCGGCGGCACCGCCGGCATTGCCGGCAGTCGGCAGCGCAATCGTCTCGACACCGAGCGCCTTTGCCACGGTCACCGCGGCGGAAAGTCCACGAGCCTTGAACGAGTTGGTCGGGTTCTGCCCTTCTTCTTTGATGTAGAGACGTTCGAGACCGAGGTGTGCGCCAAGACGCTGGGCGTGGAGCAGCGGCGTCATGCCTTCGCCGAGGGTGACGGGAGTGGCGTCAGGCAGGACCTCCTCGTATCGCCACATCGAATGGACGCGACCGGCGAGCGCGGCGCGACTGAGCGTTCGCCGCGCGGCGGCCAGATCGTATCGAGCCAGCAACGGTGCCTGGCACTTCGCACAGAGATGCTGTCGCTGCGCATGATCGAACGTCGACCGACACGTCGGGCGCGAGCATTCGAGGTGTGTGAGCGTCGATGGCATGGACTCAGCCGGGAACGGGGAGAGCGGAGTCAACGGGATACCAACACGGAGATATCGGGGGAAACGGTGTTAACGGGAAACGGCTGTCTGGCACCGCTCCAGATCATGCCGCAAGCGACTGGAGCGGTGCCAGGCGGCCGATCCCGTTTCCCCCGTTTTCCCCGTTGTCCCCGTGTTGAAAACTCCGCTGCCGCCGATCTTCTCCGTTGTCTCTTGTACGCGGTCATGCCCCCGGTGCCAGATCCAGGAACACCCAACGCTGGCCTTCGGCCAGACCGGCGAGCTCTCGGCCGAGCGCCTGGAACACGGGCGGCGACGAGGTCACGTGCTGGATGCCGGCGTGCATGTCGCGGAACAGCCGCTGCATCGTGCCGGCGCGCAGCGCGACCGTGCCCGCCGACTTGTAGGCGAACATCGCGGCGTCGTGTGCCGACCAGGTCACGTGCGCCATCGCGAGGCGAATCAGCGTGTGTTGCCGCACCGACAGCCGCTCGCCGCGATCGAGCGTCGTTTTCACGTCGCTCCACGCTTCGTACACGAGCGCGCGCGCGGCACGATACGAGGCCTCCATCTTGGCGTATTGCTGATGGAACGCTTCGCTTTGCGCGAGCGTACCAGAGCGACCGATCTTGCTTTTCGCGCCCGCCGCGATCTCGTCGAGTACCCGCCGGCCGATGCCGCAGGCCCAGGCCGAGTGACAGATGATGGCGAAGCCGATCACGCCAATCGAGTAGAGACTGCCGCCGCGCTTCGGCGTCTCTGTCAGTGCGAAATGCGTGTACCCCTCGGGTACGAACACGTCGTCGATCCGGTAGTCGATGCTGCCCGTCGCGCGTAACCCGAGCACGTCCCAGTTCTCGATGAGCGTCGCCTTCTCGACCGGCAGCACGAAGATCCGTGGTTCGTTGATCCCTTCGATCACGCCGAGCGTGTGGATGTGAGTGCCGTGCTTGATCCCGGAGGCGAAGCTCCATGACCCACTGAGCTGAAAGCCGCCTCGTGTCGGGACGGCTTTGCCCGGCCGCGTACCCTGTCCGGCGATCACCGGAAGCCGCTCCTTGCCGAACAGCTCGCTGACCGCCTCGTCATCCAGATACGCCGCCCCTGTTCCGACGGCGAGCGCGGCCGCCATCAGCACCCATCCCGTCGACGGGTCGCCGTAGGCGAGGTTCTCGATGACGCCGATCGAGGAGACCGGATCGAGCTCGGCGCCGCGGTGCACCGAGCGCGGGACCCACATGCCGAACAGTCCCGTTCGATGGAGCGCGTCGACCACCGGTTCGGCCAGGCGGCCTTCGGCGTCTCCGGCCTCGGCGTGCTCATCGGCGATCCGCGCGACGACCTTCGCTCGATCGATCAGGTCAATGGTGTCTACGGTCGATGCCATATGCGTCTCGTTTGGTTGGGGG